>NZ_JAPEHT010000048.1 GCF_028823615.1 Planococcus sp. A6
CCGCTTGCGCCGAGTGTAAATCGCTGTTAGCGCCCTGTGCGCTCAGTTCCACATACAACATACCTTTGACACCGAGTGACACTTGCAGCGCTCCGTCAGCATCACGGTAGCCGAATTCCCACACATTGCCATCGGCGCGTATTTTATCAGCGTATTTCTTAGCGAATGCCGGTAAATGTAAACTGCCTATTTCCTCTTCTCCTTCAAAGATAAACTTGATAGCGACCGGCAATTCTTCACCAGCTTGTTTGATTGCATGCAATGCTGCTATACGAGCGATGAGATTGCCTTTGTTGTCCGCTACTCCTCTTGCGAAAATTTTGCCTTCGCGAATATCCGGTTGAAAAGCAGGCGTCTCCCAAAGTTCCACCGGGTCTTCCGGCTGAACATCGTAATGGTTGTAAAAACTCAATATTTTATCGCTTTTCCCGGGCAGTTCAGCAAACACCACCGGGAAGCCATCAGTCTCCAATTTTTCAGGGGACGTTGCTAACGCTTGCTCAAATAAAGAGTCCAAGTAATCCACGGCTTCTGTCATACCTCGTTTTTGTGCGGCCACACTTGGGATTTCACAAAAATCCGTGAGCCATTTTATGTACATATACCGGTTCTCTTCAATTATTTGCTCGATTTTATTCGCCAAATTATCCCCCTCATCCGCATTTTAGGAAAAATGCCGTAATCTTTTTTTATAACTTTACAGCGCGAAAAAAGCAGAGTCAATAGAATATTAAATATTTTCTGAATTCATTGATTAATTCTTCCGCTTTATTTAATATGATATTTAACTAAAATTACAAGGAGATGTTGACTTGAACAAGAATTTAAAATATTTGAAGGAAAACGAAGATTTAATTAAAAAAGATTTAGTAGCATTGGTGGAGGCGCAGTCCCCTAGCCATAATAAAGAGCTAGTCGATCGCTGCGGAGATAAATTAAAGGAAATATTCCTAAAAAGATTAGGTGATGGATGGAACTTAGAAACTATCGAAAACAAAACTGCTGGAGATCATCTGCTATTTTCCCAAACCTCACCTCAAGACGGGCCAAGAGTTCTGTTCCTTAGCCATTTTGATACGGTCTGGGAAGTAGATGCCATCCCATTAACGGAAAAAGAAAATAATATTCATGGACCAGGGATTTTCGATATGAAAGCAGGGCTTTTGTCTTCTATTTGGGCCACTCATTCATTAAAATCCAACTTAGAGACACTGCCTTTTTCACCGGTTTTTTTATTTACATCCGATGAAGAAGTCGGCAGCAAAACCTCGAGGGAGCTTATCGAACAAGTAGCTAAAACCTGCGATGCCGTATTGGTGATGGAGCCTCCCGTGACTGGATCAGGCGCATTGAAGACCGAAAGAAAAGGCGTCGGTAGGTATACGTTAAAAGTAAAAGGGGTCAGTGCCCATGCTGGAAATCACCATGAAGATGGCGTCAGTGCCATTCATGAACTAGCGCAACATATTATAAAACTGGAAAAGCTGACGAATTATGAAAATGGCACCACTGTGAATGTTGGGACTATAAAAGGAGGTACAAGCAGCAACGTCGTGTCTGATTATGCTGAAGCTGATATCGACTTCCGTGTCACTTCCTATGAAGAAGCTGATAAAATCATCAAATCGCTCGAAAATTTAACTACTTATCACCCTAGTGCAAAAATTTCCATTGAAGGCGAATTAAACCGGCCGCCGTTGGAGAAAAACAACAACAACAGCCCCCTTTACGCTAAAGCCGTTAAAGCAGGCAAACGAGTTGGAATTGAAGTTTCCGAAGCAAAAGCTGGCGGCGGAAGTGACGGGAATTTCACATCAGCGCTTGGTATCCCTACACTTGATGGACTTGGCATACCTGGAGACGGCCCTCACGCAATCCATGAACACATCCAATTCGACCGTTTTACAGAACGTTGCGCACTCTTAGCGGAACTCTGCATCGAAATCGGGGGGAAAAGCACCGAAGCGGTTCAAACAACTGATAAGGGCAGTATTTCTTGAGACTTACACTCCGGAAGATAAATCAATTGAATAAGAAAAAAACGAAATGTCCGCTTTTTCGAAGCGAGGACATTTCGTTTTTTATGATAAAAATATTATTTTATACGGGAATTCATTCACTAACGAATAAAAAAACCTGCTTGTCTTCCCGTCCTGCTTCACCGGCGAAACGATCTGTATAGTCGAGCCATTTCGCGCGTTCTCGGCGGGCTTCGATTTTATCGCCGAGCTCCGCTTCGATTTGTTGCATCATGATGGAGACTTCCTTGAGCGAGCGGTTGAAGCGGTAAGCTGCCTGCTCGAATGGCGAATGAAGCACCAGCAAACGGCGAAACTCCTCTACGGTATCCGCTTGTTCAGCCAGCGCATCTTCCAGTTCTATGATAAAGCGGTACAGTTGCCGCTGCTCCTCACCCAGTTTCGCCACTTCGCTTTTCAGCAAATAGGCAATCATGCCGTCGTTCATTGCCCCCACTCCTCTTTCACTGTCTTACCAACTTGATTTTTTGACGCCGGGGATCTGCCCTTTATGTGCAAGGTCGCGGAATGCGATGCGGGACATGCCGAATTTGCGTATGAAGCCGCGCGGGCGTCCAGTCACTTCGCAACGGTTCTTCAAACGGGTCGGCGACGAATCTTTCGGCAGTTTCGCCAATGCTTCGTGATCGCCTTGCGCTTTCAGTTCTTTGCGGAGTTCCGCATAGCGCGCCACCATTTCACGTTGTTTTTTATCACGTGCTACTTTTGATTTCTTGGCCATCGATAGGCTCCTCTCTATTATGCAATAATTTTTGCTAGATTACTTGGTTTCGCGGTGCAAAGTCACTTTTTTCAAGCGCGGGCAATATTTTTTCAATTCGATGCGCTCCGGGTTGTTGCGCTTGTTTTTGGTCGTCGAGTAATTGCGGTCGCCCGTTTCTGTGCAGGCCAGTGTAATGTTCACTCTCATACTAACTCCTCCTTTATTGATGGGTCATGGCTGTTTGCGGCAGCGGATCATTGAACCCGCTCCAGTCTTCTGCCATTTCTTGTTGTGTCAGCAAGCAGCTATCCAATGATTGAACGATATCTTGTTGGTCCATTTTGATGCCGATCAGCACCAGCTCGGTCATTTTCACGCCGTACGTTTCGTCCCACGCTCCGGCTGTCTCCAGGCTCACAGCAGGCCCTGCCTGCGATAATAACGTGGCCGTCTCGTCACGTGTGGCGATGCGCAAAAATCCTTTGGCACGGACCACTTCCACCGGCCAGTCCATGATCCAGTGGAACAAGCGCTCCGGATGAAATGGTGTTTGGCTACGGTAAACGAAGGAAGCGATGCCATATTCTTCGGTTTCCGGCACGTGTTCTTCGTTGAGTTCTTTGATCCAACCGGCGCCTTGGCTCGCTTTGTCCAAATCAAAACGTCCGGTGTTGAGCACTTCACCGAGTGGCACTTGCGAGCGCTCGGTGCGGAGAATATTCGCAGACGGATTTAAGGCCCGCAGAACGCCGTGCAGCTCGTCTGCTTTATCATTTGTGAGCTGGTCGGTTTTGTTCAACAGGATCACATCCGCAAACTCGATCTGGTCGATAAGCAAATCGGAAATTTCCCGTTCATCGGATTCCGTCGCCCCTTCTTTTCGGTCGAGCAAAGTTTCACCGGAAGCGAAATCATGCCAGAAACCATGACCGTCGACGACCGTCACCATCGTGTCGAGCCGGCACATGGCGGACAGGTCCACCCCAAGTGCGTCGTCCATATAGCTGAAGGTCTGTGCGACTGGAACCGGCTCGCTGATGCCGGACGATTCGATGACGATATAATCGATATCGCCCTGGCTCACCAATTTTTCGACTTCTACGATCAAGTCTTCGCGCAACGTGCAGCAAATGCAGCCATTTTGCATTTCGACCAGTTTTTCTTCTGTTCGGGAAAAGCCGCCGTTTTGGACAAGTGCGCTGTCGATGTTCACTTCGCTCATGTCGTTGACGATGACTGCGACTTTCAAGCCTTCGCGATTCGTTAAGATATGATTTAATAGCGTCGTCTTGCCCGCGCCCAGGTATCCGCTCAATACAGTAATGGGGATGCGCTTGTTCATATTATCTAACTCCCTTATTGTTTCAATCAATAAATCGTAACGATTACGTTTTATATACTAAAGCGCTTTGATCATTTGTGCAAGTATTTTTTCAACCGACCTTTAATTGTTTTAGTCGTGCCTTTTATTTTCGTTTTCCCAAACCCCTTGTCATTTCCTATCCGAGCATGTATGCTGTGTTAAATAAATCGTAACGATTACTATTTTTAAACTAAATGCTATTTTTACGGAACCGCTTTGCTTACTTAATTTTCAACAGTTGGGAGAGAAACGCTCATGTATACATGGATCATTATCGGCGGCGGCATCCAAGGAATGACGCTGGCCACTTTTTTACGGAAACAAAAAGGCATTACGCCTGAAGAGATGGCGATCATCGACCCTCATACAGAACCGCTATCCGATTGGAAACGCTGCACCGAAGCCATTTCCATGCCTTTTTTGCGTTCGCCCTTTGTCCATCATCTTGATGTAGATCCCTTCTCCTTAAGTAACCATGCTAAAGACAGCCTTTATAGCGAAAACGCGTCGTTTCTCGGAAGATTCAAGCGGCCATCTTTGCTGCTTTTTCATGAACATTGCGAGCATTTAATGCGCGAGCAGGAAATTCGCGACAGTTGGATCCAAGGCCGTGTGGAGTCCGTCAAGCGCCTGGATACTGGCTGGAAGGTTCAGCTAACAAACAGGAGACAGGTTTCAGGCACTAATATCGTTCTTGCAATCGGGGCCGGTGAGCAATTGCACTGGCCTGAATGGGCCCAGCAATTAAGGACGCAATCCGCAGGTTCGGTCTTTCATGTGTTCGACCGGGGACTGCCGGAGTTCGATGCCTCACAAGCGCCCTTTACGATTATCGGCGGAGGCATCACTGCGGTTCATTTGACCTTGAAGCTCCATAAACAGTTCCCGGGGCAAGTGACACTGTTGAAGCGCCATCCGTTCCGCGTGCATGATTTCGATAGCGACCCCGGCTGGCTTGGCCCGAAATACCAACAAGCTTTCCGGAAAACACGCTCGTATGTACGCCGACGCGAAATGATTGTGCATGCCCGCCGAAAAGGCTCGATTCCTCGGGACTTGAATGCAAAATTGCGCAAACAGCACCGCCAGTTTCCCGAATTGGCTGTTGACGGGCATGTGCACAAAGCCGTCCGTCAGCAAGGCGTTACTTCGCTAGTCGATGAACACGGCGCCCTGATCCATCAAACTGGTACCGTCATTCTAGCAACGGGCTTTCAACCGCAGCTGCCCGGACGCGAATGGCTGTCGCCTGTTATCGAAGAACAGCGATTGAAATGTGCTGAATGCGGCTATCCCGTCGTCACGCACACGTTGCAATGGGGCCCCGGATTATATGTCATGGGGCCGCTGGCAGAACTGGAAGTCGGACCGATTGCACGCAATATTTCCGGCGCACGCGAAGCCGCCTCGCGCATCGTCCAAGCACAGTAAAAGCCCTGCCAATATGGCAGGGCTTTGCTTCGTTCCAAATTTCTCATTTTTTATGCCCGCCGATCAGCTTCGTACGGTCAATCGCCGTGCCGGCGTCTGTACCGGAAACACCCCGGTAAATTGCGGTCGGCCCGTGCTTGCGCTTGATCGCATCCATCGCCGCGCCGAGGCGCCGCCTTTGCCATTTATCCGCTTCGAACAAGCTCAGCTGCATCGAAGTTTCGTCTTCCAGATTGGTGATGGACAGCGAAATTTGCCGGACGGGCTGACCGGTGTAGAATTCCCGGAACAGTTCTTTGCACACGGCGTAGATTTTCAAGGTGTCGTTGGTCGCTTCGTCAATCGAACGCGATCGAGAGAACCCGCCGCCGAATGAGGTCTTGCTGTAGCTCATACCAAGATGGATCGTGCGCCCGGCCATGCGCGCTTCCCGCGTACGCATCGCGACATCTTCGCACATTTCCAGCACAATCGTCAGGATGTCTTCACGCGTTTCATAGTCGCGGTAAAGAATTTGGCCTTTGCCGAAACTTTTCTGCCCTTCGATGAGCAGCGATCCAAGTTCCGAGTAATCGATGCCGCGCGCGTGCTGGTGCAGTTGATGGCCCATAATGCCGAAGCGGTCTTCCAACCGTTTGACGTCCGCCCGCGCCAAGTCGCCGACTGTGAATATGCCCATATTATTGAGGTTGCGCTCCATTCGGCTGCCGATGCCCCACATTTTGCTGAGCGGTGAAACCGGCCATAATTTTCTCGGCACGTCTTTCATCGTCCAATGCGCGAGCCCTTTTTTCTTGCCTTCGAGGTCGAGTGCGAGCTTGGCCAGCAGCATATTCGGCCCGATGCCGACTGCAGACGGCAAGCCGAACTGGCGCATGATCGAATCCTGCATGTCGACCGCTGCTTTTTCAGGAGTCCCATACAAATGAATGATGCCGGTCAAATCAATGAAACTCTCATCGACGCTGTAGACATGGATGTCTTCTTTTGGCACGTACTGGGCGAATAACTCGGTGATCGCCATCGAGATCTCCAAGTAAAACTGCATCCTTGGCTCAATGAGCAGGATATCCGGATGATCCGGGATTTCAAATAGCCGCGTACCGGTTCTGACACCGAAGCGTTTTTTCATTTCCGGCGAGGCTGCGAGCACGACGCTGCCTTTTCGCTCCTGGTTCCCGACGATGGCGATGCACGCTTCCATCGGATCAAGGCCGCGCTCGACCGCTGAACAGCTGGCGTAAAAGCTGCGCATGTCGATACAGGCGATATAGCGGGGCTTTCCTGTTTGTTTTCTCATGACGCCACTCCTATACAGAACGTTTGTTCTCATTTTAATGGAAAAGATAGAAAGCGGCAAGAGGCAAAAGAGAGGAATCTCCCAAAAAGACAGAATGTTTTGAACTAATTTGGGATAATCAGTAAACTAAAAGAGCACAGATGGAAAGAACAATTCAAGGGAGGAGTGGGATAATGGCAAGATTGGAAGGGAAAGTGGCCGTCATTACCGGAGGCGCTGGCGCTATCGGTAAAGTGACGGCGAAACGCTTTTTGGAGGAAGGGGCAAAAGTCGTACTCGTCGACATTTCTGAACAAGCGCTCCAAGATACGAAGCAAGAACTCGGGGGCGGCGTGGAAATTGTCCAAGCCGATGTTTCCAAAGAAGCAGATGTCAAAAACTATGTCGACAAAGCGGTCGAAGCATTCGGCAAGATCGACGTGTTTTTCAACAATGCAGGGATCGAAGGGCGTGTCGCTCCGCTCACCGAACAGACGGTGGAAGATTTCGATCAAGTCATCGCCATCAATGTGCGCGGCGTCTTTCTCGGCATGAAACATGTGCTGCCGATCATGTACAAGCAAGGCTCCGGGAGTGTCATTAATATGTCGTCGGTGTCGGGCCTTAGCGGTTCACCGAACGTCAGCCCGTATATCACATCAAAGCACGCGGTCGTCGGTTTGACGAAAGCCGCAGCTTACGAAAGTGCACGACATCAAGTCCGCGTCAATTCGGTCCACCCGTCGCCCGTCAATTCACGCATGATGCGTTCGCTCGAAGAAGGACTCGGCACAACCGAAAAAACTTTGTCGAAAACGATTCCGCTTGGCCGCTACGCCGAATCCGAGGATATCTCCAATCTAGTGCTGTTCCTCGCTTCCGATGAAAGTACGTTTATCTCAGGCGCCCAGTACCGCGTGGATGGCGGCATGGCCGCATTATAGAAAAAGACGGCATGTCCGTCTTTTATTTATTCACAGCCTGGCAATTTCAAATCTTCGACCGGGTTGTGCAAAGTCTTAAATCCATCGATGCGGCATTCGACCACATCGCCGTCGCGGATGACGACTGCCCCCGGCGTTCCGGTCGAGATGATGTCTCCAGGCAATAGCGTCATCACTTCCGAATGAAACGCAATGAGATCCCGCGGCCGGAACGTCATATTCGAGACGCTGTTTTTCCGGTGGACTTCCCCGTTCTTGACGGTCGCCACCGTCAGTTCAAGCACAGCCTCCACTTCGTCAGGCGTCACGAGTTCCGGACCGAAACTAAAGAAAGTGTCAAAGCTCTTCGCGCGCGTCAAATAGCGCGGATTTTTCTCGAGAATGTCTTCAGCGGTCATATCGATAATCGTCGTGAAACCCGCCACTACATCGAATGCATCTTCTCTCGAGACGTGTTTGCATTCCGTTCCGATAATGATGCCGAGCTCCGCTTCCGCCGTCACCCGGTTAGACTGCTTCGGCAGCTCGATCGTCTCTCCCGGCCCGATAATCGTCGTATCAGGTTTCATGAAACTCGCCGGTTCGGTGTCTGGTGATACTTCCTTCAAATCGGCCGCATGCTCGGCGTAATTCAGCCCGATGCCCCAGATTTTTCGCGGATGGCGATATAAAGGCGCGTAATCCGCTTCGGAAAACGGCATGAGCGATGCTTCGAGCGCTCCTTCAGGCATGCGTTCGAATTCCTCTCTTAACCATCTCTTCAATAGCTCAAGTTCTCCTGTTTCGATCAGCTTAAATAAATCAGTCGGCCAGTTTTCTGCCGTGTGTTCGTTGAGCTTGCGCAATGGCAAAAAGCCGTCCTTCATGACCAGCGCCGCTTCTTCTGTGCCGTTCCACTGGATTGTTGCGAGGCGCATGACACCTCCCCCTTTCCTTTCCCTTTATTTCGGTTTCTTCCGGCCGAAACCCTGCCGAAAGACAGAAAAACAGGCTTTCCTTCTAGAGGAAAGCCTGCTGGTTTCAATCATTCTCTTTTAATCCATCGATATATTGTTTCGCTTCTAGGAGCGAATAGCCGAATGCGACACGCGCCGCTTTCACGGCTCGGATTTCCTGTCCTTCAGCGATCAAGCGCCGCAGCTCGTCATTGATCGCAGGTTCTTCCAATGTTACTTCCGCTTCCAGTTGTTCAATGCGTTTTGACATATGCTTCATGCGCACCTCCAATGCCTGGATTTGCTGGTTCAGCAATACATACACCGCGCCAATAGCCCCTAATGACAATCCGATTAACCATACCCAATCCATGCCATTCTCCATTTAACGTTCCAGCCGATCCAGGAATTTCTCGAGGCGGTCGACGGTCGTCAGTCGGGCATTGCACGCCGCTTCATCTGCACAGATGTACTGGCCGTGCTTAACGTAGCTGTCGAGATTCGCGCCTTTGGTTTTGGCCATGAATAAGCCGACCGAACTATGTTTATGGCAAATCATGCAGACGCCCTGCTTGCGGCTCGCGCCGAACTGGCCGCTCACGGTTTGCAGGCGGCCGTTTCGTTCGGCCACCAAAAAGCGGTTGGTGTTTTCCTGCCAGGACAAATACGATAAGGCGTGAAAATCCATTGCCGCGAGATTCGGCCCTTTCAGCCTTTTTGCTTTTGGAAACAAACGTTTCAAATTGTCGAGGTTGACGGTTGGAAAGGGAATCAAGTAAGGGCGCAGCCCCGACAGAAACTCTTCCGCAGCGTTAGTGTCTTTCACTGCCGTCAGCGGGCGCAATACATTCTTCTGTTCTTCCGTTAACGCAGGGAACATGGCGAATACTTTCTCATGGCTTAAATGGCGCAGCACACTCAACACTTCAGCATCGTTCGCTGTCGCATGTGCCGTCACAAGCGCCAAGGCCTGCTCTTTAATGAAATTATATTGATGGTTGCGGATAAACGCTTCGGGCTGGCCTGAAACATTCGTCCGATCCGTCGATTCTTTGATGATAGCCATCGCTAACCTCCTTGAAAGGTATGACTTTCCTGTGATTTTACCATATTTTGTCCGTCATCGCAGAAAAGGCACCCTGAAGTCAGGATGCCTTCCGTCAAACTATGAAAATTCCTGTGACAGCGCCGTAAAGCAGCGCTAAACCGATGACCAATGCGGGATGCAGCTTCCATTTCTCGAGCATCAGGTAGCTTGCCACCATCAGGATTGCGGTCTGGATGCCGCCGAGCGACGCTTCTGAGGTCAGGATGAAATCGAGTGTCATGACGCCGATCAATACAGCGATGACCGGCTTGACGACTTTCGAGATGTTTTTCACTTCGCGTGAATCTTTGTATTTAAAGAGAATCGCCATCAGCGCAATCATCAAAATCAACGAAGGGGCGACGGCGCCGAACAGGCCAACCACTGCCCCGAGCACGCCTCCTTCGGCATAGCCGACATAGCCCGCCATTTTAGTCGCGATCGGTCCAGGCAAAGAGTTGCCGAGCGCCAGCACTTCACTGAACTCCTGGGTGTTCATCCAGCCATAGCGGTCGACCACTTCCTTCTCGACGAGCGGAATCGATGCCGGCCCGCCCCCGTAACCAAGGATGCCGGGAATGAAAAACGCCAGGAATATCTGCCAGTAAATCATGTTCTCTTCACCGTCCTTTTAATGAATGGCACGAGGACCAACAGAATCAAGCCGGCGATGAGAAAGGCCGGGTGGATGCTGAGCACTTCGAGCAAAATGACGGAAACCACAATCAATAGAATGGCTTTGCTCCAGCCGAGCGCCTTCTCGGATTGCTGGATAAAGTTCCAGGTCAGGACCCCGAGCATGACGGCAACGACCGGAACGACTGCATTCGACATATTCGCAACCCACGGCACGTCTTTATAATTTTGCAGGATGCCGAGCAGGAGAATCATCAGGACGACGGTCGGGATGATAGAAGCAGCGAGTGCGATCAAGCAGCCGCGAAGCCCCGCCACACGGTAGCCGATATAACCTGCAAGCTTGGTCGCAATCGGTCCTGGCATGGTATTCGATAAAGCGATCGTGTCGCCGTATTCTTCGTCCGTCAACCAACCGTAGCGGTCCACGACATCACGCTGCATGATCGGGATGACTGCCGGGCCGCCGCCGAATCCGAGCATGCCTGCCCGGAAAAAGGCCATGGTGAGATCGATCGATTTGACGCCTTGTTCTTTTACCAAACAGCAATCGCCCCGTCCGTCCGGGATTCCGTGCCGCCTGCAAGCACGCCTGTTTCGGGATTGCGCCAGATGATCTGGCCGCGCCCGAAGCTTCCCGGATCTGCCATCACTTCCACTTGATGCCCTTTGCGCTGCAATTCTTGTGCCAAATAGTTCGGGAACTCAGCTTCTACAGTGACTTTTTTGCCGCCCATCCATTGCCAGCGCGGCATATCCAGTGCCGCTTGCGGATTCAACAGGTAATCGAGCGTATTTACGACTACTTGGAAATGACCCTGGGGCTGCATGTAGCCGCCCATGACGCCGAACGGCCCGACCGCTTCACCCGCTTTTGTCAAAAATCCTGGGATGATGGTGTGGAATGTCCGCTTGCCGGGTTTCAAGGCATTCGGGTGGCTGTCATCGAGCGAGAAATCCGCGCCGCGGTTCTGCAAGCCGATGCCTGTTCCCGGAATGACGATGCCCGAGCCGAAGCCCATATAATTGCTTTGGATATATGAAATCATATTGCCTTCCTCGTCGGCCGCAGCCAAGTAGACAGTACCGCCTATTGGCAGCTCGTACGCGACCGGGTCGATTGCTTCTGCGCCGATTTGTTTCGCGCGGCTCGCTGCATAATCGTCTGATAATAAATGTTCAGCCGTCACCGGCATGTCCGTTTGTTCGGTAATGAATGCCTGGCCATCTGTATAAGCCAGTTTCATCGATTCAATTTGCTGATGCAGCGTATTGGCTTGTTGCCAGACGGGTGCGTCCAGCTGCTTGAAGATATTGAGCGCCATTTGCGCGACCATGCCTTGGCCATTCGGTGGAATCTCCCATACCTCATGTCCTTTATAGCTCGTTGAGATTGGCTTGACCCACTCCGCTTTATACGCCGCCAAGTCTGGTTTTTTCAGGAACCCGCCGTGTTCAGTCATGAAGCTGTCGATTTTGTCTGCCAGCTCGCCTTCATAAAAGGCTTTTGCATCGCTTTCGCCGATTTTGCGGAGCGTATCGGCGTGTCCTGGTGATTTCCACATTTCGCCGATTTCCGGCGCACGGCCGGCCGGTGCGAAAGTTTCGAACCACGCTTCAAATTCCTTAGCGGTGAAATTCTTTTTGAAGGTGTCATACGCTTTTTTCCAGTACTTGCCGAGAATCGGCGTCAATGGATAGCCTTCTTCCGCGTAGCGGATTGCCGGCTCCAATGTTTCCGCAAGCGATAATTTGCCGAAACGCTTCGACAGCTCGGCCCAGGCAGAAGGGACGCCTGGCACCGTAATCGGCACCAACCCGTGCGTTGGCATCTTGTCGTGCCCTTTCGCTTTCACCGCATCAATCGTTAGTTCTTGAGGGGAAGGTCCGGAAGCATTCAGCCCGTGCAGTTCGCCTTTGACCCATACGAGCGCGAACGCATCGCCACCGATGCCATTGGAAGTCGGTTCAACGACGGTTAAGGTCGCAGCGGTCGCAATCGCGGCATCAATGGCGTTGCCGCCTTTTTTCAAGATCTCAAGCCCCGTCTGTGCGGCAAGCGGCTGCGATGTCGCGACCATGCCTTTTTTGCCAAAGACCGTATGGCGTTTTCCTGGGAAAGGGTGATTCGTGTAATCCATTATGATTCCTCCTATTATGTATTACTCAAGCAATGGTACATTCTTGAGTGAAATGAACTTTTCATATTATTCAAATTTTACGGGAGCTATTCAAATAAGTAAAATTAAATATATTTAATAGTATAATGAAAAAAACTCATCGAGGTGAATGTATGGATCACAAACTGGAGATTTTCGTTACGACCGCTGAACAAAAAAGCTTTACGCGCGCAGCCGAACTATTGCATATGACACCTTCCGCGATTTCCTTAAGCATCAAAGCCTTGGAGAATAAATTAGGGGTCCGGCTGTTCGAACGCAGCAATAAATACGTCCAATTAACGGAAGCCGGGCAAGTGATGTACGCCCAGTCCAAAGAAATTCTTTTAAAATATGATCAATTAAAACTGGCGCTAACGGAACTCGAGCCATCAACGGCCATGCCTTTGTCGATCGGTGCAGCCTATACATTCGGCGAATACTTTTTACCGGGTATCATCTACGCCTTCAGCAAGCGCCACCCAAACATTACGCCGAACATCACTATTCACAATTCGAAAACCATCATCGAGCAAATCCACAAACAGGAGCTCGATATCGGTTTTATTGTCGAGGGGGAAGCGAGCGGCAGCGATGTCGACACGAAATTGTTCACAGAAGAGGGGATGGTCATCATCGCACGCTCCAACCATCCGATCATCCGCCATTCACAGGTCGACCGCCGTTTGCTTGAAGCGGAAACCTGGATCATCCGCGAACCCGGGTCCGGCACGCGCGATGTGACCGACAAGCTGTTCGCACAGCTCGGTATTGCGCCGAAAAAAGTGATGAGCTTCGGCAGCTCCCAAACCATCAAAGAATCGGTCGCGCTCGGCCTCGGCATTTCCTATCTATCGGAATCCACCGTCAAAAGCGAAACAAAAATCGGATCCATCGGCGCCATCACGCTGGCCGATTTTCCGAACAAGAGCCGCTTCCATTACATCACACATCGCGCGAGCTTCCATACACAAGCCGCCCAGCTGTTCTTGGACTTTCTCGACTCTTACGTTCTCGACGAAAAAGTATCGGTACATACGAAAAAGGGAGTGGCGGAACTGTGAGGAGCATTTTCGATTTACTTTAATTAAACTGGGCCCCAGCTGTAAGAGTGGATAAACCGCTACATTTAAGGACCGGAACCCCCTCATATACCGAGGCGTTTCCGGTTTTCTTGTGTTCCGATAATTACATTGTCTGAAATAGCATTTTTCCTTCCGAAAGAGAGAAATTGATAACTGAAGCAGAATATTTTAGAATAATTGAAATCCTTTCTCTAAGAAGCCTCAAAACCGCATGAACACTGGATTCCAATCACTCCTCATCTCTTCTAAACATAAAATCTCTTCTTTAAAACAGAAAACTTCTCCCTCAGTGAAAAATGAGTATATATTCCCAATCCGAGTTGCCCTTTTCTGAAAACGCTTACTTTAAAACAGCTGTTTTATTCCTTTTTCATTAAAAAAGAGTGATTTTTAGCTCCTTAAGCGCGTGAATCTATACTCCCCATTAATAGCAATATCATTTTTTTATTAGATTAGTTTTTCTATTCTGAAAATTAGTTTGTCGAAATAGTGAAAAGCATGTATTCTCGAAAGAACAGTTGCACTCACAAAGGAGGAATTTCACAATGAAGACTACCAAAAACAGATGGCTGATTGCTTTATCCGCCATCGCGATCCAATTGTCGATCGGAGCGGCTTATGCCTACAGCGTCTATACGAAACCCATCAGCGAAACGATGGGCTGGTCTCCAACAGAAATCACTTACGCCTTCACGATCATGATGGCACTCGGCGGGATTTCCGCTGCGTTCTTCGGCGGCTTCGTCGAAAAGAACGGTCCACGGAAATCCGCCATGGTGGCTGCGTTCTTGTTCGGTCTCGGACAAGCGGGCGCAGGCTTTGCGACGCAAATCGATTCGCTCGTATTGTTCTTGCTTACATACGGATTCATGAGCGGGATGGGGCTCGGTGTCGGGTATATTGCGCCGATTTCGACACTCGTTAAATGGTTTCCTGACCGCCGCGGCCTCGCGACTGGCATGGCCGTCATGGGCTTTGGCGCCGGTGCACTCATCACCGCACCGGTTGCAGCGAGCTTGATTGCTTCTGTCGGCGTAACGACTACTTTCTATATTCTCGGGATCAGCTATTTCATCTTGATCTCACTCGGCGCTTCCTATATCGCACCGCCGCCTGAAGGCTTCATGCCTAAAGGAATGGAAGCGGACCTTGCTTCCGGCAAAAAAGTCATGAAAAAAGACTTGGCACAACTGACAGCCAGGCAAGCCGTGAAAACACGCCGCTTCTGGATGCTGTGGACGATGATGCTCATCAACGTGAGCGCCGGCATCATGATTATTTCGGTCGCTTCTCCAATGGCTCAGGAGTTGGTTGGCTTGACGGCAGCCGGTGCCGCGACACTTGTCGGCATCATGGGCATTTTCAACGGCGGCGGACGCCTCGGTTGGGCCGCGATTTCCGATTATATCGGGCGTCCGACCGTGTTCATGATGTTCTTCATCATCCAAATCGTCGCTTTCGTCATGCTTCCGGGCATCACGAACGTCATCATTTTCCAAGTGTTCATCTTGCTCATCGTTTCCTGCTATGGCGGTGGCTTCTCGAACTTGCCGGCCTTCATCGGCGATATGTTCGGCACAAGACAGCTTGGCGCCATCCACGGCTATTTGCTGACGACTTGGTCTCTCGGCGGCATCATCGGGCCGGCGATCGTTTCACAAGTCTACGCTGCAGCCAACAGTTATGTACCCGTCTTCTATATCTTCATCGGATTGATCTCCGTTGCGCTCGTCTTGTCCATCTTGATTCGCATGGACATCCGCCGCGTGGAACGCAATTACGAAAAAGACGACAAGGTCCAAGCGACCCAGCAAGCCGTTTCTTCTTAAAACGAATGAAAGCCCTGGAAAAGGAATTCCTTTTCCTGTCTTTTTCTATTTCCTTCTATATTACAAGTTCACAATCCTGTCGGCTGTCTCTTTCGCAAAGGGTTCGAGATGAGTCGTAAATAAAACGGTTTTGCCAAGTGCCCGCTCTTCTTGCAAAATGTCCTGCAGCTTTGCGATCCACTCGACATCGAGCGCATTGGTCGGTTCATCGAGCAATAGCAGGCTCGCCGGGCCGAGCAGACATTGCGCGAGGTTCAGGCGCTGGCGCATACCTTTTGAAAAACGGCTCACTTTCTGCCCCTGTGCTTCATAAAGCCCGACGCGGCGAAGCACACGCTCTTCTTCTGAAACGGGCAGCTTCTTGAGCCCGGCAAGCAGATGAATGACTTCGCCTGCGCGCAGTTCAGGTGGAAACTGAAGTTCATCGGGCATGAAATTGACTGTTCGATCACCACACCAGTCGACCGTACCGGAAGTCGGCGACTCTTCATTCGTCAATAGCCGCAGCAAAGTGCTTTTCCCCACGCCGTTCGCACCGGTCAAGGCCGTGATTTCCCCTTCTTGAAGCTGCAGCTCCAGGTCGCGTATCCCTTGGCCGCCTTTATAGATTTTCGTCAATTTATCGACTTTCAGCCTCATGCTTGCCGCTTCCTCCTTTTCAAGACCATCGCCGCAAACGATAGCGGCAAGACGATCCATAATGCCGTAAACGCAATGGCCGTCGCCACGCCTAAAGGTTCCGTATAGAAACCGGTCAAACCATAAAACGCCGGTCCGAGCGCATCCCCGTTTCCGGTGGCGAGAAAAAAGCAAAAGCGCACCCATTCCACAGGATTCACATGAATGTTGAAGATGATGAGCGTTTTGACGACATGACCTGCCAGTGCCGTGCCGACAGCCATCAAAGCGTATGGGATCAATAGAAGCCAGGATGCCCAAAAGACGAGCGACAAGGCAAGCGCATGGAGCCGGTTTTTCGCGATCGCCCCGAGCACTAAAGCAAGTGCCGAGAAAATGAAAATCAGTAAAAGCGACGTGACGATGTAGACGCCCATCCCCGACAGCGCACCCGCGATGCCACTAATGGCGAGCACTGCGCCCATGGACAATAGCGCGATGAGCAGAAAAGCACCGGTCAACGCCATATATTTGCCCGCGATATAACGGCTCATTTTCATCGGATAGGTTTTCAATAAGTGAAGCCAGCCCGATTCGGCATCGCCTGCGATGTTCATGCTGCCAATGGTCAACAAGAATAAAGGCAGCAAAAACAATTGGACATTGAACATCGCTGCAGCCTGCCTGCTGAACCCGGAAGATGGCGGAATCGCCAGTTGCTGGATGGCCATGACTGCCGCAAAGACGAAAACGAATAACAGCCCGACCAGCTGCAACCAGCGGCTTCTCAGCATTTGCCGCCATTCCAGCCTCATGAATCCGCTGTTCAATGATGGTTCCCCCAATCGAATCCATAAAGGTCATCGAGCGCCAATAACTCGCCTTGCTGTCCGCCGTCGAGCCATTGCTGCGCCGCATCCGTGTTTTCGAAAGCCAGTACGTGATAGCTCATCGGCGTCCATTCCTCCGGAGCGTACACATACGCCGCGCGTTCGATATTAAGCCATTCATTTGTCTGCGCGTCTTTGATGAACGCGGCGCCGAGTTCCGCTTGGTCCATCTCATTGATATGTTCAATCAGGCAGCCTAAATCGTCGAATACCAGATGATCCCCGTCCTGTTCGATCAGCTGGGCTGCGTATTCTTCATGTGTAATGCTCATATTGCAGACGGCGCAGATATCCGTCTCTGCCTCGATAGCGCGAGGAGTGAAATCCGTCTCGCCGCACCCAGACAGGACCATCACTGTTATCGCGATCAGAATCCATTTCTTCATGCCGTACTCTCCTTTTTCCAAATCCAGCCACCAAGCGCCAAGAGCATTGCCCCCAGAAACAGCCGCCAAAGTGACATGGGCGGATTGCCATTCGCTTCTGAAGGCGGCTTGGCCAAAGGTTTGGAATCCATCAACACCGCACTTTCCATGCTGTTCATTTGGCGATCCATTTCATTTAACAGGACCACTGCCGGCGCTTCGATGAAATACTGGTAAGCCGGTTTTCTCACCATCCATTGCCCGTAGCTCTGCAGCGCTGTATAAGATGTGTCGCCATAGCCGTCTTCATCAAGGTCGAGCAAGGAGGCATCGTCGTAATAATTCCCGGCCAGCATTCCGCCAAGAGCGTCCGAACGCAATTGCACGATATTGCCAGTGAATTCGTTGCCTCTAGTGTTGTTTTCCGCTGAACGGATGAATTCCATGCCAATCTGGTTTCCGTAAAATTTGTTTTCCGTGACTTGTGAGTTTTTCACTTTCTGGAGCGATAATCCAAGTGCATTGGCGCTAATAACATTTCCGGTTACCTGGATGTTTTGCGCCTCGTAGAGCACTAGCCCCGAAGCATTCGGCGAGGTATGTTCATGAATCGTATTTTTCTGGATGCGGCTGTCTTCGGTCATCATCAGCATGACACCCGCTACATTTTCAGACAGCTCATTCTTTGAAAGATCCGCTTGCCTGCTGTACATGAGGTGGACGCCGTATCGGCTATTTTCAATTCGGTTGCCGCTCGTCTGCAGATTCGTTGTTTTTTCTGCGTAGATGCCGTCCCGCATATGGCGGATGGTGCTGTCTGATACTTGAATATCTTCACTATTATAGAGCGCTACACCGTTTCCTTTAGCCGAATAATGCCCGGCTGGACCTTCCACTAAAAGCTCACGAAAGGTCAGTGTTTTGGAATCATGCACTTCCATTGCCTGCCCCGCCTCGCTGACCTCGATTTCCTCGATAGTGATATTTTCACTACTTTTGATCAGCACAGCCGTGTCGCCTTGTTCGATATCGACATTCCGGATCTGCACGTCTTGTGTATTTTCAATGGAAATCGCTGGGCTTTCGCCGTCTACTTGAAAGTTCGTGCCGGGCACCCCAGTGATCGTCAATGGTTTTGTGATGCTGACCGCTTCATGGTAGACAACGGGTTCGAGCACCAGTTCCGACCCAGCCGGTAATCCATCGATCGTTTGTTGCAAACTCTCCGCATAGCCAATTCCCGGCCATAGCAAGAACAGCGTCCACAGCAGAACGATCCGTTTCATGTGACCTCACCCCAGTGCAGCGATGAATGCCCAGGCTTATTCTTTGCCATCTTTCATGCCGTCCCCGTCATGGCTATGCCCTTGCTCCATATGTTCCGATGATTCGCCGTGGTCATGGCCATCCCCCATTTTTTCCATGAGCATCTCGTGCCGCTCATAAGACATCGCGTCGAGGGCGGCCAGATCCGACCGTTCTGCGTCTCCTTGTTCTTGAATGAACGCATCCGCTGCGGAGGATTCCGAGAAGAACGCAAAACCGTAGTTCATCGGGGTCTTCAAGCCGCTTTTGACGATGACCGCCTCTTCAAGCGGAATCCATTCGAGTGTATTGTAATCGCGGACGAATTTGTCCATTTCCTCCCCATCGACACGCTCCTGGTTGAGCATGCAGCCGGCATCATCGAAGAATGCATTCGAGCCGTCCGTTTTGATGCCTTGTGCAGTGAAAGCCCCGAGTTCATGGGTCGCAATATAGACCGTCATCTGGCAATATTCGCATACCGTGTCTTCATCCGGCGATTCCAGTTGCGGATGAGCCGATGTTTTCGTTTCTTCTATTGTGTTGGTGGTTTGTGGCTGCGTTGGCGATGCCTGCGCCTCTCCGGTTGTTTCTTCACTTCCGCACGCACCGAGCATGAGCACGGCTGCGAGGGCCAATACTGCAAAATAAAATGATTTCATTTGAATATGCCTCCTTTTTCAATGGTTTCAGCATAGGCGCCAGTTGTGAAATAAGTTTGAAATCCTGGTGACTGATTGATGGCTAACCATTCAAAAAGGCTCCCTGCATGCAGGGAGCCTGGGATATCGTTAGTTGTTTCAAGCGAAGAACGGATTGCCGCGCTGGCCGATCCATAAGTCGCTTTGTTCAATCTGGTTCGCCAATTGGAGCAAGCGATGCTCTTCTCCTTTTTGCGCCATCACTTGGACGCCGATCGGCAAGTTCGCCTCGGTCACATGAAGCGGCAAGGACATCGCCGGCTGGCCGGTCAAATTCGCCAGCTGCGTAAACGGCGTGTAACTGAGGCTCGGCAAGAACATTGCATAGATGAGTTCTTGCTGATCGGTAGTATCACGCGCCATGTCGAGTGCTTGCAATAAGCGCGTACGCGATTCTTTAGAATGGCTCAATTCGCCGATTTCTGGGGCAGGGTGCGCTGTCGCGGGAGTAATGTAGAAATCAAAATGCGCGTGCATTTCTGCCATTTTCGCAGCGGCTGCGTCCCATGCGGCGAGGCTCGCGGAATAATCAGCGGCCGAAACCCGTTTGCCGGCAGTCGCCAACAGCCAGGACTCGATTTCCATATCGTCTTCCGTCAAACGGCGGCCGAATGTTTTCTCGAGATTTTTCTGGAGCAGCGCCATTTCCCCGCTGTTCATCAAATAATATTCACGCATCAATTGGATGCCGTCGATATCAGGGGCTTGTTCTTCAACTCTATGCCCTTGTCCTTCAAGCCAGCGCACCGTCTTCAGCACGGCTTGTTTCGCATCTTCCGACACCAGCGTGCCAACTGGCGATTCCAGCGAGAACGCGATATTCAGGGGTTTACCAAACTTCCGGTCCAGCTGTTCCGTATATTTCCCTGGAAATAGAGGCGTTTGAAACGCTGCTTCCGGTTGGATGATCTGCAATTCGTCCAGTAACGCAGCGCTGTCCCGCACCGTCCGGCTTAACGCAAAGTCGATCGATGCCCCTTGCCATTGCCGCCCCGCTCCCGGTCCCACAGGTGTTCTGCCGCGTGTCGGCTTGAGCCCGAATAATCCGGTAAACGAAGCAGGGATGCGAATCGAGCCGCCACCGTCGCTCGCACCGGCGACGGGCACGATGCCTGACGCGACAGCGGCCGCCGCCCCGCCGCTTGAGCCGCCTGGTGAATGATCCGTATTCCACGGATTGTGCGTCGGGCCGAACAGCTCCGGTTCTGAGATATTTTTCAAGCCGAATTCCGGCGTATTCGTGTGGCCGATCGGGATAAGCCCGGCCGCTTTCAAGCGCGCGACGAAATGAGAATCGCGTTCTGGGCGGAAGTCTGCCAGCAATTTCGATCCCGCACTCAAGCGCTGTCCCGCGAGTGCCTGCGAGATATTCTTCAAGGCAACCGGCACACCGCCGAGAATGCCGCTTCCTCCATTCTCCGCATCCAGCAAGGCCTGCTCATGGCGCTCCGCTGTGAAAGCATGAAGTTTCGGCTCCACTTCATCCAGACGCTGAAAGCTCAGTTCCACCAATTCCCTTGGGCTGACTTCCCCTTTTTTCACCAGTTCCGCAAGCGCTGTCGCATCGAGCGATAAGTATGTTTTCATATCCATTCCGTATGCCCCCGTTTCCATTAGATCAGTCCCATTGTTTCTCATTCTCAAGTGTAGCATTTCCTGAGACTGGCAAATAGCCAAGGGTTCGATGAGACTTTGGGAAGCTTTCGAACTAAGCGCTTCCATTTGTTATCTAAAATATAACGAAAATGGACACATTTAAACTAAGTTTTTCTTTAAAACCGTTGACTTTGATAAGGAGCTAGCTATACTAGTAAATGAGAATCGTTTTCATTTGAATCAGATTCATCAACCATTTCAAAGGAGAGACTTTCATGAAGAAATTGTTTTCATTCCTATTAGTGCTCGGCACGCTTCTCGTCCTTGCTGCATGCGGCAGCTCGAACAGCACAGAAGAAGAACCGGCGGAAACGTCCGGTGACGAAACTGAAACTGCCAGCAACGAAGTTAACCTATATACCGCACGCCACTACGATGTGGACGATGAGCTCTACAAGAAATTCGAAGAAGAAACCGGCATCAAGGTTAACTTGATTAAAGGCGAAGCAGATGAGCTTCTAGAGCGCATCAAGCGCGAAGGCGACGCAACGCAAGCCGATTTGTTTTTGACAGCTGATGCAGGCCGCCTGCACCGCGCGAAAGAAGACGGCATTTTACAGTCGGTTTCAAGCGATGTGCTGGATGAACAAATTCCTGCCAACTTCCAGGACGAAGACCAAATGTGGTATGGCCTGACAAAACGCGCACGTGTCATCATGTACGATAAAGAGAAAGTTGACCCGGCCGACCTCTCCACTTACGAAGCTTTGACGGAAGACGAATGGGCGGGACGCGTCTTGATCCGCAGCTCTGAGAACATCTATAACCAATCCTTGCTCGCTTCTTTCATTGAATTGAACGGTGAAGAAGAAGCGAAAGAATGGGCAGCCGGCATGGTCGAGAACTTTGCACGCGACCCTGAAGGCGGCGACCGTGACCAAGCGAAAGCGATCGCAGCGGGCGTCGGCGATGTGGCCATCATGAACACGTATTATTTCGGCCAAATGCTGAATTCTGAAGACCCTGAAGAAGTCAAAGTCGCTGAAAGCCTCGATGTATTCTTCCCGAACCAGGATACAACAGGCACGCACGTTAACGTCAGCGGCGCTGGTGTGGTAAAATCAGCTAAGAACCAAGAAAATGCAATCAAATTGCTGGAGTTTCTCTCCGCACCGGAAGCACAAGAAACATTCGCTTCTGTCAATTATGAATACCCAGTAAACGAAGCAGTGGAACCATCCGAATTGCTGCAATCTTGGGGTGACTTCAAAGAGCAGGACATCTCGATGTCTGCACTCGGCGAAAACAACGCCAAGGCGATTCTATTGTTCAACGAAGTCGGCTGGAAATAACCTAAATGATCTCCCCTTGCCGCTGGTTTAGTGCGGCAAGGGATTTCTTGCGAGTTGGAAAGAGGTGCCTGGATTTTGCAACGCAGATTGGCCAATTTCAATATCTGGACTGTAGGGGCAGTCGTCATCATCCTGATGCTGTTCCTGCCGAACTTGACCATTGTCACCGGGTTTTTCACGCCCTCGAATGACAATTGGGAACATATGAAAGAGTTCGTATTGCGTCAGTTTGTCATCAACTCACTGATCCTGACGCTCGCGACAGCGTTCTTCACGATTCTCATCGGGCTGAGCCTTGCCTGGCTGATCGCGCAATACGATTTTCCATTCCGCCGCTTTTTGAAGTGGGCGTTGATCCTCCCTCTTTCCATCCCGCCGTTTATCGGTGCTTATACGTACCACGGCATCTTGAATTTCACCGGCGCTGTGCAGACGACGCTGCGCGAGGGATTTGGAATGGAACTGGACCCGGCGTATTTCGATATCATGAACTTGCCCGGGGCGATTTTCATTTACACAATGTTTTTGTACCCTTATGTTTATACGATTACGCAAGTTTACTTGTCCGAACAATCGGCATCATTGATCGAAAGCACGCGTTTGCTCGGCAAAGGCCCTTGGCGCACGTTTTTCCAAGTGGTGCTGCCGATTTCACGAATTTCCATCATCGCCGGCGCAAGCCTCGTTGTATTGGAAGTTCTGAATGATTACGGCGTCGTGAAATATTACGGCATCCAAACCTTTACGACCGCCATCTTCCAAAGCTGGTTCGGCCTTGGTGATTTGGATACGTCGATCAAACTGGCCGCTTCACTCATGGGCTTTGTGATCATCATCCTGCTCATCGAGAAATTGCTTCGCGGCAGGCGGCAATACAGTTATTTCTCGACGAAAGTGCGCCCGCTCCAGCTCATCCCGCTAAGCGGGTGGAAAGGCTTTACGGCGGCAGGCTACGGCATGCTAATTTTGAGCCTTGGATTCTTCATCCCAGTCATTCAGCTGATTGACTGGACGATTTTGACCTTCGGGACAATCCCGATGGAAGAGTTCATGCGCTACGTGCAAAACTCGGTGTTTGTTGCCGGGCTCAGCGCCACGTTGATTGTCACCTTTGCGCTCATCGTCGGAAATTTCGCCCGCATGGTGCAAGGCAAGTATACAAAACTGTTGCCGAAACTGACGGTGCTCGGCTATTCGATTCCGGGAGCGGTCATCGCAGTTGCAGTCGTCACAGCCTTTGTCGCACTCGACGGCTACCTCGCTCCCGTTTATACGGCGATCGGCCTCGAGACCACGCTGGTGCTCAGCGTCAGCATCGTTCTGCTGCTCGCGGCATACATCATCCGGTTCTTCGCCATCGGTTATAATTCGATCGAAACAGGCTATGACAAGATCGGCACGAACTTCCGGGATGCTTCAAGGCTCCTCGGTGCCGGCCCGACAAAAACCTTTTTCAAAGTCGATGTGCCGATGATGAAAGGCGCGATTATCAGTGGATTTATCCTGGTCTTCATCGATGTGCTCAAGGAGATTCCCTTGACATTGATCCTCAGACCGTTTAATTTTGATACATTGTCAACAAAAGCTTTCCAGTACGCAAGTGATGAAAAAATCATGGAGGCTTCCCAAGCTTCCCTTTTGATTGTCGGTATTAGCGCCTTGGCCATTGTGATTTTCTATAAGATACTCGAGAAGGAGATGGATTGATATGTTTGTCGCCATTGAAGATGTGAGTTTTTCCTACCCGAATACACAGGCCCCTGCACTTGATCGGTTCACGCTGGACATAAAAAAAGGTGAGGTCATTTCGATCCTCGGGCGCAGCGGCAGCGGAAAAAGCACGATTTTGCGCTTGC
>NZ_JAPEHT010000049.1 GCF_028823615.1 Planococcus sp. A6
ACGCCTTACTGCTTGATGAGCCGACCAATCATTTGGATTTGCCGTCGCGTGAACAATTGGAGTCGACCTTGGCGGACTACCGCGGCACGCTTCTCGTCGTGTCGCATGACCGCTATTTGCTCGACAAGGCGACGGATGGCAAATTGGTGTTTGAAGGCGGAACGATTCGGAAGCAGCTCGGGGAAGCGCCGCCAAAAGAAGCGCTTGGCAGCACCGGTGAACTTCGGCTGAAACTTGAAACGGAGCGTCAAGCAGTGCTCGGCAAACTGAGCTTCATGCAGCCGAAAGACAAGGGCTACGCAGAATTGGATCGGCGCTTTGTGGAATTGACGAGAAAACTGAAGGAACTGGAGTAGAGAGCGATAACGAAAAAGAGACGGACGCGGCCGTCTCTTTTTTTATGCCAAACGGCCGTCTTTCATGGTGATGACGCGGTCTGCGTAGGCAAGCATGTCTTCTTCGTGGGTGACCATCAGGGTGGCGATGTTCAATGTTTTCGTCAATTGCTGCAGCAATTCCATTACTTCGCGCGACTTGGTGGAGTCCAAACTTGCGGTCGGTTCATCCGCGAATAAAAGCTTGGGCTGGTGGACGATGGCCCGAGCGATGGCCACTCGCTGCTTTTCGCCGCCGGACAGCGAAGCGGGATAGGCGGTTTTCCGGTGGCCCATGCCGACCGACTGGAGTATTCGCGCGGCTTCACCGCAGCGTTGTTTTTTCGAAAGCGGGGAGCCGGCCGTCTCGAGCATGAGCAGCAATTGTTCTTCGGCCGTGAGAAATGGCACGAGGTGCGCGGACTGGAACACAAAGCCGAATGCTTCCGCACGGATTTGGCGAATCTGTTCCTGGTTCATGGCGGTCAAATCCTCGCCGTCAAAATGGATCTCGCCTCCGGAAGCTGGCTGAAGCCCCGCCGCGATTGTTAGCAGCGTGCTTTTGCCGGAGCCGGATGACCCGACAAGGGCCGTGATTTCACCTTCCACCAGCGACAAGTCGACGCCTTTTAAAATTTCCTCCGAGACTTCACCAGTCGTGAAGCTCTTTTTGATGTTGCTCGTTGAAAAAATCATGCTTATCCTTCTCCTTGTTGAATGGCTTGAAGCGGTTGGGCCTTGCGGATTTGAAAGCCTGAAAGTGTCGCTCCGGCAAACCCGATGGCAAAGAACACCGCTGATAATTGAAGCGTGATGCCGATCGGCAAGTAGAACGGCATGTCGCCTGGTGCCAGTGTCGCGAACACTTGGCTGACGGCAATCGATAAGATGAGCGCGATCGCGGTGATGACGAGCATCTGCACCCAGATCATCCGGAACAAGGCGCCGGTCTTCACGCCGATCGCTTTTAAGATGCCGTACAGCCCGAGCTTCTGGATGTTCATCATATAGAAGAAAATCGCGAACAGCATGCCGCTGATAACGACCAAGAACCAGACAATCATCGACAGCGACAATTGCTCGGCGCTATAGCTCGGCAAAGTGTTGAGGAATTCTTCTGTAGAGAAGCTTTGCAAGCCGGCGATTGCCTCGGGTTCTGCCGCCTTTGGGACGAACAGCATTTGCAGGTCTTCCGTGCGGTACATTTCCGCGTAATCGTCCGGATGGATAAAGGCGACAGGTGCATGGCTGTATTTTGCGCCGTCTGAAAAGCCGGCTACGGTAAATTTGTCATCCAACTGGCTATTGGTGAAGCGGTCGCCTTTTTGGATGCCGTCTTCTTCGAGCGAGCGGTCGAGGATGATCTCGCCTTTTGCAACCTCAGGAAATTCAGCCGAACTGGTCGATGTGACGAATGCGACACTTTGCTGTTCGTCTTGTTCATTTAATAAAAAGCCCATTTGGATGGAGAATGCAAACGCGCCGTCGTTTTCCGACAGGACTGGTTGCTCTGTTTCGGTGTCGATTACGGATAAGGCGTGGGTTTCTTCTGCCGCCGTTTCCATATAGATCGTTCCGTCCGGTAAATTCTTGATCAGGGCGGCATTGTCTTGTGACAAGCCGTTCGCGAGCCCTGAGATGATGAAGGTCAATAAGCTGATCAAAAAGACAATCGATCCGAGAATCACGAATTTCGTTTTGCTTTTCTTCATTTCTTTCCATGCTAAGTTCACGTTATTCGCCTCCGTTTTGTTGTACTTTCAGTCTATAGAGGCAAGATGAATGGAAGGTGAACGGGCGTTGACAGTTTGGAATAAAAAAAGCCCTCCGGTTGTGGAGGGCTTTGAGTCTATGCAGATGATGAGGCGGGAAGAATAACAGTTACGGTGGTGCCGGTACCTAATGTGCTGTCGAGTTCAATCCTTCCGCCGTGGAGCTCGATGATTTCCTTGGCGATCGATAGGCCAAGGCCGGAGCCTTTTTGGCCGCGGGTGCGGGCTTGGTCGGCGCGGTAAAAGCGCTCGAAAGCATGTTTCGTTTCGTCCTCTGTCATGCCGATGCCGTAATCGCGCACCGTAACATGGACATGGCCATCACTTTGCGTGAGGGTTACATCGACCGAGCCGCCCTGTTCGCTGTATTTCACTGCATTGGTCAACAAGTTTTCCCAGACAGTTTGAAGCAGCACTGCATTGCCTAGTGTATAAGCTGGGGTGAGCTGGGCGGACAGCGCCAGTTCTTTGTCGTCGAATGCATAGCGCAAATGACTAAGTGTCGCATGCAATTGCTCGTGGAGTGCGACGGTCTCGAGCGCTTCAGGCGTTTCCTTGTCGACCGATGCTAAGGTCAAGAGTTGGGTCGTCAATAGAGACAAGCGCGCCGTCTCTTCGCGGATGATGTCCGCGTAGTGCTGCTTGTCGGAATCGCTAATGCCCGGTTTTTCCAACAAGCCGAGATAGCTTTGGATCGTATGGAGCGGCGATTGGATATCGTGGGAGACGTTATGGACGAATTCCTTGCGCTTAACGGTCGACTGTTCAATGCGCGAGCGCATCAATAGGAACTGGTCGGCGAGGCGGCCGATTTCATCCCTCCGGTCGATCGCAAGTGGCACGTCAAACGTTTCCGTCGCCATTTTCTCGGTCGCTTCGGTCAATTTCGTGATCGGCTGGATCAACAAGCGCGCAACCAACAGCATGCCGAGAAAGCTTAACAGCACGATCCCTACGGCCAAGCCGCCGAACAACAGATGAAGTTCCTGGAACAATAGCTCGATGTCGGGCCGCAGGAATAAAGCATAGGATTCACCGCCGAGTGTCACGGGGACGCCGATGGAATTTTGCAGTTCATTGGCGAAAAAGCCGGTGACGAAAGTTTGGCGTGGAAAATCACGGATGCCGTTGAAGGTGTCGCCGCCGAGCACGTGCTGGACGTCTTCTTGGGCGATCGTTTCATCGCGGAATTTGCCGCCGAAGCGCGAGACATCGCTGCCATCTGTCAAATACAATTGATAGCCGGCGTCACCGAGTACGTCGAGTGTACTTTCCACTTGGTTCGGCGGCAGGCTGTTCAAATGGCCGGCAAACGATTCGGCAATCGCCAGGTTTTTGTCGTTATTGTCTTCTTTCAAAAATTGGTGATACAGCGTATTCATCGCGAAAAATGAAATGGCGCTGCTGATGAGCATCGTCAGGAATGTGAACCAGATGAATTTGACGTACAAGCTCATGAATCGGCCTCCAGTTTATAGCCGACGCCGCGTACCGTGACAATCTTGACATCCGGCGCGAATTGCTCGAGCCTCGTGCGCAGCCGTTTGATGTGGACGTTGATGGTCTGCTCGTCCCCTTGAAAATCGAGCCCCCATACGCTTTCGATAATGGCATCTCTTGTAAAGACGTGGCGCGGTTTGGAGGCGAGCAAGGCAAGTAGCTCAAATTCTTTCAATGGAATGAATGACAAGCCGTTCGGCGAGCGCAGTTCGTAGCTTTTCAAGTCGATCGTTAAAGACCCTGCCGTAAGGGTATTGTTTGTGGGGTGGTCGTAACGGCGCAAAATCGCTTTGACACGGAACAGCAATTCCTTGGATTCGAACGGCTTGACCAAATAATCATCAGATCCAGCGAGAAATCCGCGTTCCTTGTCTTCGATGTGGTGGCGCGCTGTCAAGAGGATGACCGGGATATCGTAGTCTGTGCGAATGCGTTCGGTTAATTCAAAACCGTCGATTCCGGGCATCATGACATCGACAATCGCTAGGTCTACCGGTTGCTGTTCGAGACGCGCCAATGCCTGTTCACCGTTTTCGGCGGATATCACTTCGTAGCCATGTTGCCGGAGCTCCCCGGCAACAAACTGAAGCATATGTAAATCGTCGTCTACTGCGAGAATGCGGATCATGTAAAACCCTCCTTGCCTATTAGTATAGGACATCGTGCGAAAAGGCGTTAGATTTTCCTTTCCTGGATGAAGTTGGCTTGTATAATGGAAAGAAAACAACTGCAGTGCAACCGGTTTTGCTGCGGGGATAAGAGGTGCGGGCGATGAGTGGGATTCACGTACATAAAGAACAAGATTGCTTAGGGTGCAGACTGGCAAACGGCGAACTGCCGGTGCACATGGTGTATGAAAACGAGTGGGTCGCGTGTTTTTTGGATCACGATCCGTTTAATGAAGGGCATGTGCTCATTTTACCGAAAGCCCATTACCGTTTTATTGATGACATGGATAGTGAGACGGCACTCGCCACTTTAAACGCGTCACAAGTGATGAGTCGGGCCATCCGGGAGCTTTACGCGCCATTTGGCATTACACAGACGCAAAACGGCGGCGGGCCAGATGAATTGACGCATTTTCATTTGCATATCGTGCCAAGGGAGAAAAACCAGCCCTTCGCGAGCTTTTATACAGGAGATGAATGGGAAAACGAATCGCTGAAGAAGCGATTAGCCGAAACAAAAATCCGGTTGTCGGAGGCTGTTGAAGCGCAGTTCTCTGAATTTCCCAGGAAATAATAAAGGGATCAGGAAGGAAGACATTATGCCAAAACGAATCGATGAACAAGCGCTCCATCAACAACATTACGCGGAAATCCGCGATAAAGTGGCGAGCGACCCTTATGCCAAGTCGCTCGGCATCCGTTTGACGAAATTCGAAGAGATGCTAGCTGAAGCGGAGCTGGTGGTGCAAGATCATATGGTCAATGCCTACGGAACTGCGCACGGTGCGGTCATTTACGCACTCGCTGACCATGTCATGTCGGTCGCAAGCAATGCGCACGGCAAAGCATCGGTCGGTTTGTCGACTAATGCCCAGTTTATCCAAGCAGCAAAACCGGGAGACCTGTTGACGGCGCGCGCGATCGAGACGAAGCGCAATTTTCGCGTCGGTTTCTACCGCGTCGAGGTGCTGCGCGGAGACGAGATAATCGCGACGGTTGACGGGGTAGCGTACCGGAAAGATCAGTATTTCGTGGAAACAGATGACGAATGAATCTTCGGATAGGAAAGGGGGCGTAGATGTGCTATTGACGATTCAACCGGAAGAGCTGACCGAGCGCTGGTATGATGTGTTCGAACAAATTGAATGGACAGAAGTATTGCTGTTCTTGTTTTACGTGGCGTGTGTTTTTCTCGTCAGGGCAATTGTGCTCGGCATTTCTCGCCGCTTAAGCACCAATCGGGTCTTCCGCCACGTTGACCCTGTGCTCCGGAGCTTGTTGAACTGGGCCACAACCTATGGGATTTTGCTATTTATGATTTTTTATTTTTCCAATTCGGGCTGGATGTTCGATCGCCTGTTTGAAATCGGCAATGTCGAAATCACGGCGTTCCTATTAATCCTTGTCGTCTTGATTGTGTCGCTTGCCAATCGAGCGTCGAAAATCATCACGCGCTATATTTTGCCGAATGTCTATCAGCGCTACCACTTGGACCGTGGCATGAGCTATACCTTCGATAGGATGTTCCATTATACGGTGATGGCCATCGCCATCGTCGTCAGCTTGACGACGGTCGGGTTGGACTTAAGCGCCTTGACGGTGTTCGCCGGTGTGCTTGGCGTCGGGATCGGTTTTGGTCTGCAGAACATCGCCTCGAACTTTATTTCGGGCATCATCTTGCTGTTCGAGCGGCCAATTAAAGTCGGAGACCGGGTGATCATCGATGATTTGATCGGCGATGTCGACAAGATTTCTATGCGCTCGACCGTCATCAAGACGATTCACAATGAACACGTCATCGTGCCGAACTCCTATTTCCTGGAGGAGCAAGTGGTTAACCGCTCCTACGGCGATCCGCGCATGCGGCTTGTGGTGCCGGTCGGTGTCGCATATGGGACGGATGCAGACAAAGTGAAAAGGGTATTACTGCAAGCGGCGCAAGAAGAAGAGCAAGCGGGCGGCATCGTCTTGTCAGATCCGGTGCCGTTCGTCAATTTCGCTGCGTTCGGCGAATCGTCACTCGATTTTGAGTTGATGGTCTGGATCGACAACTCGAACCAAGTCATCGCCACAAAAAGCGCATTGAATTTCCGCATCAACCGGCTGTTTGCGGAACACGAGATTGAAATCCCGTTCCCTCAGCGCGATCTGCATATTAAGAGCATGCCTGACATGAAGCAGCCATGAAAACCTTCTAGCGTCATGGATTTTACATCCGCTTAAAACAAGAGGAGGCACAACAGATGAATGAATTTGCAGAGTACTTGGCGAAAATCGACAACCCGGATCACCGCGAACGGGTCGAAGAAGTGTTGAAATGGGTCATGGAAACTTATCCTCAGCTCGTCCCGCGTGTTGCGTGGAATCAGCCGATGTTCACCGATCACGGCACCTTTATCATCGCGTTCAGCACCGCGAAAAAACATATGGCGGTGGCACCGGAAAAAGCAGCGATCGACCGCTTCGAGCAGGACATTGAAGCAGGCGGCCATTCGAGCACAAAGCAATTGATCCGCATGAGCTGGGACCGCCCTGTCGATTACGCATTGCTGGGTAAACTGATTGAATTCAATATCGAAGACAAAGCGGATTATGAGAAGTTTTGGCGATAAGCGCATGCGCTTGGAGGAAAGGTAGAAATAATAGGTCAAGCATTCTAAACTTCATTTTTACGGGAAGCTTCATTTCGATTAAAATCGAAAATAATTATAGATTTCATACTTAAAAAAGAATGTCCCGGCGACATTCTTTTTTCTATGGAAAAATAGGTAGACATCAGAAATATATTAACGGGACTAAATGATGTATAATCCAGTAGGAATTGAAAATTAATAGGAATAAAATGCACTTAAATAGTATTTAATAACTACTTGGAAGCGGGAATTGCACATGTTAAATAAGTTTTTATCGACTAAAGATGGATTTACTTTAGTGGAGGTATTGGCATCCATAGTGTTGCTGACATTGATTCTGACGACATTTTTGATGATGTTTGCCATGGGTGCCAAAACGAATGTGGCTTCAGAAGCCATTTTCGACAGCACTTACGAAGTTCAAAATGAGTTGGAAAAAATCATTGAATTGAGTTCACGTCCAGCTGTCCCAGAAAATCGTCTTTTCATCATCCAAGAAGAACTTGGTTATAACAGACAGCCAAACTTATTGAAAAGTGGAGTAGATTGGTACGTTTTTTCAAAAGATGTTCAACAATATAAGATGAATATTTATCTAGAGAAAACGGAAGCTCGGCTAGCAAGAGTATTGGTTGAACTGGTGGAAGAACCTAATACGCATCCCAAAGCGCAGATGGAAACGGTATTGACATGGGAAGGTGAGGCGCCATGAAAAAATGGATGCTCAATGACCGTGGTATTAGCCTAGTTGAATTGTTAGCAGTGCTGGCGATTGGCTCGATTATCTTAAGCTTAGTCATCGGTATTATGGTCAACGGACAAAAAACGTATAGCCAGCAAACGCATTCCGCTGAACAGCTAACGGAACTACGCTACGCTATAAAAGTCATTACGAAAGAAGTCAGAAGTGCTGAAAAATTGACTATCGTTGAAGACCGATTGGTAGTTCAAAGTAGTGGTCGTATTGTTTTCGAATTGCGAAATGGCCAGTTGTGGCAGGATGGTTCAGTTCTGGCAGAACGAATTAGTGAGCTGAAGTTTGAGGTGGAAGATCGAATATTGGCTATTTCCATGGAGACGGATGGCACAATCGGCAAGAAACAAGAAGTGAATGTGCAAATTTATCTGCGGGAAGGTGTCGAAATTGAAAAAGAGAATTGATGCTTTGTCATTATGTAAAAGAGAGTCTGGCTACACGATGGTCACGGTTGTCATGCTGTTGCTTTTATTCTCTATATTGGGTATGGCATTGCTTGCGATCACAATGAATTCGATGAAGCAATCGTCTGGTGAGGTTAAAAGCCAGTCAGCCTATTATATTGCCGAAAGCGGAGCGACATTAAAACTGCAAGAAGTTGAAAAAGCAGCAACTGATTTGGCTCAGGATACCTCTTTAAGCCAAGTCTTATTCTACCGCGAGTTGGAAAAAGCCGTTTTATCTGCCAGCAGCGGAAACCAATTGATTCCTGAGGATTTCTCTAATTTTGAAATGCAGCAAGGCGAACAGCCTCAAGCAAAAGTTACAACAGAGTTAGTGAAGGTAAATGCCGACACCGGCAGCCGCGAATATCAAATTGTTTCTAAGGGCATCATCGGAGGCCGCGAACGAACAGTTTCCATGCCTCTTACACTTAACTATACTGAAGGGGGAGGGTTTGTCATGCCTAAAAATCTAGGCGTCTATGCCAAGAGCCGCATGGTGCTGACTAATGGAACAATCAATGGCGACATCATCATGGACAACCCTGCCCCTCAGGTATTGGAGATAGATGGTGATCCCACCGTCAATGGCAAGGTCTACGTGCCGCTCAATAGCACTGGAAATGTTTTTAAGTCTGACAGTAAACAAAAATGGTGGTTCGATCAGAAAGGACCTATAGTTGAAAAAGGCGGAAATGTCCAGGAGATGAAATTGCCGCCTTTTCCACAGCCTTTTCCCAGCTATCCAATGATGGCGGACCAAAAAATTTCGAAAGATGGAAATACACATGAGCTAATCACAGGCGGTAATATAAATGTAACGAATTATATAGTTGCTGATGTAACAATAAAATTAGAGCAGAATGTAAGTGCTAAAGTAATCTCATTTAATTCAAGTAGGAAGTTGACTTTCGATGTAGGGAGTAAGGATATATCACTTGTAGTTGACAGTATTGCAGGATCAGGTCACTTAGATGTTAAAAGCCAACAAGGAGGCAGTTTAACACTGTACATTCGTGACAATATCAGTATTGAAGGCCATTTAAATAAAAGTAGAGGAAAAGATTTATCGATTTACATAGGCTCCTCTGTAAACTCAACAAAACCAAAAACTCTTATAAGCTCAGGGTATGCTGAGTTCAATGCATCGCTTTATGCAAAAGATGCCAACATTAAAATTGTTGGATCTGCAGGTTTTAAAGAACAACTTATAACGGGTGGTTCCTCTGTTCAAGTAACTGGGGGGGCAAGCGCTCAATCAGACACAACTGTTATCTATGCTCCGGACGCCACTGTTGAGTTAGTACAAGGAGGTAGGCTTGTGGGGGCGGTGGTTTCTAATGTATTTAAATTGAGTGGAGGGGCTACTGTGCAAAGTACTAATATTGATTTAAGTGACAGTCCTTTCTTCGAAGAAACCGGCGGCGAACCTCAAGTAAGTGTAGACAGTGGAGCGGCCTTGGAACAATAGGCGATAATCAATGCATCTAAAAACCCTTCGTACTCTAACTAGAGCGCGAAGGGTTTTTAGGTTATGAAGCTGCATTGGCCGCAAGCGGTGCTGCCGCCGGCTTGCCGAAATAATAGCCTTGGAATAATTCGTAGCCTTGTGCTTTCAGCCATAGGAAATCCTCTTCGGTTTCGATGCCTTCAGCAAGCGGCGTTGAGCCGACTGCCTGGGCTTTCTCGAGGAAGCTCTGTGCGACCGCTTGCTTAGCGGAATCGTTCGCCACTCCGTCGACGTATTGCATGTCGAGTTTCATGAAATGCGGCTTCAATTCGTCGAGCACTTCAGCGGTGCTATAGCCTTCGCCGACATCGTCGAGTGCGTATTGGAAGCCTCTCGATTTGTAATAGCCGAGGATATGTTTCAAATGCTCGAGGTCATCGACTTTCTCGGATTCGACGACTTCGAACACCAATTGGTCCGGATCGACGCCTGTCTGGTGGGCCAGGTCGATCGTCGAACGCAGGCAAAATTCGGGCGAGTAAATCGAAGTCGGGATAAAATTGATGAACGCTTTTTCACCGGACAGTTGGCCGGCCGCGCGAACGGCGGTCATCCGGCAGACGCGGTCAAGTGCATACAAGCGGCCGCGGCTTTTCGCGGCAGGGAAGATCGTATTTGGATAAATGACCTGCCCGTCGGCATCGTGGAATCGCGCAAGCATCTCGTAGGCGAAAACATTGCGGTCTTGATCGACGATTGGCTGGAAATGGGAAACGATGCGCTCGTTTTGGATGACTTCATCGATCCATTCCATATCGAATACTTGGCGCATATCGGTAATCGGCTGGTAGCTTTCCCGGTTGATGCGGAATTCGGCCAACTCGGTTTCCAGCAGGTCTTCGCAAAAACTCAAAAATTCACGTGCGCCGAACTCGCCCATGCGCAGCCGGCTGTCTTTCAAAGAGACGTCCAAGCCTTGGCGCTCTAGATGATCTATGGCAATGGGAATGATGGAATGGTTTAATTCACCGCTCAGGCGAATATCAAATGTCAGTGTCGAGACAGAACAATTATTGCAATTCAAACATGCTCCCCCTTAAATTTGTGGTAATTAAAGTATATCGGATGTGACTTAATTCACAAGAAGTTTTTACAAAATTAGCTTTTAAGGCATAAAAGACAAAGTATATACCAAAAAATGGTTACCTTTATGATATTGCTTTATTGCTGCGAGTCGGAAGCTTTGCCTAGCTTCCTGTGAAAACGCTAAAATGGGAATATTAACTTTTCGGGAGGCGATAGGATGAACGAAGAAATAATGTTTCGGCAATGGAAAACCTGGCGCGGCATGATCATCAAACTGTTGGATAAGATGAGTGAAGAAGAAGCGGACCAAATGCCGACGCCGTTCCGCAACTCGATCCGCTGGAACGCGGGGCATCTGGCCACGGGAATCGATAGTTTCGTTTCGAAATCACTCGACACGGAGCCGTTTTTGCCGGAACGCTATAAAGAATTATTCGCCAGCGGCACATCTCCGCAAAATTGGGAAGGCGAAGTGCCGTCATTAGAAGAACTTAAGCAAGTGCTGCGCGACCAGCCCGACCAAATCGAGCGTGTGACCGCCGGCAAGCTCGACAGTAAATTGCTCGAGCCGTTTCTCGGCATGGAGACGCTCGGGGAAGTCTTGGCGTTCATGATTTCACATGACGCGCTTCATCTCGGAACGATGAGCGCCATCTGCAAAACGATCAAAATTCAATAACTAGACAAAAGCCCCGACTGAATCTGCAGTCGGGGCTTTGTTACAGGAGTATGTCATTGTCATTTCCATGGTCATATTGGCGTGCCTGCCCTTATACAAAGTGGTATACTGAAAGCAATTCATTGGAAAAGGTGGCAGGCAGAATGTCTTCATTTACGGAGTTTTGCGGATATATCACAGCGAGCCCGCGTACGCTCGCTGAACAAGTAGTGGACCGGGTGCTTGCGAAAATCGACCAGGATATCCCGGCAGAGGAACGCTTGCGCGCGGTGGACATGTACGAAGAATTGCTTGGCTATCTCGGCGAGACCATCGGCAATGAAGCCGACCTTGAGGTGCCGGACGCACTCATCGAGTGGAGCAAGCAAAATGCAGAGATGCAAGTATCTTCCGGCGGCAAGATTTCAGAGATCGTCGTGCGTTATCCACCGACGCGCGTCGTCATGGCGGAATTGTTCACGGAACTGAGCGTCAAATCAGGGCTTAGCTTAGAAGAGAACGCGCTGGTCATCAAACGCATCAACACCTTGCTCGATGTCAGCCTGAACGAAACTTTCTTTGCGTTCGAACGACTTCAGGAAAAATACGAAGCGGAAATGCAAAGCGAGATGATTGCGCTGTCGGCACCGATCGTTCCAGTCGCGGACGATGTCGTCGTCTTGCCGTTGATCGGCTATCTCGACAGTTACCGAGTCAACCACATTTTGACGAATGTCATCCCGCACATTGCGGAAATGGATGCATATCACGTCATCACGGATTTCTCGGGCGTCTTGAAGATTGATGACCAGACCGCAGAAGCGATCCACCATATCGGTAGCACGCTCAGCCTAATGGGCATCCACGTCGTCGTGGCGGGGCTGCGCCCGGATTTGGTGCAGACCATCGTCCAGTCCGGCATTCAATTAGCATCGGCGGATGCCTATGCGACCGTCAAGCAAGCGCTGGAAAGCTTGGAGAAAGTCGAATCGTAAGCAAAGCCGGACTCTATAGGGGTCCGGTTTTTTTGTGGGGTTTAGTAAATATTTCCGTGAAACTGCCGATAATAAAAGAGACAGCCCAATAGAATGGACGTATATGAAATTGTAAATTTTTTCATTTATCCATTCAGAAGGTATTGTGAGAAACGTGATAATAAGCTATCGTTTGGAATAAATAATTCATCTTGATATCAAAGTAAAAACTTATAGCGGAGGCCACTTCATGAACGAAACGCAACAATTGGAACAGCGCATCCAAGAGCTGATGGCGTTATGGGATGCATCGAAAGAGCTCAATTCCCATCTTGAGCAGGATAAAGTGTTCGATAATATTTTGCAGCAGATGATGCATGTCATCGGCGCGGAAGCGGGGACGCTATGGATTGTGGATACAGATGGGCAAAATTTGCAGGCCGTGTCGGCATTCGGTGCGGCAGCCGAAGAAATTCTCGATGTGAAAGTGCCGAGAGGGCAAGGCGTCGTATGGAAAGTGCTCGAAACCGGCCAGGCCGAGCGCATTGAAGACGTCACGCGGCATGCCGATTGGAATGAACGGATCGACCAGAAGAGCGGATTCATCACGAGTTCTCTTTTGACGGTGCCGTTGATCGTTAAAAGCCAATTGCTCGGCTCTTTGCAATTGCTCAACAAGCGGGACGGCGAATTTTTTACTGAACAAGATCTGCGCCTAGCAGAAGCGCTGGCGCATCAATCTGCGCTCGCGCTGCACAATAGCCAAATGTACGATGAGCTCAACCGCATGCTCATCAGCATGATCCGAACGCTCGCGACGCTGCTCGATGCACGCGACCCTTATACAGCAGGGCATTCGGGACGCGTCGCGAATTATGCTTTGTGGATCGCGCAGAAAATCGGCATGGCGCCATCTGAATGCGAAGAACTGTATAAAGCGGCGCTCTTGCACGATATCGGAAAAATCGGCATCCGTGATGAACTGCTCCAAAAACCCGGCCGCTTAACGAAAGAAGAATTCAGCGCAATCCAGCAGCATACAGTGATCGGTGCGGGAATTCTCGCGAACATGGAGCCGCGGCATGCGATGGAGCGAGCGGTGGAAACAGCAAAATCCCACCATGAGCGCCTGAACGGCAGCGGTTATCCAGAAGGGCTCGAAGGCGATGCGATCCCGCTGTTCGCACGCATCGTCGGCGTCGCGGATACCTTTGATGCGATGACCACCGTCCGTCCTTACAGCAAAGGCTTCACTCCGCAAGAAAGCGCAGAAGAATTGCTGCGCTGCCGGGGTGAGTTGTTCGAAGCGGAATTGGTCGATGCGATGATCTCGATCTTAGAAGAATGCGATTACGACTTAAGTACGTATAAAACAGAGCGGAGATACCGGATATGAGCATGTTTGATTATTTACTGCTGGGCCACTTGGTCGGCGATTTTTTGTTGCAGACTTCGTGGATGGCGAAACACAAAGCTACCCAGTGGCTGCCGCTGCTGGCGCATGTGTCGGTGTACACGGCGGTCATCGCGTTGTTCGGATTATTTGCAGGCGGCTTGTCGCTTCCGGCGATTGCGCTCGTCTTCTTCAGCCACATCGCGCTCGACCGGCGGCGTTTTGTCCAGTTTTGGGTCAAGCGCATCCAAATGACCACAGGATCCGAAAGCAAATGGCTCACGATTGTCGCGGACCAGATTTTCCACCTATTGTTTCTGGCTTTGGCGATTGCGTTGACATAGGAGTGAACGATGATGAAATTGAAACCGAAAGTCTACATACTGGAACAGGAATTTCCAATTAACCGTGAAATGGCGTGGCAGCTGCTCGCCGACAATAACCGGATGAATGACGCGATCGGCTTGTTCCCTGTATCGTTCGGGCAGGCGAAATCGGAGACCGGCGGCGTGTTTTACCGGGAAGCGGCAGCGAAAGTGATGGGGCTTGTGCCGATGAAATGGCAGGAGTTTCCGTTCGAATGGGAGGAACAGGAGTATTACATGGTCGAGCGGCGATATTTGTCGGGCCCGCTATTGTATTACAAATTGAAAGTCGAGTTGTCCGATGCTGCCGGTGGCGGCATGCAGACGAAAGTCCGCTTAACGGCCGAGTTCGCGCCGCGCAATGCACTCGCCTATCCGGCCATCCAGACGACTGGGCTGCCGGCGGTCAAAAAGATCATGCTGTATTTGGAGAATGTCCAATTGGATGCACAGTCATCCAAACTAGCGAAACCGGCCGCACCGAAAGTGAACCATGCCGAACTTGATCGTCTGTCGAATGCGTTGCGTGCCTATCCAGTCGTAGAGGAGTTCATTGCGCAGCTAAAAGCGCATCTCGCTGAAAGCAGCGACCAAGACGCGGCGCAATTGGTGCCAAGCCAACTCGCGAAGCGCTGGGGAATGGACAGTGAGCAAGTGTTGAGGGGCTTGTTGTACGCAACGAAAATCGGACTCTCGGACATGAGCTGGCACGTCATTTGCCCAAATTGCCGCGTATCGAAAGACGATTACCGCAGCTTGTCCGAGCTCGAACAGCAATTCCATTGCGACTTGTGCGGCGTCCTGTACGATGCGAACTTCGACCAGTCTGTTGAGTTGCAATTTGCGGTGCACCCGAACGTCCGCCAAGCCTATGCAGAAGTGTATTGCGTCGGCGGCCCGGTGATCACGCCGCATATTAAAGCACAGCGCATCGTGCATCCTGGCGACACAGCGAAATTTTCGCTAGCGGATCAGGCGTCAATGCGCTTGAGGGTGCTGCAAAAAAATGATCAAGTGCCAGTCGGGCAAAAGGGTTCGTTCCGTTATACGGAAGCGGGATGGATAGAGGAATCACGGGAAGCATCGAACATTTCCGTCATCAACGACAGCGAAAAAGATATTGTCGTCGCGCTGGAAAACGCCGACTGGAGTGAAGATACGGTGACGGCGGCGAAAGTGACCGCCATGCAAGAATTCCGTGATTTGTTTTCGTCGGAAGTGCTGGCGCCGGGGCAGAAAATCGCCATCGGACATGTGACGATTCTGTTCACCGACCTGAAAGGCTCGACCGCGCTGTACGAAGAAGCGGGAGACGCCAATGCCTACGGGCGCGTGCGGGGCCATTTCGATTTTTTGACCGAACACATCAAAGAGAATTCAGGCAGCGTGGTCAAGACGATTGGCGACGCGGTCATGGCGGTGTTCTCAAAACCCGCGGACGGCGTCAAAGCAGCGCTCGCGATTCAGGAAAAACTGGGCGCCTTTAACGAACAAACACATGATACACTGCTATTAAGAGTCGGCTTATTCAGCGGGCCGGCCATCGCCGTCAACTCGAACGACCGGCTCGATTATTTCGGCCGCACCGTCAATCTAGCCGCGCGTGTGCAAGGGCAGGGAGATGCGGGCGAAGTGATCATCAGTAGAGCACTGTTTGAACAGCCGGACGTGGCGAAGCTGTTAGAAGGGCAAAGCTTATCAATCGAGTCGTTTACCGCGGAGCTAAAAGGCATCGAAGGCGAACAAGATTTGGTGCGTTTGCGCATGCACGAGATGGCTCATATAGAAGCAGGTTAAATCAGGTTCATATAGAAAGGAAGTCAGCTATGAAAATCCAAACCGAACAATTCGGCGAACTCGAACTTGAAGATAATCGTTTACTCACATTCGAACGTGGCATCCCGGGATTCGAAGAGGAAACGAAACTTGTCTTACTTCCGGCAGACCCATCAGGCGACTCGCCGTTCTTTTTCCTCCAGTCCACCGAGAATGTAGCAATCAGCTTCTTCATGGCGGATCCGTTCGTCTTTTTGCCGGACTATGAAGTAAAGCTCGATGACGCGTTAACTGGGCAATTGAAACTGGACGATCCGTCCGATGCAATCGTTTTAGTAACGGTCACGCCGAATAAACAAATCGTGGACGCGACAGCGAATTTAAAAGCGCCGGTCGTCATCAACAACCAGCAGCAACTCGGCAAGCAAATCGTTCTGAATAATCCGAACTACCAAGTGAAACATCCGCTGTTCCAACAAGCGGCAGGGCAGGTGTAAGGGATGCTCGTACTCGGACGCAAAGTCGGCGAATCGATCGTCATCGACGACAATATCGAAATCACGGTCACTTCCATTGAAGGCGATCTCATCAAACTGGGGATTTCCGCACCAAAAGAAATTCCGATCCACCGGAAAGAGATTTATTTGGAGATCCAGGAAGAGAATAAGAACGCGGTATCGAATGTGATTGATATTAGTGATTTTTTGAAGATGAAAAAATAAAACCTGAAGCAGGCAACTAGTCTGCTTCAGGTTTTTTTAGTTGGTTCATAAAATTTACATAAATAAGATAAAAAATTTCAAAAGTTTTTTAGAAATTTTTTCAAAAAAGCTAAACATTTCTAAAAGCAGACCGATAAAAAGAATGTAAGGCAGTCCAAACGGATTTGGGCGCTTGCAAAAAAACAAAAAAACATTACACGGAGGTAATACACAATGATTATCAATCACAACATCGCAGCACTTAACACGCACCGTCAAATGGGCCAAGCTCAAAGCGCACAAATGGAAAGTATGGAGAAATTGTCTTCAGGACTTAGAATCAATAGTGCTTCGGATGATGCAGCTGGTCTGACAATTTCTGAAAAAATGCGCGGACAAATTCGTGGATTAGAAAAAGCTTCAACTAACGCTCAAGACGGCATTTCGATGATTCAAACTGCAGAAGGTGCTTTAAGTGAAACTCACGATATTCTGCAAAGAATGCGTGAATTGTCCGTTCAAGCAGCTAACGGTACGAATACTGCAGATGATCGTGGAGAAATTCAAAAAGAAATTGATCAACTAACTGAAGAAGTAGATCGTATTGCTAATTCTACTGAATTCAATTCAACAAAACTTTTAACGGGTAATCTAGGTGTAGATGTCCAAGATGGTACAAAGCTTTCTAACGTCTCTAAGACAGCAAGTACTCAAGCAGGAACATTGACGATTGGTGGAGCAGATGCAACTTCCTTAGCAACCACTGCAACTACAGGTTCAATTACAACTAATACCAATGGATTCATGAATGCATCTGGCTCTATCACAATTAACGGAGCAACAATGAATGTCACGACTAATACAAAAGTTGATGATGTAGCAGATTGGGTAAACTCCAATGTTACTGGTGCGAAAGCTACTTATAATGATAGCACTAATGAAATCACTTTCGAATCAACAGCCACAGGCAGTGATGCTAAATTAGAATTAGAAACTAGTGTTGCTAGTTTGTTTTCTGCTGGTGGTGACGATTACAGTAGTACAAATGCATTAACGGATGCTGAAGCTGGAGCTTTAAATGGAGCAGATGTGAATTTGGCAGGTGTTTCATTTACAGATTCTGAAGGCGACCTGGCCTCTTTTGCTACTGAAGGGAACAAAGTAACAATCACATCGGGCTCACAAAAAGGATTAGAATTTAGTATTAAAGATCTTGCAATTGATAATCAGAGTATTACTGTTGGAGGCGATATCAGTCTTCATATTGGTGCCAATGAAAATCAAACAGTTAGCGTATCAATCGATGCTATGGATTCAAACGCTTTGGGAGTTGAAGACATTGATGTAACAACACCTGCTGGCGCGGAAAAAGCTATCACATTAATTGACAATGCTATTAAATCTGTATCTTCTGAACGCTCAAAATTAGGTGCAACTCAAAACCGTCTCGATCATACAATTAATAACTTGAATACATCAGCCGAAAACCTAACAGCAGCGGAATCACGCATTCGCGACGTTGATTATACCGAAGCCGCGTAATCGAGTGGAGGTACAGTCGTCCTGATTGGTAACGATCAGAGATTACGACCGGGTGAATTGCTGGAAAGCCCTGATAGCTTTTATTGCCACAACGTAGTTGGAAACGACAAGCGTGACGGCTCGAGAAAATAAAAGATTGGGCAATCAGCAGCCAAGCTCCTGTCTCGAAAGAGTGGAGAAGGTTCAACGACTAGGATAGACCATCTAAGGCGCAAGCTATGGTGATGAAATCCATAGGTGACACAGTGTCCATCAGCACTGAAAGATCCGAAGTGCCCGGCCCCTACTAGTTTAGAGGGTGAAGATATAGTCTAGTCATTTATGAAAGTAAATGTTCGCACGATGGCGAAAGAAATGATGGAACAAACTAAGAACTCGATTCTTGCACAAGCATCACAAGCAATGTTGGCTCAATCCAATCAAATGACTCAATCAGTTTTACAACTGTTGAGATAATTGATTTTAGGGCGTCTAACCGGGTAACGGGTTAGAGTATAACTGGGTGAATTGCTGGAACTTCCTAAAGCCCCATCAACCACAACGTAACTGGAAACGGTCGGCGTGATGGTTTGAAAATGACGGGGATGCACCAATGGATAATCAGCAGCCAAGCTCCTGTGAGGAAACTCTGGAGAAGGTTCAACGACTAGGATAGACCGTCTAAGGCGAAGGCTATGACGATGAAATCCGTAGGGCGGCAAGCGCCGTTCGAAGTGCCCAGCCCCTCGAATGTGAGGGTGAAGATATAGTCTATTCTATGATCGAAAGACATAGCGGCAAAGCAAGCCAACCAAGCACCACAGCAAGTTCTTCAATTGCTACGTTAATTTTAAACACCAAAAGGAGCCTGATTTTAGGCTCCTTTTTTTATAAGCAAGTTCACAAGGAGGAGTTCATATGGATATCGCTGCTTTATCGATGTCACTCAGCCAGATGAATGTCCGGCAGGAAGCAAGCGTGCTTGTAACGAAAAAAGCGATGGATCAAGCCGAGACGAATAGCGCAAGTGTCGTGAAAATGCTTGAGCAATCCGTGCAGCCGCATATTGGCGGTTCGATTGATTTGAAAGGCTGAACTTAAATATGGAAAGAGGCTGGGGAATATTTTCCCCAGCCTCTTTCCATTAGAGAGGAAACTTCTAAGTTTCGCGAATTTCTCTCCATTTATAGACAATAGACCAATAGCTCCGACCTAATTTTTTTGCAATTGTTTTATCCGTAAAGCCCTGGCTTTTCATCAACCGGATTTGATTGCATTCTTCTTCTGAATAGTTTTTGTTGCGTTCAGATGAACTGGCGATGACTGCGTATTCTGGATGCGACTCTCTGTATCTTGAGATTTCCTTTTCGAAACGAAAATCCCAATTTGTCTTATAGAACATAGAGGGGCAGTCCGAGGCTTCTTTATAGACAAGCTGAAGAAACTTCAATGTTTCGCTTACTTTTGTGGTTTTTAGCACGTAGCCAAACCCATCTTTTCTTTTATTTAGTCGCATTTCTATCGAGAAGGTCAAAAAAATGTGAGTTTGTAACTTACTAAGGTCTTCTCGTGAAAAACATTGCAAATATAGATAGATGTGCGGAGTGAGATAGATTCGCTTTTTTCGATTGTTCTTATCCACTGTTATGGACAATGATCCGTCATCTAAAAATAAGGTGGTAAGAAAAATAGGGAGGTTACAGAGTTTTAACATTTCGTCGGAGATGACTTTATTTCCATCGACACTATAAAAGTGAGGGAATAGTTCAGTGAAGAGCGGAAGAGAAGGGGAGAGTAGTAGAGTGTTTCTGGAATTAAAATAAAAATAGGAAGGCAATAAATTATACTTCCAAATGCGATAATCAAGTTGCTGGATACTGAAATGTTCTCGGTAACTATTATTTTTTCTGCGGGAACCCGGGTAGATTTTTGTGATTTCACCATCCCCCATAATGCTTGCTATTAATACATTTTGTTCTATAGCAGTCAGGTTCAATAACTCCACTGAAACTCCCCTCCATTAAGAACGTTTGTTCCCTTTTAATTATATATCTATTCTATTTTAAATACTAGCTGGAGAAAATTTTTAAGTAGTTTTCAAAGTTGTTTAAGCGTGAAACGGTAAAAAGTCATAGCTCTCATTCTAAACAAAACTAACTGGTCTGCAGCCTACCACCAATCCGCCTATTCTTTTTTCCTACATCTTCTTGTAAACTAAACGAATAAATGGAAACGGAAGGTGTGGAAGAGTATGATGGGGCCGATCAATTCAAATTGGCTGTTTCAGTCGGCGATGAGTTCGCTTCAGCAGTCGTCAGCAACAAACGGAAGCGGAGCGGCGAATAGCCAAATGCCAGGGATGGCGGGACCGGGGTCGTTTATGATGCTGTTGATGGCGGCAATGATGGAAAATGTCCAGCAAATGCAAACGCCGATGCAGCAAGCGCCAGCCGCGAACAACTTGTCTTTCACGACACTGGCAAGTTCTTCGTATAATCCGGCCGTCGCGAATCTGACGATGCAGCATAAAGATGTGGCCACGAGCGCTGCCGACCAAAGCGATTTGAAGTTCCGGCCGGTGCAGTTTTTGAAATTGGATGGGCAGCTCGACGGGAAATTGAGCGGCACCGCTGTGCATTTCATTGAAGCTGGCAAGAAATACGATATCGACCCGAATCTATTGTCTGCGATTGCTGTGCACGAAACCGGAAACGGCTCATCGCGTGCGGCAAATGAAAAAAACAATATCGCCGGCATGATGGGCAAAAATGGGCTGCGCAGCTATGAATCGGTAGCTGACAGCATTTACGACATGGCGCGCAATTTGCGGCAGAATTATTTGAACCAAGGCAAGGAAAGCATCGCGCAAATCGGCGCGAAATATGCTCCGGTCGGCGCAGCGAATGATCCGACCGGCCTCAACAACCACTGGACACAAGGCGTCAGCAAATTTTATACGCAACTCACATAAGATAAGGCAGGCTCTTTACGGGCTTGTCTTATTTTTTTGATTCTATACTAAAAAAATCCAGGATCGTGCCGATAATAAGGATAGAGAGCTTTTTAGACCGATTTGAGAAGACGGGGAGTGTCGTCATGGAAGTCACTAATCAATTAATGCCACATCTTCAAGAGGCCAGCAAAATAGATCCAATTGTTGCAAAAGAAACGGGAATCCCTGAAAAAAATCAATTCCAAGAACCCGCTCAAGCTATCACGAAAGAAATGGTGACAGATAAAGTCGCCGTCATGAACGAATTTTTAGTGCCAACTGAAACCAATATTAAATTTCAGCTGCACGAGCAATTGGAAGTGTATTACGTGCAAGTGATCGATACAAAAACCGATGAAGTACTAAGGGAAATCCCGAACCGGAAGTTCTTGGATATGTACGCCTCGATGGCCGAAATTACGGGCATGATGATCGATGAAAAAAGATAAGACAGGAGTGAACAAGCTATGAGCGCAATGCGAATCGGCGGATTAGCTTCCGGGATGGACACCGACTCCATCGTAAAACAAATGATGCAAATACAGAAAATGCCATTGGATAAACTGATGCAGCAAAAAGTCTGGACCGAGTGGCAACAAGAAGCGACACGCGAACAGAACCTTACGTTTTCGAACCTGCGCACGAGTGCCAGCAATTTGCGCCTTCAATCGAGCTTCAATGCGTATGGCGCAGAAGCGACAGGGTCTGGGAGTACGAAAGTGACACCGGGTGCCACGGCGATGAACGGGAATTATGAAGTGCAAGTGCATTCCCTGGCGACTGCGGCGAAAATGAATTCCGAAGCGAAAATCGAGAAAGCAGACGGTGAAGCGGCGAAATCGACTGATGCAATTGGCGTCGCCGGAAAAATTGTTATTCAAGTCGAAGGCAAGGACGATATCAATGTGAATATTGATGCAACTACGACCTATGCTGATGTAGCGAAAAAGCTTCAGGAAGCGACAGCTGGCAAACAGCCGGCACTGCGCGTCAACTTCGATAATACGACTTCCCATTTCTTTGTCTCTTCGAAAGAGCTTGGTTCCGCCCAGAACTTCACCTTGTCGTTCCAAAATGCGGACGGCACCGAAAATAATGCACTTGGTAAACAGATTACCGGAGTGGAACAAGCATCGAAGGCTTCAAGCATCGCGACAGATGGCTCCGTCAGCCTCGATGGCATCCGTGTCGACGGGTTGACGAGCAATAAAACAACCATCAACGGCTTACAAATTCAATTGGTATCGGTCGATGCAGTAGCAACAGACACGACTCCAGGCACTTCAACAAAAGTTCGTATACAGGCAGATCCAGAAAAGCCGGTGCAAATGATCAAAGATTTTGTAGACTCTTACAACAAAGCCATCGAAGATCTCCAAAAGCAAATTGTTGAAAAGCGCTATCCGGATTTCCAGCCCCTTTCTGACGAACAGAAAAAAGACATGAGCGAAAACGAAATCGAATTATGGGAAGAAAAAGCTCGCAGTGGGCTGTTGCGCAACGACCCAATCATGAAATCTGCGCTGCAAGATCTGCGTCGCGCGTTCATGGATAGCGTTGGGGGCGCAGGTGAAGGAAATATCAGTATGCTGTCGGAGATCGGCATCAGCACCGGAGATTACCGGGAAGGCGGCAAGCTCTTTATCGATGAAGATAAGCTAAAAGCCGCTCTTTCCGAGAAACCAGACGAAGTGATGAATTTGTTCACGGTCCGCAGTGAACAAGGCGACGGCGTCGGCGCTCGCGTATACGATACGCTTAATGACATCGTCCAAAAATTGAGCTCACAGGCGGGTAGCCCGTCAAGTGCTGTTGACAATAGCACGATGAGCCAGAAACTGCGCCGCATGGAAACGGAAATCACGCGCTGGCAAGACCGGTTGACGAGCATCGAAGACCGTTACTGGAGCCAGTTCACCGCGATGGAAAAAGCGCTCAGCAAAATGAATTCGCAAAGCGCTTGGATGCAGCAGAATATGTTCGGAGGCATGTAATGGAAAAAAGAATCGATGGGCTCACCGAATTTCTGGCGCAGACACAAGCGATTTATGAACAAGCACAATTGATTGATTTAGATATGGATAAAAATGAACTGGCACAGCTCAAACGGCTTCAGGAATTGTTCGATAGCCGACAAGAGACCATCGAAGCGCTCGCTGCACAAGGAACGAGCGAATGGTCGGCGGATGAACAAGCGATCATCGCCAAAATCCAGCAGACAGAAATCCAGCTGCAGCCGCTCATGCAAACGGTGCAGGAACAGTTTTCGGCACAGATGACCCGGCTCGGCCAAACGCGAAAAGTATCCGGGAAATATGCCGGTGCTTACCGCCAGACCGCGAGCGGCGGCTCATTTATCGACCAACGCAAGTAAGAGAGGGGCACTATAATGGCAACAATCAATCCATACCAGACCTACCAGCAAAATTCCGTCATGACCGCATCTTCCGAGGAATTAACCTTGATGCTCTATAACGGCTGCTTGAAATTCATCAAACTCGCAAAAAGAGCTATGCTAGATAAACAGTTTGAAGAAAAAAACAAAAACTTGCTGAAAGCGCAGGCTATCATTCAGGAACTGCGCAGCACCTTGAATCCGGATATCGCGCTGTCGAAAGAACTCGAACAGCTCTATGAATACCAAAACAACTCGCTCATGGAAGCGAATATGAAAAACGACGCAGCGGCACTCGACGCAGTTCTCGCAGATGTAACAGAACTGCGCAACACCTGGAAGCAAGCCATGGCATTAGCAAAACAATAAGGGATATGTTGGGTTGAATAACTGAGGGAGAAACTTAAAGGAACCGCTTCAGGCGG
>NZ_JAPEHT010000004.1 GCF_028823615.1 Planococcus sp. A6
TTACGGCATGGATGTGCCCGGGCGGCAAGAACTAGCCATCCAAGCAGGACAGAACTGCGCAGGATTCCGCGATGCCTTCGAATTTATCACAAGAGCCGAAACGCGCGGAAAATACTTCGTAGATCCAGACTATCCCGTTGCCAGGTTCGATCCTTACACGAAAAGTTCCTATGCATTCATCTTTTCGCGGAGCTCGGGTGAAGAAGTGGAAGTCAGCTTGAAAAAAGATTTCTTTCCTGCTGCTTTTTATGAACTGGCGAAGAAAAACCGGGACTGCCTGATGACGCAGGAAGAAGTACAAGCTTTCGAAACGCTCAAGAAAGACTTATGCTTGCGCGCGTTAGAGCTTCCTTTAGATGAAGTCGTGGAAGTGCGCTGAAGAATTGAGTTCGCTATAAAACGAGGATGGCAAATGAAAATCTCAATAAGCCCACACAAAAAGAGGAAATGCTGAGACATTCAGCGTTTCCTCTTTTTCGTTTCAGGATAGAAACTGTCCGTTTACACGTATGCCTTTCATCCTGCCTGTAGCTGTTTTTCGTAAATCCAATATTTTCCTTTGTGTAAAAGGGTAGAGCTTGTCCAAAAATTGCTAGGTAGTATTTTTCAAATATACCAAATAGTCTGTAATTTTATTGCTTGTCCAAATTTACTTCGGTATACTAAATTTTATCAAAGTCGAGGAGGAAAAAATTTGAAGAAAAAATATATTGTACCTGTCATTTTATCATCGGCTCTCGTCGCAAGTTCGTTCACAGCCAGCACCACATTGGCAAATGGCCAACAAGGAAATGGTGCGCCAGATAAAACGTGGAATGAAAATGCCAATGTCCCTGTATTCGTCAAAGAGAAAATTGCCGAGAAGCGGGCTTCAAGCAATGCGTCAAATGCGCTTGATTACCTAGCGGAAAACGAGAACAAGACCGGACTGAAAAATCCCAAGAAAAACTTAAAGCAAAAAGCGATTGAAAAGGATGCGCTCGGCATGACACATGTCCGCTTTAACCAGGCAGTTAACGGCGTCCCAGTGGAAGGTGCGGAAGTGGTTGTTCATTACAACGAACAGGACGAATTGGTATCCGTTAACGGCGGCCATTTCCCTGAAACGTCCGCCAGCAGTGTTGACACGACGCCGACTGTGAGCGTCGTCAATGCCGTTCAAACAGCGAAAGGTGCAGTTGACGCTCCAGAAGAGCTCGAGTATGCGCCTGAATCGGAAGTTGTCGTCTATCCATTTGACGGTGAAAACCATCTAGCTTATAAGGTAAACGTCAACTTCCTCGGGGACGAGCCCGGCAACTGGTTTGTCTTTGTCGATGCGAAAAGCGGTGGGGTAATTGACCAGTATAATGCGATCATGCATGCTGAAGACATCCATCAGTCTGTCGGAACCGGCGTACTCGGCGAGCAGCGCAAAATTCACACAACGAAGAGTAAAGAAGCCAAAGAAGGCACGACTTTCAGCTTGTCGGATGAGTCGCATGACGGCTTGGAAGGCATCTATACTTTCGATGCAAACGACGGGGAAATTGTCACGAACCATAGCGCCTCGTGGAAAGATGAATACTTGCGCCCAGCTGTAGACGCGCATTATAACTCAGAGCAAGTCTATGAATATTTTCATGATGAACACGACCGCAACTCGCTAGACGACAACGGCATGGCGATTATTTCCTATGTGCATTACGGGGAAAGTTATAACAACGCATTCTGGAATGGCCGCCATATGACTTACGGCGATGGCGATGGCTCGTTCATGGTGCCATTGTCAGCCGGCTTGGACGTCGCAGCGCATGAAATGACGCACGGCGTGATCTCCAATTCGGCGAATCTCCAGTACCGTTTTGAATCCGGCGCGTTGAATGAATCCTTTGCGGATATTTTCGGTGCTTTGGTTGATGAGGACGATTGGGAAGTCGGGGAAGACATCATGGGCCCTGATGCTAAAGCGGACGGCAGGGCCTCGTTGCGCAGCTTAAGCGACCCAAGCAAATATCCAGTTAATGCGGCTTACGTTGCGTACGGCGACGGTGAAGGAAACTACCCTTCCCATATGGATGAGTTCTATGACTTGCCGAGAAGTTTAGATAACGGCGGCGTCCATATCAATTCATCCATTACCAACCACGCAGCTTACTTGATCGGCGAAGAGATCGGCAAGGAAAAACTTGGCCAGATATTCTACCGCGCATTGACGGTCTACTTGACGCCAACTTCCAACTTCAGTGAAGCCCGCAAACTCATTGTCCAGTCAGCGGCTGACATCTACGGAGAAGGTAGCGCAGAAGAAAAAGCGACGGCTAAAGGATTTGACGATGTAGGTATCTACGAATAAGCATTTTAAAAATCGCTAGCCGTTTGTCTACCTGGACAGGCGGCTAGTGCTTTTTAGTTTAGAGTGGAAGATGGACTCGAGCGATTGATTGTGTACGAAATACCGGATTTAGTTAAGGATGAGTGCGATCGGTAACGGGACTCTGTTGGATTGAAGAAAAATAAATTCAGGCTTGGAACTTTGGGCGGAACCCGTATTTAAAAAATAGCGTCTTCATATTGTCAGTCTAATACGTTTGAAGGAGCAATTATGGAGATCATCGAAATATTAAAAGCATTGGTGCTAGGGATAGTGGAAGGCCTAACCGAATTTGCGCCCATCTCATCAACAGGGCATATGATCATCTTTGATGATTTATGGCTCAACACAGAAGGCTTTTTAGGCGGGCCGTCAGCCAACACCTTCAAAATCGTCATTCAGCTCGGGTCTATACTCGCGGTCGTCTTCATTATATAAAATCGAGCAAGACACACCCACGACATTCAATATCCTGCACGTTTTGATCGGTATTGTGCCAGCAGGGGTTTTCGGCTTGCTGTTTGAAGACTTTATAGATGAGCATTTATTCAGCATTGAAACCGTGCTGATCGGATTGGTCATCGGGGCATTCTTCATGATCATCGCCGATAAATTCGGCCCCAAAAACCCGTCGATCAATTCATTAGATGAAATCAGTTACCTTAAAGCCTTAACTGTGGGCACCGTTCAATGCTTCTCCTTATGGCCAGGCTTTTCTCGCTCAGGCTCGACCATTTCAGGCGGCGTATTGCTGGGGCTAGACCATAGAACCGCAGCTGATTTCACTTTCATCATGGCCGTCCCGATCATGCTCGGAGCATCAATCGTCTCGCTCGTCAAAAATTGGGAAGCCATTTCATTTGATCATCTCAGCTTCTATGCCGCAGGGTTTGTTACGGCATTTATCTTTGCGTTGATTTCCATCAAGTTTTTCTTGAAATTGATTTCACACATCAAGCTGGTGCCCTTTGCCATTTATCGTCTCTTGCTAGCCAGCGTTTTGGCATTTATTGTATTTCTTTGACCATTAATGCAAGGGCAGTCGAATAAAACGATGTCGATGAATATAGATAGAACCAGTAAAGAAAAAGAATTTCTTGTGAGATTCTTTTTCTTTTTTTGCTGGAGTATACCGCTACATATTTAAGTGAAAATTAAGGCCTCAGGCAAACCTGCTTTTTCACACGACAACTCATAGGACTACTGCAGGTATTTTTTATTTCGATTTAAAGTCGAAGTTGTAATTAAATAGAAAAACCGAACCTATGAATGAATTTAAATTGAAAATCTTAGGATATACTAATTATTAGTAGACACTTGTAAGTTGAAAGGATGGGGAAAATGGGAAATTTCATCTGCCGCACATGTGGAGTTCAAACTGAAAGCCTTGAGTCAGCACCGGATAGTTGTTCAGTCTGTACAGAAGAACGGCAATACGTCAGCGTTAAAGGGCAAAGTTGGACGACATTGGAAGAGATGATTCACTCCACTGCTTATCAGAATGAGATTACGCTAGAAGAACAAGGGCTCTCAAGTATAACGACTGTGCCAAGTTTTGGAATTGGGCAAACTGCGTATTTGGTTCAAGGGGAAAACTTCAATATCTTGTGGGACTGTATAAGCTATCTTGATACCGCGACAATCGAAACGGTTAAGGAGTTAGGGGGAATCGATGCCATCGCCTTGTCCCATCCGCATTATTATTCGACTCAAGTGGAATGGGCTGAAACTTTTGATGCGGTAATCTATATTCACGAAGATGACAAGCAATGGGTGACGAGACCAAGCGACCTCATTATCTTTTGGTCAGGCGAAACGCTCGAAGTTGCAGAAGGGTTCACGCTGCACCGGATCGGTGGCCATTTCAAAGGTGCAGCTATCCTGGAATGGAAAGATGGAAGTGCCGGCAAAGGCGTGTTATTGACAGGCGATATCGTCCGCGTCGTCGCAGACCGCCAGTGGGTCAGTTTTATGTATAGCTACCCGAACTTCATTCCGTTGCCTGTGCGCACTGTCGAAAGAATGGCGGTCCAGTTAAATGAAATCCGCTTCGACCGAGTGTATGATGCCTTTCACCGGATCGTAGTGAACGAGGCGCGGGAAGCCGTACAAAACTCGGCTAGAAGATATATTGATGCGTTGAATGGTGTGCTTTTTGACACATAATAATGGAAAAGCAATTTTATATTCCATTATCGAGAACAAATCTGTAGAATGAAAGCGAACTGGAAAATTGTAGCTAGGGTTCCGCTATCTAGGTAGGTCAGTGACCGAGGGCTGCATCTTTTACTCTACGTAAAAGGCACCTATTGACATAAAAGGTCCGAGGGGAAAGGTTCAACGTATTTGTTATGCGTTGAATTCTTTCTTCTCGGACCTTTTTATTATGAGAAGGAGGTTTATGGAATGAAAAAGATTGATGATTTAAAAGCGGGGGTCGCGGTGGTGATCCTAAATGAACAAAATCAGGTTTTGTTGCAAAAAAGAGCAGATGTACGATTATGGGGCATTCCTTCGGGCCATGTGGAAATAGGCGAAACCGTTGCTGAGGCAGCTATACGCGAAGTAAAAGAGGAAACTAATTTAGAGGTGAAAATCACCAAGCTTATCGGCGTATACTCTGACCCTGATTCTCAGGTGTTTGCTTATCCTAGTGGCAGAACCGTGCATTTTATCACGGCTTGCTTTCTTGCTGAAATCACAGGTGGGACCTTGCAATGCAATTCCGCTGAGTCGATAGATGTTAAGTTCTTTGATGTACACCGTCTGCCAGATGATTTATTAAAGATGCACCCTGAATGGTTAAACGATGCACTAGCTAAATGCGAGACAGCGTTTATCCGTTAGCTCATTTATTATCGTGACAGCAAAAAAGGTACATTTAAATGAGCAAGCCTTGCCTTAAAGAGGATATAAAGACTAGGAGGTAGAAGTATTTAAAAATTAATGCGGAGCAATGGAAATAGTGTAGCGTATAGATAACCAAACCTAATGAACTTCATAGTGATATTAAAGAGAGGTGGATGGTTATGCAATACAACCTGAGGGAGATCAGGAGTAATATCGATAACGAATTGTCGATTAAGTCGAGCAACGCAGTGATTTTGATGTGTGCCATTTTTATCGCGTCCATCGGTTTAAACTTGAACTCCATTCCAGTTGTGATTGGTGCAATGCTCATTTCACCGTTGATGAATCCAATACTTGGCCTCGGCCTTTCTTTGGGAATATCTGATATGAAGTTGTTTTACAAGGCTTTGCGTCTTTTAGGAGTTCAATTGGGAATCAGTATATTGACCTCCTTTCTCTATTTTTCATTTTCCCCGATCACGCAAGCCAGTGATGAAATTATCGCAAGAACTTTCCCGACTATTTGGGATGTGTTGATCGCGTTTGCTGGAGGAACAGCGGGTTGGATAGGTCTGCGCAAGAAAGTCGCGAACAATATTGTGCCAGGGGTCGCTATTGCAACAGCACTGATGCCGCCAGTTTGTACGATAGGTTATTCTTTATCAGCTCAAAATTTGTCATATTTTCTAGGGGCAGGTTACCTCTTCCTAATAAATTGCAGTTTCATTTTGATTGCGACCTTTATCGGCGTGAAAGTGTTGCTTCGCAGCGATAAAAGCTTGCAGCTGACTAAGAAGAAACGCATCAATACCTATATCGCCATTTTGACAATACTGGTTACAGTACCGAGCATTTTCAGTGCTTATGTGTTAATCAGACAAAACATGACCACCCTCAATATTGAGCGTTTCATTGATGAAGAGTTCAAGGAAACAGTCGTTATTAATCATGTCTACAATGACGATCGTCAGCTTTTAGTTGTGACAACTTTGGGTAACCGGTTCAACGAGGCTGAAAGGGAAGAATTGAATGATAACTTATCGAATTACGGATTTGACGATTTAGAACTGACTCTTATCCAAGTACCCGATTTGAATGAATTGGATAAACAACGTTTGGAAGAGCTATTCCAGAATCAAACATTGTGGCAACAATGACCCGAGACGCTTATTGATTTCTCATTTACTAGCTAAATGTCAATAATATTGGTGAATTAGTCACTATTTTTAATGTTTATCGATATCATTGTGACTAGTTAAGAAAAAAATTCTAATAAATATTTACTTTCCAAATACTAGTGGTATTCTATTAATAGCTAAAATAGTAAACGAATTCCTCTAACAAGTTCAATTTTAGTTGCAGTCTATTTAGGGAGCGAAGGCCGGGTGTCTCGAGAAAGCGTGAATTTGATTTTATCCGTTGTTGTCATCATTTTAGTTGTAGGGCTTGGCATGTACCTTCAGAAAGTGGGTGCTCCTATGTATGGCATTCCGGGTCTTCTAGAGTCTGTCATCAAGAACTGAAGCATTAAGCTGCAAACTCATTTCATTAGATTTTCTTAACTGATGAAATGAGTTTTTTTATTGCAGCTTACCCATACCATTATTCCGAACCGATTGATGTGGTTTCTGGGATTTAATACAATACACATCATCATGTTATCGAAGTAGCGGAACTGTTGTGGAAGCCATATTGGAGGAGAGGAAAGCGTAAATGACGAAACCATTCGTACCTGTTATATCGATAATGATGAGCATCTTCCTATGCAGTGGCTGTTCTAGCGCTCCGGACGGATTAGAAGAAGTAGAGGGGACTGGTCTGACCTATAGCGAAAATTTCAATGCTTATGACGGGTTGAATGAGAGAGAACATGTGGAGTTTTATAAACCTGCAGAAGCACAACCATTGTCTCCATCGATTTTAGGTGAACATCACCTGCTCAAAAAGGGGATCGATTCTGATTTACTGCCTTTCGAAGTAGATGGAGAAAATGCGTATGTGGTCACTTCCGAAGACCGAACCGGGAAAGTGATTCATCAAGTTCAGTTGAGCTATCTTGGGAAATCTGAAGAGGGCATTATAGATGAGTTTTTCATCGTCTCGGTAACTGAAATGGAAAAAAATCCGGTCGAGAATTATGAAGTTGCAGAAGCAACTGATTCGGTCGGAAATCGATTTGATAAACAAGAGCTGAGCGGGGATGATTTCATTTTCCAGCAAGTGCTGACCACAAATAGTGCTTTATTGTATCGGTATTATGAATATGATGAAGCGGAAGAAAAATTAAATGTGGTCGGTACCGCCGCTAACGAATTTTATTCCTATCACGATGGATTCGTTTACCACGTGGGTTATTTAATTGATCGACAAAAGAATACTGAGAAGGTACAAAACAATATGCTCAACTTGACGCGTAATATTATTCTAGGAAAAGATACATCCAAAGAAGGAAGATGACGACGACTAGAAGAGAGGAAAAACCATGATTAAAAATAAAGCGGCATTCGTGGGTTCGTTTATTATATTCGCTATTTGCATGTACTTATTTTTTCCGTTTTCAAATACAGCGATAAAAGAGGCTCAATTTGTCTTTATGTCGTTTCCCATTCAAGATCAAGAAGGATATAATTTGTTGGGAATCATTGGGTCTATCATGTTTATTGGCGCTATCATTTTGTTGTTCAATAGCCTGGAAAAATATCGATTTCGGATAGTGTTCGCAGTCGTCATTGTCTATATGTTTTTACCGAATCTATTGATTGCGGCATACCAGGAAACTCTAGCAAATGGCATTTCAGCTATCTCTTATGACGGAAATGGCCAGTGCGACTTTGTCACGATGGATGATTCCATGGACGCCGAATGCAATCTAGTATTACATAATCGCAGTGATGAGGCTGTGACAGTGGAATTGGAATTTATCGATTCGTTGTTTATGGAAGAAGAAGACATGCGGATGGAGTCGCTTATGAACTTGGCGGGTCCTTATACAGTTACACTAGCAGCCAATAGCAAAAAGCACATTCATTTAAAAGAGTTAATCGACTTATCAGGTGTTCCCGCTCATATCGACTCTGGAACCTCATTTGGTATAAATCTAAAAATTAAAGCCAGGAATAAAACGAGGATTTTATAGAACTTACATAAAGAAACGATAGGATCTATCGAGAGGAGTTATGTATGGAACATAACGAAAAGGTTTCAATAAAACAATTACAGAAGAAATTGATCCCCGTTGTAAACCAAGCAAACGAGGCTTTTCCCATTATCGGCAACATTCTCCCGAGCTTTTCGGATGGAAAATGGTCATACAAAGAACGATTATACGACAACCCATCGGAAACGCGTTTTCCTGATGACCAGCTCAATTGGGAAGAATATATCGTCAGTGAGAAGAAAGTGGTGTTCCTGGCAATGCAGGGGGAGAAATGCGTCGGGCAAATTCGCTTGGTGAAAGACTGGAACCGCTTTGCATATATCGAGAATATCGCTGTCCGTAAAAGTTTCCGAAAAAAGGGTGTCAGTCAGCTCCTGTTAGAAGCTGCACAAAAATGGGCAAAGGGACAATCATTGATTGGGCTATCTCTTGAAGCACAGAACGATAACGTAATCGCATGTCGGTTCTATGCAAATCAAGGATTTGTATTGGGTGGTGCTGATACCTTAAAGCAAAAAGCGAATCCCAATATCGATATTACTTTGTACTGGTACAAGGTATTTTAACTTTAGGAAGCATTATGGAGAAAAGTGTCCTGGCTAACATTTTGAGCTCATAAAATCCAGTGTTTAAGTGAAATGCTTCAACGAAGTTAACAGTACGGCTTATTCATAAAAAGGGGAGAAGCTGCGCTAATATAAATGCGCGTCTTCTCCCTCTTCATTTCCGTAAAAGTCTGTTTTCACGAGTGCCCGGGTTTAGCCGTATACCCAATATATAAAAAGACGAATCCAGTAATACATGTAGCGGCTCCAAATAGCAATCCAGCAGCAGCCGAACCCATTCCAGCGCCTGTTAAAGAACCTACAATACGAGCAAAGAGAAAGAAGACGACCAAAGGAAGGACAAAAGCGGTAAGAAACCCGGCATTGATCCACTTCTCCCTGTTCTTTCCGGCGAATTTACGGACGGCCAAACTTAATAAAGCAATATAGGCAGCGAGTATGAGATACATTCGATTCCTCCTAATCAGCAGTGTTGAAAATCAATTCACAGTTTTAATGAGTAACACATGGATTATATCACTTCCATAAATTGGGTGAAAGAAGAAGTGGAATATTAAACTAGTCTTTTTGCTATAATCAACCCTTTTAAAAAAACGTTTGGTAAAATATAGATATAAAAGCTGTTTACGTAGGAGTGAAAAAATGACTTTTCTTAAAAATGCTCTATTGATCGTTCTATCACTGCTGTTGTCCCAAGTTTTGATGTATTACATCATCGATGAAGTAATTGTCATGTTCGCTGTGTCCCCAGTGCCATATATACTCGGTAGATTCCTGTTGGCTTTCTTCATTTTTATGAGTTTTAAGTTTTTATTGAAAGAATATGAAGTCGAACCGATCTATATAGATTTGGCGTTGGTCCTTTACTTAATCTTATTGTTCTCTGCGACTCTTTATAGAGGAGATGGAAAAACAAGCGATTATAACCTGATGCCGTTTGACTTTTTAAACTATATTTCTGAGGTCAATCTCTCAACCTTTATCGCGGCTTTGCTGATTAATATGATGCTCTTTGTGCCTGGAGGGGCTTATTTATACATAAAGAGAATCAAATTTGCTTATTCGTGGCAGATTCTTCTCTCTAGCAGTCTGGTGATAGAACTGCTGCAGTTTTTCACTAAGCGCGGATCGTTTGATATTGATGATTTACTATTAAATACGGCAGGTGGTTGTTTAGGCTTTTTGTTGGCAAAAGTTGTCCATATACGAATCACACAAGAAAAACAAACAACAGCTACAAAGCTGTCTCATTGAAACAAATACAAGTCCGAAGTCAAATCAAAGAAGGGTCAATTATCCACGGATAATTGACCCTTCTTTATTGTTTCTGCAGTCACTGTCTCACAAGAAGTGAGGAGAACCAAGCTCTGCATGCTCAGCTTGTCTTTCTGATCGCATTTTAAAAGCTTGCTCGAGGAATTTGGGCTGGTTCGCATAAAGCTGAATGACATCTTTAATTTCTTCGGCCATATAAACTTGGTTTCGATTTTCGGCCAAGTCCGGGTAGCCGGATCCGCGCTGCAGGTAATCGGAGCTGGCAACTTTATACCACCGCTCATCCTGTATTGATTCACCATCAATCAGGATGTCTTGAACACGTTTGCCATCATGGATGATCGTAGCTCCTGAAATGTGCAGCCGGCCGACAAATTTCCCACGGAATCCAGGTCCACGACCATCCGCCAGGCACGCTTGTGCATCCAAGGATTGCGTGAAGGCTTTTTTTAGCTGCTTGCCTTGTACTTCAAAAGAAGTCGGATTCAGTGGAGATGGGCAAACTTCAATTAGTTTTTGACGGGAAATATTGTGAAACAGGCCTGCGTTGGTGATGCCGCTATTGATCAAACCGATATCGCATTGCATCATGTCACGCAAACCATCCGCGATCAAATTGGTTAATGGGTTTTCTTCAATCACGTCATGCCAAAGTGGCTCCGGTAAATCGTAAAGGGACTTTCCTAAAGAAGCGAGCGCTTTCGCTTTATTATCTTTTAAAATGTCCATTACTACAGAATCTGGCGCAGCGTCTTTTGTTGAGTTCGTGGCCGAATGAAGAAGCTCAACCTTGCCGTTCGCCACTTCAAGCTCGATCACACCGATATGTTCAGCGTAATTTCCTGCGCTGTTCATGATCGTCTCGTTGACCAGGTTGGCTTCTGAATACAGCTGGTGATCGTGTGCCGAAATCACGACATCAATTTCAGGAATCGTTCGAGCCAGTTCTTCATCGGCAGCTGTGCCAACATGGCTCAACAAGATGCAAATATCATACGAACCGGTGCGGCTTAAGATTTCTTGTTGTGTCATGGTGACATAATTCGAAACACTGATTCCAAGCCCGTCATTGAAAACATCCATGTCGGGGGAAGCGCCTGTAACTAATATACGCAAGCTGTTTTTATGTAAAATCGTACTTTTAACAACGCCTTGAATTTCACTTCCATCTTTTTTTCTGAGATTGTTGCTAATGAAAGGGAGCGGGCTGGTTGTAGCCATATGCTCCAAGGTCTCTATGCCATTGAACATCTCGTTATTCCCAATCGTCAAAGCGTCATAGCCGGTCGACTGAAGCAATTCAAGCGCAGCCACGCCGCGCGTTCCTTGCAATTCAATGCTTTTGAAATCGGCGAAATCGCCACCATCAAGGAGGAGCGTATTTTCGTCTTTCAATTCCTTGATCATGCTTGCCGCTCGCGCAAAGTTTTCATAACTACTGTGAACATCGTTGGTATGGATGATTTTCAGTTTCATAAGAACCTCCTGTTAGTTATTTCCTTTTAAAGTAAGACCAATAGTCTACCACTAAGGTTTCAAAAAATCCTTATCAATTTTCTGACTACTTGAAACGTTATGATATCTACCCACTGTTGTAATGGTAATTATTACTCTTGAAACAAAAGGACAGAAGAGATCACTGACTCTTCTGTCCTTTTCTCTGCAATATAATTCAGCCCTTCATCAAATACTCGGCCGCACCCACAAGTTGGAATAGTCGACATAGCCGAAATGGCTGATCTTAATATTCATTAAATCTGCGGAAAAGGGAACATGGCGCTTCTCGTAATAAAGCGGAATCATGATCGAAGACTCCAATAATAGCTTCTCGACCTGTAAGTTTAAAGAAGTCCATTGTGCGAAAGGAGTCTGCGCATACTGGTCAAGGCAATCGAGTACTTCTTTGTGTTTCGATATCGCCCCAGCTAAAGGCGAGTAGCTGTTCTTCAGAAAGTAAAAGAATGAGAAGTTTTGGTTCATTTCAAGTACTTCTCCATGGATAAATAAGTCTCCTTGCTGATCTGTCCCATGATCCGATAGCTTTTCTGCAAAAGACATCCAATGTACTTTTACGGGAACTCCTTCTTGTTCAAGAGCCTCTTTTAACCATAGTGCAGATTGTTCAGAGTGCTTGACCGCTTTCAAGACCAAGGCTTGATTAAAGTGGGGGCGTTCCATTTCTGGTACGGTAAAACATTGGTCGTATCCAACTAAGCAACTCTTGCCATTCGGTAATGCACGCTTATGATAATCACTTATCGTACGCCGGTGTTTCGCGATGACATAATGAATATAACCCCGCACTTCTTGCCGCTGGATATCAGTAGAACGGAACGCATTCATCACGACGACGCCAAATCCAGTATCACTTTCCACTTGAAACGTGGCTGCTTCTTTCGTATGGCTTGATGAACGATAAGTGATTTCAAAATCTCTCGGAACCTGGACAAAATCAACGACATCGAGCAAGGGCCTTTTTTGAAAATATTCATCGAAGGCTTTTAAAGACGTTTTGTCTTCTGAATTTTCCGCTTCATAAAATGCGCCGGTTCCCCAAATTCTGCCGTTGCTTTCTTTATAAATACTCGAATTCATCATGCCGAGCAATTGAAGACAGTAGCTGCAGCCCTCAGGAAAGAACAGGTCCACAACTAACGGAGCGGCTGATTTCACTTCAGCCACCGGTTCCCACAAGGAATTAAAATACACATGGTTTCGTAATCGATTGAGACAAGTTACCACATCATCGGCAGTTAAAGTAGAACCGTCATGGAACTTGACGCCTTTATGCAAATAAAGCCGAAGATGAAATTCGCCGACATCCCAAGCGTGGGCAAGTTCGGGTTTGATTACGCCGTTTTCATCCACCGCCACCAGACGGTTAAATACATTGGCCACCATATTGGCGCTTTGCATATCGATCGCTTTCAGCGGATGCAAGGTCAGCAATTTATGGCGCCTTGGAACGATCAACTTATCGATTTCATCGGCGCTTTGAAAATAACCAAATCTCAGGCGGAATTGATTGAGCAGCCTCAATTTACTGTCATTGGACCAATCGTACAGTAAGTATTTGCTGCTTTCCTCAACAGCTTCTTGATTGATGATAGTCATCACCTGGTCTTCGTAAATCGCTTCGACATCTTTTAACCACACCAGATTGGATAAATTCCCTCTGCCGCGTCCCGCTGTATACTCGAGCCATCCTTGATCAGCCCATTTTTTGATGTAGCGAGTGGTCTGTTTCGTGCTGAGGTCGAGGGCTTTCGCTATTTCTTCGTGCTTTACATTTCCTGAAGATCCGCTGTTCCATAAGGTTAATAACTGCTTCTCCATCGCTTTCTCCTTTAAAAGTGGACGTGTTCTCTTGAAATTGTCCATTTTTTCAATATTTTGTCTGGTTTAATATACAGAATATGGAGGGGGAATTCAATATGAAATGGCAAGAATATCCACGGAACATCAAAGTGCGTCTCATTACTTCTTTTTTCAATCGGGCGGTATCCTCTGCAGTTATGCCGTTCATGGCGCTGTTTTTTGCAGAAGAAATAGGGAAAGTGGCGGCGGGGATGTTCTTGATATTTACGGTCGTCATGCTATATTTCCGATCGCTTGCCAAGAAAGAAAGTACTGATGGTAACCTCTTCGTTTAGTGCTGTGTTTTTTGGCGTGATGGCAACCAGTTTAGTGCCGGAATCGAATTGGATTTGGTTGTTCGCTTCAGCTTATATCGCTTATATCATCACCAGCAGCCTGGGAAGGCCGGCCATCCATGCGATTATTATCGACTCGACCACTCCGGAAAATCGCAAAGCAGTCTATGCAATCGATTATTGGTTAGTCAATTTATCGCTAGCTGTTGGAGCGGCTTTGGGCGGGTTATTGTACATGAACCATCAAATCGAATTATTTCTATTATTATCTATAACATCGGCATGCCTTCCCGTAGCGTATGCAATTTGGCTCGAAGACCTGCAAGTCAGTCGCTTAGAAAAGCAGCATAAAAATGTATTTCTCGATGTGCTCCAAAATTATCAAGTGGCATTTCAAGACAAGCCCTTCGTAAAAGTGGTCATCGGGTCGATGTTCATTTTTGCTGCCGAGTTTTCGTTAAACAGCTATATCGGAGTTCGGTTGGCAGAGAGTTTTCAACCCATTTCGGTTGAAGGATTTGAAATTGGCGGCGTTCGGATGCTGAGCATACTCAATATCCAAAACATGCTGTTGGTCGTCTGCTTTACCTTTTTGATTAATAAAATCACGGATCGTTTCAACAAGAAAAAGGTCCTTCTCTATGGGCTATTCATTTACAGTGTCGGCTATATCGTCATGACTTCAGCTAATTCCTGGTATTTGCTGCTTCTTTTCAGTGTGATCGCGACACTTGGGGAATTGATGTATTCGCCAATCCGCAATGCGGAACAGGCGAATATGATGCCAACAGATAAAAGAGGCTCTTACTCAGCGTTTTCCGGTATTGCTTTTAGTGGTGCCGACTTAATTGCCCGCTCGACGATCATTTTGGGAGCTTACTTGATCCCAACGATGATGTCCGTTTATATGGGCCTTATCCTGATGCTTGGCACATTGCTTGTGTATACTGGGCTATTTGGCAAAAAGGTTGAAAGTAAAACATTAGCAGCGAGTAATGCAAGTTTATGAGTATAAGGTATAGTGGATTAGATTTTGTCGAATATCGGGAATACAGATGAAATGGTAAAATAAGGGGAGAAGCCGAAAGGAAGTATAAGAAAAGGGATAATCTTTGTTTATATTAATTTCGGATGTAAGGGAAGTGGCTAAATGCTGAAAACCGAAGAGGATCTTGTATGTCTAATACAAGAAGACGAATGGATGTTGGATTTATTGCGTGCTGCAAAATTCTTGGGCCTGCCAGACTGGTGGATCTGTGCAGGATTTGTCCGTTCAAAGGCGTGGGATGTTTTACATGGACTTGATGAGAGAAGTGCTCTTGCCGATATTGATGTCATTTATTACGATGCCACCCTAACTGATGAAGGAAAAGAGAAAGAACTGGAAGCGAAACTCACCGAGCTTATTCCAAACGTTCCGTGGTCGGTAAAGAATCAAGCAAGAATACACATTAGAAATAATGTTTCAGCATTCACATCTTCTGTTGATGCAATGGCTAAATTTCCAGAGACAGCAACTGCAATAGGGGTTAAACTGGACGACCAAGACCGCTTGGTAGTAGCGGCTCCTCATGGAATTCAAGATTTGATTAATTTGGATGTTAAGCCCACACCATACTTTTTGGGAAACGAGCAACGGTTAAAAATATATGAAGAGCGGGTTTCCAAGAAGAATTGGCCATCAATTTGGAATCAGTTAAAAATTCATTATGGTAAATCTTAAATTTTGAAATTGGTTTGCGCAAAGTTAAATTATGAGCAAAACTGAGGAGGGAAACAGGATGGAGCTGTGGGATTTAGTAGACGCATCAAGAAAACCATTAAACAAATTGCATACACGCGGAGAGGAGCTTCAATCGGATGAATTTCATGTGGTTGTGGAGGTTTATACGATTAATGCAGACGGCCGCATGTTAATGACTCAAAGAGACGCTGCCAAAACGTTCCCATTGCTTTGGGAAAGCACAGGAGGTTCAGTACATGCAGGGGAAAGCAGCGTAGAAGGTGCTGTCAGAGAACTCGCTGAAGAAACGGGAATTGCCGTGGCAGCAGCGGATCTTCAATACTTGGGTGAGAGGTCAAAGGGCAAATCATTTCTAGACAGCTATTTGTATATAAGCCATCGAACTATTGAAATCAATGAACTAACTCTGCAGCCTGGGGAAGTCTGTGATGCCAAATGGGTCCGAGTTGAAGAACTGAAGGAAATGAATCGAACAGGTCAAGTAGTGGCACCGGTTTGGGAGAGGTATCAACTGTATTCGGAAGAATTGAAATCCTTATTTAGATAAAAGATGTGAGCAGATAATTTTAGAAGTAGTGGTAATAATGGACGATATATATTACTGGGGAGTGTAAATAATGAAAATAGAAATGCAGCCAATGTCAGAAGAAGAATTCGATCAGTTTATGGCGTTCTTGATCCCTGATTATGCACAAGACTTATCGGAAAATTATATGATTCCAGAGGATGCAGCAATGGAAGAATCAAAAGCTTTGATGGCACAATTGTTTTCGAACAAACAAAATAGAGAGGGACAATCAGTTTGTCATGTTGTCTCAATGGAAGAAGATAAAGTAGTTGGCTCCCTTTGGTACAATATCCAACCCACTACGAACAAAGCTTACATCTATCATATTTTAGTTGGAGAAGAGTATAGGAAAAAGGGGATTGCTACAGCGGTATTGCAGAAACTAGAGGAAGACATGCGAAATCGCGGTATTACTTCCATGGGGCTAAATGTGTTCGGGACCAATCCCCATGCTTATGAACTTTATGAAAAGCTGGGTTACCAAGTGCAATCAACATCCATGGGGAAAAGAATATGAATCGAAAAACATTAGTCTCTAACTTTATGGCATAAGGGTTTCCACGTAGATGAAATTACACATACGAAAAGACAAGAAATTCGAAAATGAATTTCTTGTCTTTTTAATTTGGATAAGCCTCATCTTGAGAACTGGTTATTTCATTTCGAAAACTAAACTATAAAACTATTGCTAGGCAGCGATGTCATATCTTCTATCGTACTTCCTTCGTTTTTTTCTAAATACCATTTCACCAAATAGTAGCCAATGGCACAACCGGCCCAAAAAGGTATATTTTCTTCTTTGCTGCCAAACATATAAACATCTGTTTTTTCGCCCACTTCATTGCGATAGGAGTGAGAAGTGGTCTCCCACAGAACTCGGACTTGTCTTTCCGTGAGTGCATCTTTATAAGGGCCAAGATAGTCATCACCCAACCTGATTTTCACAAAATGCTCTGCTAGGCCTTCCAATATTAACCGGTCTAACAAAGTTTGATTGTGCTCAGTAATTGTTGAGGCATAAGTTCGCCAGTGATGATGGTACTCATGCGTAATGACTGACTTTAGCGTGGAACGAACTTGAGCATCGGGCAACACCGCGAAAAAAAGTCTGCCGTTCCAATCGGTATAGGCTGAAACGCCTCCGAGTTTTTCTCTAACAAAATGATCTTTGTCGTCTAGAATGAACAATTCAAACTCTAACGCTTTTGATACTGGAAACTCTAATTGCAGAAGGGTTAGTTCGTCTTTGATGAACTTTTCGTAAGCAAGATAGTGCATTTCTTGGAGTTGTTTCTCGAGAGTTTCGATCTTATTTTCAAGATCGAATATACCGAAAAACGTCATCGTTTCAAATTCCTCATTCGATACCTTGAATATATCGAGAAACAAGTCTTTTCTATGGGCCTGTGGATTTGAAGCTGCTGCTCCAAGAAAAGTTTCCATCTGTTTAAGCCTTGGGATTACGTTAATTGCCGTCTTTTCAATACTGATGATAGCTCACTCCTTTCAACGCATCCTTTAAAAAATGCTGGGAATTTCTTTATATTTACAAAATAGTAATTAAATATATCAATAAGAAGCGCGGTATTAGTATAATGTAAAAAGTGTGAAAATTCAAAGCGGCTAGTGGCTAGCTGTCAGGAGGAGTGTCTAGATGAAAACAATTAAAAGAGTATTGATCAAACTTAGTGGTGGGGCATTGGCAAGCGAAAGTGGAGATAACTTTGACCCTCAAAAGCTGGACCATATCGCTGATGAAATTCTTTCCATTACCGATATGGATATCGAAGTGGCACTTGTAATTGGCGGTGGTAATATCTTCCGTGGCAACTTGGCGGAGCACTGGAATATTGACCGTGTGGAAGCGGATAACATCGGAACACTTGGCACCATCATGAACAGCTTGATGTTGAGAGGCGTTTTAAAAAGCAAAACCGCTAAAGACGTCAGGGTGATGACTTCGATACCGGTACCGTCTGTAGCTGAACCGTATATCCAGCTGAGAGCCAAAAGGCATTTGGAAAAAGGCTCCATTGTCATCTTCGGCGGAGGCAACGGTCAGCCGTTCGTGACGACTGACTACCCAAGCGTCCAGCGGGCAATCGAAACGAACTGCGATGCCATTTTCGTCGCCAAGCAAGGCGTCAACGGTGTATTCGATCAGGATCCGAATCAGCACAGTGAAGCGAAAATGTATCGGACATTACATTTCGACGATATCTTAAAGGAAAACATCAAAGTCATGGACCAGTCTGCTCTTCTTCTGGCAAAAGACTTCAATATCTCCGTCAACATATTCAACTTCGATAAAAAAGGTGAAATGAAGAGAATCGTCGAAGGCAAACAGACTGGAACTTTGGTTTCACAACAAGCTTCAGAGTTTTATGTGAAAAGCTAAAAATCGTAGGATGTGAACATAAGTGGATGTAGCGGAAATATGTAAAAAAATGAAGATACATCAAATTACGGGGCCTTTCGAAAACGAAGCGAGGACAGTCGTTTTAAAAGGCTTAGAGGAGCGATTCGGATTTATCGATCCTTCCTACAACCCTGATTTAAAAGATATATTGAGCAGTTACAGCCGGGAGAAGACGATGTTTTTTGTTTGTGTCTTTAATAATGCAGTAATTTCTACTGGAGCAGTTTCTTATGAAGCCCCTGGTGTCGGCAGAATTGAACGCATGTCTGTCCTTAAGGAATACAGAAGGGGCGGTATAGCCAAAACAATGCTCCAACACTTAGAATCATGGGGACAGCAACAGGGCTACGAAAAAGTGGTTCTGGAAACAAATAAAAGCTGGACGAGTGCGATTGAATTTTATAAGAAGCAACAATACGAATTCTACTTGGCTGAAGGGGACCGAATCCACTTTTTTAAGCGCTTGGTTTAAGACAGCTAATAATGTTTAGGTAGATGAATTATAAATCTGCTAGTTTCATTAGGGAATTACAGACCAGTACAAAAAGAAAGGGCTGCTTGGATGAAACATATTTATGCTTTTGAAGAAACGAGTGACTGCGATAAGTTTCAAACGATTATTCAAGACTTTACTAAGAAACTGCAGAACTACGAGCAATTCTTGGAAGACAAGTATAAATTGATAGAAAAGCCAAAAGGAATAGTGTGGACGTCTTTTGATGCGGCTACCACTATTTTCTCGGATCTTCCGATTCCTGCTTTTACGAATAAAGACACTATCTACATTACACCCGATATGAACGCTTGGAGAAAATTATTTATACAACAATTGGATGGAAGAAATCTTCCTGCTATCCGAGCATTCTATGAGCGGCTATCCGAGAAACATCTGCTGACAATATTGGGACATGAATTAACGCACCACTCAGATTTGTTCTTAGATGAATTTGAAGATGCACGGGAAGACAATACCTGGTTCGAAGAAGGCGTGTGTGAGTATCTTCCAAGAAAATTCTTTCTAACTGATAGTGAGTTTGAGGAAATTGCAGCAATCGAAACCGAACTGGTCAACACATTCACGTCTGAATATGGAGGCCGTTCTCTAAGCGCTTTTGGAAGCAATTCCTACCAGGCAAGCTTATCCAGTATTATGTTTGATTACTGGCGAAGCTTTCTTGCTGTTAAATACCTGGTAGAAGAACGCTATGATCACAACATAGAAACCGTTTTTGAAAAATACCATGAGTGGGACAGCGAAGGGCGCCGGATTACACTGATGGAGCATTTTAAATTGGATCAGGTATCTTTATAGATTTAAGTGGAATGGAATTCGAAATGTCGAGAGTAACTCATGTAGGGTTAGTTTGTATTTAAATGAGATAAGAAAAATATTTAGTAACTTTCAGTTTCGAAGTTGATTGTTGAAAAAGGGGGATACTCCGTAATGAACTTTGATCAAAAAATAATGATCATTCAAGGATATCTCGACCAGGGTGACCTGGAAGCAATAAACAACATTTCCTCCTTTTTAGAGGATGAAAATCCACACGTAATCTATATTGCAATCGACGCCTTAGGAAGATTGCCAGTAAGTGAAACGATTGAGTTTCTCCTAATTTCACTTACAGTACGTCCGAGTGAAGAAGTTCGTTATGCTGCTCTCGAAGCATTATGGGGATACACAGGAGACAAAGTTTTTGATGCTGCGGTTGCGAGATTGAATGATAATAGTGAACTGGTAAGGATCTCAGCAATTGAAGTATTGAGTGAGATGCGAGACACCAAAGCAAAAAAGCATTTAATAGAGGCTCTATCTGATACGGATGATATTGTACGAAGAGAAGCAGCAGAAGGATTAGGTAAACTGGGAGATTCGTCTTTAATCCCTATATTACAAGAATTTCTTCAAAAAGAAGTCAGTAGTGCGGCGAAAGTCGGGTTCTACTTTGGACTTTATCTATTGGGAGCGAGATTTCAATTGAAGTCTTTATTAAATCTTCTTGAAGACCCTTGCTACCAAGTCAGGATTGCTGTTGCTAACAGCCTAGGAGATTTATTTGACGAAGAAAATGAGAAACAAATTAAAAAATCGTTGAACACAGCGTTAACAAAAGAAACTACATTAGCTGCTCGTTCCGCTTTGAAAAGTGTAATCGAAGAGCTGTGTTCCAATGAAGATTAAGAGATAACGAAAAATACCCAGTATAAGGCGGGGAAGAAATGAAGGCTCTTTTAGTTATTGATGTACAAACTGGTTTAGTAGAAAAAGGAGATTTCCAAAAAGAATTGTCACTGATCGAAAGAACTATCAAAGAGTTTCAAATCAATGGTGATCCAGTTATTTTTATGAAGCATTTGGACGAGGAAGAACAAAGCCCTCTTTTTAGAAATTCCAAAGGCTCCGACCTACATGTTTCTTTACAGAAGTACGCAAAACACATCATCGAAAAACAAACACCAAGTTCTTTTTTTAACACCAATTTGTCATCAAAATTAGAAGATTTTGGTGTCAGTCACATATTTATCTCGGGGTTCAATACGGAATATTGCTGCATGTTTACGGCTATCGCCGCTTTTGATAGAGGCTATAAGGTCACATTTTTGGAAGATGCCACTGCTACGGTGAATAGTGATGAGACTTACGAAATGAGAGGCCTGGACATTAACGACTTCGTCGGCTCTGTATTGTATTCATCGAACGCTATTGAAGTATTGAACAATGAAGAGTACGTGGAGAAGTATAAAGTGAATAATTTAAATTAAGATAGACTCATTTTGCTAGTAACTAATTTGTCTTAACCAGGGAGTGGTGTAATGTCGGAAATTACATTCCTAGCATCCTCAAGAAAATTTTTCATTCCCCTAGAAATAGAAGAATACAATCAGCATACTGAATTTGAAAATGAAGAAGATTATATATGGTTATCCGTGAGTAAAGCAGATGAGGCCTGGCTTCAGGAAGTTCAATGTCTTTTCTCTTTGCCCTATATTTATGTAGCAGAGGGTGTGGGGAATCGCCTATTTTTAACCTACCTTGAAAAGTATATGGAGACCGGTGATGTAATAGAGGTCTATAGAGTCCCAAATCAGCATACTCTATCAATTTACAGAAAAAACTTTGAGGAAGATCCAGAATATATTGAAGTGAATGTTGGGAGTTATACGTATCGAGATCGATTTGGATTCTTTCAGTTCAATCCAAAGAAATGGATAGAGGAATTGAGCCACCGAAACTATATGGGCCCTAATGCTATTACTACGTTTGTTAAGTATTAATTTCTAAATTCAAAGACTCTATATTTGTAATCGATATAGATTTGAAAATGTAAAGACGGTTATTTAAAATGGTAAATCGGAATTCAAAAAGAAGGGAGTGGATTGATTATAACTCCTTCATGGGAAAGTTTCTTAGACATTATTGGATTAGAACACACTGAGCGGTCTTGTGCTCATATAGAAACAATCGCTGAATTTCCTAATGGTTATCCCGAGAAGTCGCGATTGTTCGAGCTACTCGAACAAATCGAGCAGCTTTATGGAAACAAAGAATTCACTGTCATTTGGCTAAACAACGGTGGTCGCCTTTATACAAAGATCGCGAGCAAGAAAGATGTATCTAAAATCTCGTGTTTGTGGGAAAGAATTGCAGGGAATTACATGCTGTTCTTGCCACATAATGTAGTAATCGATAAGCAAAGAGTCTTGGACGAAGAAGAATTCATAGGAAAATGTCTAGAGCAACACGGGCAACTTGTATTAAAAACTGAAGATGCGTATGTGGTGCTTTTTCTGCAACTTCATTGAAGTGATGCCGGAAACGAACTGGAGGTATCAAAATGAGATTAAGCGGAAAAGAAATGGAAATGAAACTCATGGAAACCGATTATATCGATACGCAATTAGTAGACTTAATATATGACAATAAACAGCATGTAGTCACAATGAAGTTTAAAGCGATGGGTCTGAATGAAGAAGTACAAACTGTTATATTTAATGATTGTTTTTTAGCAAGCTTCAATACCTGGTTGGAAGGCATGGAAGGGAATATTCCACAATCCCCAAATGATTCAGCATTCTTTTTTCACGATATTTCAATCCAGGATATCGAAATTAATGGTGTATTGCTTTATAAATGCAAAATGATTATTCCGATGATGGACTGCCATATCAACTGTAAGTCAATTGAAATTCAATAAAGTTCATTCAGATGAAGTTAAAGGATGCTGGAGATAGCCTGTTTAAAGTGGTAGATTGCGCGCGAAGAAAAGATCGTGAGTCATTAAGCGCGTCTGCTACATGGAATCCGCACTTACACATTCTAAAAGAGATTAAAAATGGCTGGCATACACTCCGGGAAAAACCGGAAGTATGCCAGCCATTTAATTGAATCAATAACCTTGATCAGAAGAAATTTTTTTTTGAGCGAGCCAATCTTGGATCAGTTGATTAAAATGCTGCTGTCCATCCAGCATCTGCTGTAATGACAGTGCCATTAACAAAGCTCGAATCATCCGATGCCAAGAACAAAGCAACTTGCGCGATTTCATCTGGTTGGCCGATGCGAGGCATAATGGCTTGAACCGGCTGAGTACGGCTTGCACCGAATTGATTGAAGTCAGTTATGGAAGAAGCAATATTTGTGGCAACGCCTCCTGGTGCAATTGCGTTGCAGCGGATTCCTTCTTTGGCATACATATAACCGGTGTTTTTCGTAAGCCCAACGACGGCATGTTTGGACGCGCCATAAGCCGCTCCAGCGTGTGCGCCGTTTAATCCGCCAGTCGATGCGGTGTTGATAATCACGCCTTTGCCTTGTTCAAGAAAAATCGGGATTGCTTTGCGGGTGGCGCGCATGACTGCTTTTGTGTTGATATCGAAAATCAGGTCCCACTTTTCATCTGTGATGTCGCCGATCGGTTCAAAACTATCCATGATGCCGGCATTGTTGACGAGGATATCCAAGGTGCCATATTCGTTCACCGCAGTATCGATCATGGTGTCGATGTCCTGTTGTTTTGCGACGTTAACTTGCAACGCCTTAGCTGTGCCGCCGTTTGCCACGATTCCCTGTGCCACAGCTTCTGCGCCTTCGATGTTCAAGTCCGCCACAATGACTTTGGCTCCTTCAGCTGCGTACAATTCTGCGATGGCTTGACCCATTCCTCCGGCTGCTCCTGTTACGATCGCTACTTTTCCTTCTAATTTCATTTTTGTCGCCTCCAATTTTATTGAACATGTGTATAATAAAATTATATGTTGTCAAAGTAATCGTTTGCAATGGACAAATAACAGAGAACTGTTCAGTAATCAACAGAAAAGAACATTATGTCCGATAAGAGGTGAAAAAACGTGAAGGAAATTGATTTGCGTATCGTCAAAACTAAAGGGGCGTTGCAAGAGGCCTTGCTCAGCATGTTAAAAGACAAGCCGCTGCATATGATCAGTGTCACAGCCATTTGCCGGGAAGCGAAGATCAACCGGGGAACTTTTTATATGCATTATGGAAAAGTCGAAGATTTATTTGAAGAATATTTCAAGGAAATCATGAAAGATTTGACGGACTCCTATATGGAACCTTATAAGCATGTACAGATATTACTGTCCAATGAGCTGGATCCTTCCACCATCCGGATTTTCCATCATGTTGAGAAATACAAAAAGTTTTACCGCATCATTTTCTCAAAATACGTGCCAATGGCGTACTATTATTTATTATTTGATCAAGTAAATCAATTGTTAAATCAGGACATTGATGAAAAACACCATGCGGAAAATAAGAATATGTTCAGCGCCTACCAAGCAAATGCCATTTTGGGTATGATCATCGAGTGGCATCGGGAGGATTTTCAAAAAACCGCTACAGAAATGAATAATTTGTTTGTGGAAATACTGAATTTCCATTTTCGAAAATAAAATCGTGTATCAAGTATAGTCCCCCTAAGGAGGGAGCATCCAAAATGAACATTCGAAAAGCGGATCACAGCGACTTGAACGCCATCGTATCCTTATCACCGCAAGCTATTTACGATGGAACTTTAGGTGAACTGATGCCTTCAAGTGAAAAAGTTGAAAGCTTGGTTCAACCTTTATTGGATAAAGGCGGTTTTTATTTTATCGCAGAAGAGAAAGATGAAATCCTTGGTTGGGTTCTGGCAGGCACCACAAAAGATCAGTTTACTGAAAAGCCGATTGGGTTTATCTACGAACTGTATCTCCGACAACAATATCGTGGCAAAGGATATTCAAAACGTTTGATGAATGCGGCCATCGACCATTTTCAAGAGGACGGATATACAGAAGTCCGGTTAAGCGCAAAAGCTGAAAATCCTGCTGTGCATATATACGAGAATATGGGATTTACAACAAGGACTGTCAGCATGAGCTTGAATCTCAAATAATGTCAATGGTGCATTGTCTAGCCATTAAAGCTAAAAAGGAGGATTTCAATGTCATTTGATCCACCGCTTATTTGGGTTGTGCTTTCGGTTATTTGGATTGTGTTGGCCTTATATGGAATAGACCGCATGCAGAAATCCAAGGGAAATCGCGAGTCTGAAATGGAAAATAGAATTCAACGATTGGAAGAAGAAAATAAAAGGCTTAAAGATAAAGAAAAGGATGAAGCGTGAATCCTTGGACTGCTGGATAAAAAGGACGAAGGAGATGCTCTGAGCGAATGTTCTGGCCTAATTTCGAATTAAGTTCAACTGATTCTAATTTTTGTATGATAGAGTGCAACCGGAAAACCCTACAGCAGCAGATCTCAAAGTTTATGAGCCAAACCTCGGCGGTGGTAGTCATCATGATAGATGGTGAAAGTTGTCAGAGTCACGATGAAATGCTAAATGAGTTTGCCGAAAAATTCAACTTTCCAAGTTACTTTAGTTTTAATTTAGATGCTCTGGATGAATGTTTAAATGATTTGGAATGGATAGGTGCAGAAAGATACCTTTTAATAATTAACCACTTCAACAAATTTTTGAAAGATGAGCCAATGGCTTTCCAGCAGTTTACCCTGATTTTGAAAGATACAATACAAGAATGGAATATTGGAAGATGTTACGGCGCACAATACGATCCACCTACGCAGTTCGATGTTATTTTCCATTGCGAGAACTCTTTGCAATCTAGCGCGAACAGATTAAAATATTCAGGAATTAGCGAACTAACTATAATAAAAAGTTTATTTAAAACCAGAGGGAGTTCACCATGAAAATTGAAAACCACTTAAAAGACATACCGACATTCGAAACCGAGCGTCTTCTACTAAGAAAAGTAACAGAACACGACCTAGATGATGTTTTCGAATTCTCTTCCGACCCCGAAGTGGCGCATCGTATGACCTGGGAGAAGAACGATTCCAAAGGAGAAACCTTATCCAACTTCCTGCAGCCGACTGTGGACGGATATAAAGATGGCCAAAGCGGTGTATGGGCGATTGTCTACAAACAAAGCGAGAAAGTCATCGGAACCTGTTCGCTGGTCGGGTGGTCAAATGAACATCAAAAAGCAGAAATAGGTTACGTGTTAAATCGCAAATTTTGGGGAGCTGGAATCGCTACAGAAGCGTTAAGAGAAATCCTGAGTTACGGTTTTGGCGTGCTTCAGTTGAACCGGATCGAAGGCGGCTGCGATTTAGACAATATCGGGTCTGAAAAAGTCATGCTAAAAGCCGGCATGTCTTTCGAAGGCGTTTTGAGAAAAAATGAACGCATCAAAGGAGAATTTCGAGACACCAAAATCTTTTCTATTTTAAAAAGTGAATTCGATTCTTTGACCAGAGGAGGTAGACAATAATGAACTTAGGAACAATCTCGGTTGCAGCGTTTTTGATTTCTTTGGCTGTTTATACAGTTTGGTTCTTTAATGAAGACGTATTCTCTAATACGGCAATGATTGTAGCTATTGCTCTACCGCTTATCGGAATCGTGGCAGCACTCTTTGCCAAGAACAAATCGCTCAGAGTAGTGGGCTTAATTGGAAATTCTTTGGTTCTTGTTGTAGCCGTCATTATTCCATTTCTCTCCACATTGTTTTGGAGTACTCCTTGAACTGACAAGGTTGCCGTCCATAAGAAAAGACTGCTTTATTAGCAGTCTCTTTCAGCAAAGCTTACGTATAGCAAAGCTTACGTGTGCCTCAAGCGGTATTCTCTTCGCAAGATAAATAGAACGTGAAATCCAATTAATGCAGGGACAAGGCTAATGTTTAATGATTCAACATCAGTAAGTATGAATACTTGGAACATCGCAAAGAATACAAGGCTTGTAAATAAGACGTATAAGGCGAGCTTGCAGCAATAAGCGATAATCCAATTGCGAGACGGTACCAAGCTCATTAGGAAGTCCACCAAGTACGACATCGGAATGCCCAGCACGAAAAATGCCGGGAAAATAAATACGTAAGTGACCCAAAACGCTTTAAATAAGGTGAATTCAGACAATAGGTTCTGTTCATTCGCAATGACAAGCTGCCACAACAACATCAACATCACGTAAAGCGGGGCAGAAATAACCGCACTGAAAAATCGTTCGAGAAAACTTTTTATCATATCATGGCTCCTAGTATCTAAGAATCTCCTACCTACATAATGCAATTATAACAATCTGGAGTGAAGGATCGTAATAATAGTTAGGAGGTGAACCTTGATGAGGAAGTTTCTAGTATTGTTTGCTGCATGTCTTCCAGTGATGATGGCAATAGGATGTTCTGAAGAGGAAATAGTTCGTGTTCGTGTAGGCGCTCCTTTTAACGATGAAGGCACGACGGGAGCGGAGTTTAATACAGGCTTCACAGACTCAGAAACAATATCTGAGTTGCGGAAGATTGTTGAAATGGAAGAGAAAATAGAACCGCCAAAGGAGTTAGCTCCAGTCGCGGATCTTGTTTTTACCTTGGATAAACCGGAAGAAAATGTTTCTGAACTTTGGCGGTACGTATGGTATATGGATGATGGCAGTGCTGTTTTGTCCAATAGAGGAAACGCAGTGGAAGAAGAGCAAGAGTTCTATGCTTTAAATGAAGAACAAACGAAAGAGTTAAAAAGCATACTAGAATAAATGGAATATAGGGGACGTAAAAGAAGCTGATGATGAGAATAACGGGTTCCGTTTCCTATCGCAAAACTTTAAAATGCGATACAAAATGTAATTGAATATGTGTAACAATATGCACCTTATTTTGTGAGATATCCTGGGAATTCAGGAACACAATTTGAGGTGTTTTTTATAAAATGAATCTATTTAAAAAGTTATGCGTATAATTTGTATAAGAATTAAAATAAGGAGGGATATTTTGAGAAACTATTTATTATTAACGCTTATCGCATCAATATTTGTTCTATCAGGATGTTCAACTAATACAAATTCAGAAACTGGACCATTCCCTGCAACTGAAATTATTACTGAAGAGCCAGTGGTAATTGGGTATATTATTGAAGTTTTAGAAGAAGATCAAGCCATTATTATAAAGAGCGGTGTTACAAAAGAAGAAGCTATGAAATCAAATAAGAACGATACAGAGTACGATGTGCATACGTTCTTTTCAAATGCCACAACGTTTGATGGAGAGTTAGAGAAAGGTTATAAAGTAGCTGTTTGGCAGCTCGAAAATCAAGAAGCCAAAGATAATTTGATTTCAGAAAAAATTGTAGTCTTAGAGAAATAAAACTGATTTTCTAAACGGGAGAACCCGGAAGTGGTGATCCAAAAAATCTCGCAGTGGATTAGCAGCAAAAAATAGACCAGATAAATCAATAGTATCTCTACCATAATGAGTGAGGGATTCAAAGATGAAAACATGGGAGACGCTCTCTACAGAATATTTATATAAAAATCCGTTCGGAAATTTGAGGAAAGAGCAGTGTAGGCTGCCAAACGGAATCGTCATTGATAACTTTTACATAAATGAGTATCCGGATTGGGTGAATGCCGTAGTCCTGACCGACAGAAATCAACTCGTGTTTGTAAAGCAATACAGGCATGGGACAAGAGGTTTTTATTTAGAAATTCCTGCTGGAAAGCTTGAAGAAAACGAAACCAGTGAGCAAGGAATTCTAAGGGAAGTTCATGAGGAGACTGGATTTACTTCAAATGAAAATCCGATATTGCTAGGGGAACATATGGTGAATCCGGCTGTTCAAAACAATAAAATTTCTACATACCTAATCACTAGTGCATTCAAAACGAGCGATCAGAAATTAGATGATACTGAAGAGATCGATGTTAAACTGATCGATTTCGAAGAGTTTGGCGATTTGATAATGAATCGAGCTATTGAAACACAATTGTTTACAGCCAGCGCTTACTATATGGCAAAGTCGTTTCTAAAAAAATAGGGGTGCAACTGAAATTTGAAAGGGGAACGTACCAATGAACAAGCAAAAAAAGAAGAACACAAATAAGACTGATTTTTTCGACGTAATCTTATTTTGGATCCCGGAACTGCTATTTCTACCCTTCAGACTCCTATTTATGGCGTTAAGGGGAATCGTTAGGTTAATTGGGGGATTTTTTAATGTCGTCTAATTGGCCGGCTTACATGGGTCTGATAAGCTCTTTACGTATTTAGTAAAGTCGTGAAGTGATGACGTGAACCGGTTGTGGAAAGTATTGCATAAGTGGATTTTCGAGGAATACGACCAGTTTTCCAATGAATTGGGCTACACGAATTGGAAGATTACTTCAGAAAACACTTTTGGCATTTTTCAAATGGAGGGAGATGCGTTTTATCATGCTACACAGCTCTCCAACAGCGAATGGGCAGTTTGGAACGATAATGGAGGAGACCCGCCCTATGAATTCCAAGTATTTTCGACTTGGGCTGAAGCGATCAGCCATCTCCGAACATTGTTTGAGGAAAGCCAATTGCCTGAAAGCCATTGGCGGCCTGAAGGATTTGATGTGGGAGAAGATGTTTTTTCAAAAGAGCCAGATCGAGAAAAAATGCTGTAAAAGCACACATAGAGAAATGGGGAATTTAATTTGATGTTACTTGAAGTCATTGTAGTTTTACTCATTATTTCATGTTCGCTATTTATACATGAAATGGGACATGCTGTAGCAACGGTCACAGTGAGCAAAAATTCCAAAGCTGAAGTATTTATGGGTTCATGCAGTAAAGCAAACAAACTACGTCTATCTTTTGGAAGAATTACCTGTTATCTGACCGTCGCCATATATGGCTATTGCGAGTATTTGATCCCAAAAGAGTACCCAGCGTTTACATACAAGCAAAAACTCTTCTTCTACCTTGGCGGGCCAATCGCATCACTGCTTAGTTTTGTGGCACTGTTCATTGCCTCTCATTTTGTTTCCGGAGTGGCGGGGAATATCATCATTAATAGCGCAGGCGCAAACTTTTTTCTCTTTATCACGTCATTGATTCCGTGGACTTATCCCCGCTTTTTAGGTGGCCTTCCGAGTGATGGCTTACAGACTTTGAACTTGATGAAAGCGAATAGAAAACAGCGAAAGTTTATTACGTAATAAACTGTTGCTTACCTGATCTTTAGAACAAATCATTAAAGTGGTAAGAGTGGTCGTTCAAAATACATAAGTAGTGTGTGAACGGGGGAAACTCAAATATGAGTTTTTCCTTTTTTGATTAGAAATAAATTTATAGTGGAGCTTACTTAAGAATTTGCTAGTTATCTCTAAACGATATCCGTATATTTATAATATATCGAACTAGTGCTGTTACAGGAGGGTATTATGCAAACGATCCATTCAAAAATTGAAATAATGACCTTAGAAGATCGGTTTGAAAACGAATTTGCCCTTATGTATGAAACAAATGTAATTCCTGAATTATTAATTGAAACGACAGGAACTTCATATACCAATATCATTAATACTTTGATTGCCCAAAAATATTCCTTAATTGTTTGTTTACCTCGACTACCGGTCTATAAGGAACTAAAGAAAGCGGAGGTGCTTAGAGAAAACCAGGCTTTTAAATTGTTGCGAATTCCTGCCGAAGACTATTCTTCTGCACTTGATGAGTTTCTAAAAGACTTTGAGTATGCTTTTACGTTTTTATGGATAAAGCATGCTTATGAAATCTCTTATGTATTGCCTAACACGAGCCAGGAAAGAATCAAACTTTTAAACTTAGTAGATAACGGAGTATATAGTTTCTGGATAGAAAATGAGGAATGCATCAGAGCTGTATGGATCGGAGAACCGAAATGAAGAAACATTACTACAATGGAAGAAACTTTTGGCAATGCGATACCAACAATACCAGACCTCTTTATCCATGCAATGATGAAGTCATCGAAAAAGCTGAGTTAGTCTTGGGGATCCGTTTTCCTAATTCTTTTAAAAACTTGATGAAAAAGCGAAATGGGGGAGAACTTCGTTACCCATACTTTACTGTTCCCGCATCTAGAGCAAATAGCAGATCAGGTGAGGTATATCATTTGCCAAGTATTGAACCTATACATTTTGAAGTGGAAGACACCGGTATTTTATCATCCAAAGAACTGATTACCTCTACAAATGATGAGCGAGGTAGTACAGCTCTTTCTGACAAGCTCATCGTGCTTTGGACTGATTTTCATCATTGGCTTGTATTTGATTATAAAAATCAAAAAGAAAATCCATCGGTATTATTGATTGTTGAGAATTACGATTCACCCGAAATAGTTTGGGAGATCATTGAGCTCGCCGAGTCTTTTGATCAATTCCTGGAGCAATTGTTCCTGGAAACGAATTAAAGCGGTGACTCCCGAATGCTCGCTATATGTTTAGGATTTAGATAGGGCAGTCTCGTGGTGAGAAAGGAAGATTAGAGAAAATGGGAATTACTTGGAGGCCGCTTTGGTATGGGTTAGATCAAGCTATTGTGGCAGGAGATATTGATTATTATTACCTGTCCGACGACGTTGCAGAATTTGCGAATGGTGAAGTAAGCGCTGAGGATCAGGAAGTGTACGCTAAAATAGTGAAGATTATCCATCAGGAGATTGGCAAAGTGCGAGGCATCCTTACAGATGAATTGAGTTATAGAGTGTTTCTTGAAGATGGAGATATTATCCGGATCGATGCAGAAGAAAATATCGGATTGGTAGAATATCCAGCCGATTGCGGAATAAGTGAATGGACTTTCGAAGTGGAAATCGAGATCCTGAAGTTTACTGGATACTCATCTGAGGAGCGGATGACACTTATGACGGATAAGGAGTTCCAGGTTTGGCAGGCAGCAAGGGAAGCAAAACACAATTGCATGTTGGACAACTAGAGAGTCACAGTATTCTAAGGAACTGCAGGCAGTGAAACGGAGCGATGGATGATGGAATACTTTTATTTGTTTTTAAAAATTTCACTCGTAGGTTCGACAATTTTATTCAGCGATTTTATTTTTGGCCAAATTGGCTGGTGGTTCGCAGTTGTCATGATTCTTGCATTATGGGCATCAGGTTATTTCGATAAAAAATCGATTCAAATAAAAAAACAAAAACTGACTGAAAGGTTTTCGATTCTAAAAACCTTGGACAGCGGACAATCAGTCAATGTCGAACTAAAAAATGGCGAGTTGTTTTCGGATTACAATTTCAGTTCTTTCAATGAGGACGAAATAACTGTCGCTAAAAAACTAGAGCGAGAACAAATTACGCAAGGAGAAGATAACGTTCGGGAGATCAAGTTCACAAAAATTCAGTCAATCACGAGCCCTGATGTTCAAGTTGCAAGAAGAAGACGGCGATTTTAAAAGATAGTTTGGATGAAGCTATAAACAATGAACAATCTCTTTGCAACGTTCGTAAAAGTGCCTTCGATTATACGAACGTTCGTCAACTATTTTTATACGTTTGCGAACGCCGGTTTACATGATTTTCAGCACTTTCAAAGTCGTTCGAAAAGGTGTACTTTTACGAACGGTTTTATAGTACTGAGATTTAAGAAATAGCCTAAGTCTTTCAATATAATAATTATATTCAATTTATTGCTTTTAAGGACAAGAGGTTATAAGGAGGTGGCACTTCTAACTTTCATAAGAGACTTATTGACGAGTAAGATACCCGGATTTTATCAGATTTGCCTTATCTGAATCCATAAATTCTTTGTCCTTTTGAATAAACTCTTCCGATTTTTCCATCTCGCTGCACATAACACCAATGTTATCTTCAAAAATAGATTCGTGACTATGAACGAATTCCTTTTCAAACGTTTCTTGGCCTTCCAGGAAATTAAGTAGTTCATGATTATCTATGTATGAAAATGCTCTAGGAACTGTAAAGTTAATGTCCATATTTTTGATGGCAGCAACAGAAATAGGATTTTTAAACAATTGAAAGCTTTCTATTGGCACAATTGCCCGTTCCTTATTCTCTATACAGATAGCCATTCTTTCATTGATCGTAGAATTCTCATAAAACATTGATTTAATATCAATCGGATTTTGAGGTTTGTCCAATTCTAGAATACCGATAAATTCGCTGACAGGTTTGGTCAAATAAAGATAAGCCCTTACAGATTCTTTGGAAAAAGATTTCCTGTATTCGTATTTTTTGATTCCGTATAAAATAGGTCTAAAATAATCTGGATGAAATGATAAAATGATGTTTTTTTTCATTAGAAACGCTCCCTCAACTTATTTAAAAGGTATATCGTCTATAGTAACACTGATATATATAATTAAAGAGCAAGCAAATGGAGTTTACATATCATGAGGTTATCGGAAGCTCCAAAAACAAAAAGGGATAGAAGATGCGACTCGATTAGCATCTTCTATCCCTTTTTATTTGAAAGTGTCCCTTTATGCAAGATTCCATTACAAAGAAACATTTTTATTCTAATCAAATAGTAGTTGGTTTTCTATTTCAAGGCCTTCTATCTTTCAATTAATCGAGTTGTGAATTTCATGTAGTATATCTTCGAATTCTTTATAGTAAATTTGTTTTTCTTCATCCGTAAGTTTTCCAAAATCACCGCTAATGATGCCAGCTACTTCTTGAAGTTCCGAAAATTCTGTGGACACTCCTAAATTTTTCATTTCATTACCGTCAATCGAGTTGAGTGCAATAAAAGTAGTTTCTTTTTCAATATTCTCTTCATCAAGTGTGCTGCCATTCCATCGATTCCAAGCAGTTGCTATATATTCTTTTGCATTTCCTTCAGTAGTCGCTTCTACTGTCGCTTTCTCTGTAGAAATATTTTCTTCCGGCACTAGATTAACCCAAGCGATCAACAGTACCAACATAGAGAAAATAGCAATAGGAATACCAATCATGATCTTCTTCATCAGACCCCTCCTACGTATACCCACTATTGTAACACAGGATATTCCATTTTTTATCCAAATACTCTGTTTTCACAAATGCTATTTCAAGATTATAGAGATACGCGATACAAAGTTCCGATTTTGAAACCATAGAGCAGTGAGACTCGTCTTAGGGACAGCTCATTTCACCTTGGATTAAAATACTATGTAAAGATAGAAGGGGGGCAGCACATTGACCGACGAAAACAATATGCCTTTAAAAATTCAAAAAGAAGCCTGGTTAGAAAATCTAATGGATCAATATGGCGATCGTCTAACAAAGCTAGCCTATAGTTATTTGAAGGATTGGGGAAGGTCACAGGAAGTTGTCCAAGATGTATTTTTGACCTGTTACCAGCACTACGATACATATGAAGAAATTAACTCCTATAAAGCGTGGATTTATAGAATCACCATTAACCGCTGTAAAGATGTCCTGAAAAGTTCTTGGGCCAAACGGGTTGTCCTGAATAATCAGTTGTTTCAGTATATGCACACGAAGGAACCTACACCGCACATGGCATCGCTTCAAAGAGAAGGAGATGAGGAACTGGCGGATTCCGTATTGTCTCTTCCAATCAAATATCGTGAAACCATTCATCTTCATTACTACGAGAATTTGTCGATACCTGAGATGGAAGCTCTGTTAAACATCAAACAGAACACCTTGAAAACACGTTTGCGAAGAGGCCGAAAACTACTGGGAGAGACTATCAAAAGAGGTGATGTATATGAAGGATAGATTAAGTGAGTATCGTGATGCTATGAACAAAAGCGTTTTTAAAAATCAGCAATTCACTGAAAGACATAAACAAGCGATCTTAGCGAAAATCAATGAACAGCCACAGCCCCGAAAAACAGGAAGTTGGTTCCCTCGTGCAGCAAGCGTCGCTTTTGTTATACTCTTCGTTATTGTCGGTGCTTACTTCCTGAGAGAACAATTAGAATTAACACCTGAAAGTGTAGCTGAACCTTTGCTTGAACAGACCCCTGCTAAAAACAATCAAGAAAATCTTCCAGTTGATGAAAGAGATGAAGCAGAGAAAGTACAAGGAGAACCTGGAACATCCTCGTTAGAAGAACAATATAATGAGCATGGTGATCAAATTTATTCGAAAGAGGAACTGGCAAATCCTAAAAGTATTGCCTATCAGATTGAATATAGTGAATATGAGAGCTTACCAGAGTATGTTTCTGCTTTATATAACAATTGGTTTAACGAAAATTCTACCGTAAGGAAAGGAACTGACAGCGAGACGGCAGAGCAGGTGATGGCCTCTTCAAGTGTTTCTTATATTAATTATTTTGAAGGCGCTATCCAATCCAAGGGAATGAGCGAAGAGTTCGATAAGCTACAGCAAATCGCTTTTGATTTAACAAGCAGTCCTGACACTCTTTCCGATGAAGAGAAAATAAAAGAGAAGACTGATGAATTTGAAGAGCATTTAGGAGAAATTCACGCTACTTTTAAAGAAGATTATTAAATGATAGTCAGCTAAGAAAGACAAATAAAAGATGAAATAAATCATGTAGAGATATGTCGTGAAAATATAGTTGAATCCCTATGATCGACAATTCGAAAATTTACTTTTAAAAACTATAATGAGGTGCATTTCTTGATTTTAAACTACCAGTTAACAGTCGACGATTTATTCGCGCTCCAGAAAAATTATTTTCGCACCAGTAAGTACCATATTAATAGAGGCAAACTAGCTTTTATTGTCTTGTTGTTGTTTTCCTATCTCACTTTTAACTCCTTGTTGCTGAAGATCTTGCCGGGAAATGTCTCTCCTGATTTAATTGGTCCGGTCTCGATAGGAGGGGGAATCCTTTTGGTTTTGATTCTGCTGCCATTCGTCCGAGACTTGTACTTTAAACTACAGGTTTGGCGATTTAAAATAGCTTTTAAGCGATTAAAAAACAATGGGTGGCCGAAGGAGTGCATCACCAAACTGACTCCTGAAGGCATCGAGCTGCATATTCACAACAGCCAACTCGAAGGCAAGACTCAATTGAACTGGAGTGCATTTCAGAAGGTAGGAGAAGACGAGCAACGATTTTTCCTCTATCACACGGATATGGACGCTGTTGTTCTTCCAAAGCAAATAGACTCTTCGAATGAAGAAAGCCGTAAAGCACTGAGAGTTTTGCTCACACGACAACTTGGTCATTTACTTAACTCAAACTCGAAGAAAAAAGCTAATGTTTAATAGATGGGGCCGAACAGCATCTGGGAGAAGCTTATAAAGAGACGATCATTGCCACAACTTACAGAGAGTGAATTTTAAATGGGCCAACCACAAGGGTTGGTCTTTTTGATACTTTAGTTTCTATTGTTCAGAGAAGTGTATTTTTACGGGCGGTTTGAAATTTCTTATCTATTTGTGCTTTGAGCTATAATTGGCCATTGAATAAGAAATTATATAAATTTATGTAACGAAAAAAGAGAAAATTGTTTCTGAATCGATAATCTCTCTTAATCAGCGGAGCCTTTTTGCTTTTGGAAACTTCTAGATAAAGAAAACGTTATATGAATATCGGCAAAGGAGAATTTAAATGAAGAAGAGAAAGTTAAGTCTCATCCTAATGGTTTTTAGTTCATTCTACTTTGCGATGCGTCTTTTGATGAAAATCGCCATGATAGACAGAAATTATGCTTTTGTTTTCAATGGAAGTGATCTGGAACTGGTCTTGCCCCCATACGACCTTCTATTCGTTCTCATATTCTTTATCGGTATGTATACGTATTTCAAAGGCGTTCTGGCAATGCGGTATGTAGCAATAGTTCTCGCTATATTTTTTATTCCGTTTACGTTGTTTTTTTCGGTTCAATATCGTATCGCTGTTAACGATCAATATAGCAGCTTTGTTGGAACCGGCGCAGAACATCTTCTGGTTATTGAGCATATTGCTGGGCTTCATCCAAAGCAGGGAGATCCGCAGGACATATACTTGTTTGAAAAGGAAAATGCATTCATTTATAAAAAAACAGGCCAGTCAGAAATACAGAGAAAGGGAACTTCCTTTTCCAAGCAACCTAAATTAAGCTTTGAAAATGACAAGGCGATAATTGAAATAGGAGAAGAGTCTATACCCCTTAATTAAGGCAGAAGGAGAAAACCTTCTCTTTTTTCATGTACGCTCTATTTTAAAAGTGTTACATCAGTTTCTATTAACATTTGGATGCAGAAGGGAAATACCCGCGGTGTCCATTATTTCCATATACGGAATGCCTGCGGGGAGATACAAATTTGTATTTAAAGTTATATGGATTATATCTATGTCTATATTAATAATTTTGGGAATCGTTGAGAGCGTAAAATATCTTGAGAGCGTAAAATATCTTGTGTAAATAACAAAACACAAACTTATTAATTAACATAGCATACCAAAGAGTTTACATATGACGAATTATCGGAAGCTACAAATATAGAAGGGAGAGTAGAAAGCGGTAAGCCGAATCTTCTCTCCTTTTGCTATTTTTGCCTAAAAAGTACATTTACAGCCGCTCTTAATATGGAGAAATATGTAACAACGATTGTAGATGTGATTTCTTTATCCTAGATTTCTTTTTTTCCTTTAATTATGAAAAAAATCATATTATTTTTCATTTCCAAGTTATTATGATGACATTATTTTCAAAGGAGTTTCATATGTTACTTAGAATATGGGAGTCTTAACCAAGTTTTAATACTGGGTTTTAGGGGAATGGGATATATGGTGCATTAAATAGAAAAAAAGGGGAGGAACACTAATGACGAAAAATTCGTGGTCAAGATTAATGTCCCTCACAGTTCTAAGTTCTGTGTTAGCTTTGGCAGCATGTGGCAATGAAGATGCTTCAGACGAAGAGTCAACGAATGACTCTGATGCTACAACAGAAGAAAGTACAGATGAGGGCACTACAACAGAAGAAGGTGCAGACGAGGGCGCAAATGAAAGTGCAGAAACTGAACCCAAAGTCACTGAGTTTGAACCAGCATTTCCAGAACAAACTAGAGCACCTGCAGTAGAGACTGAAACAGAACTTAATGAAGAAGTTGTGGTTGAAGGTCTTGGCGTGACTTGGGGTATGGTAGAGTTCGAACCAAACCGCTTACTTGTGACGCAGAGAGATGCAGCAGAACTTCTTATTGTAAACCTTGAAGATGGTTCTGTTTCAGATCCAATCGAAGGTACACCAGAAGTGAATAACTCAGGTCAAGGCGGTTTGCTTGATGTAGCCGTTGCACCTGATTTTGACGAATCAAGAGCAGTATTCATGACGTTTTCTCAAGATCTTGAAGGCGGTACCGTCACTGCTGTCGGTAAAGGTGTGTTATCAGAAGATGAATCCTCACTCGAAGATTTTGAAGTCATCTTCCAAGCAACACCGGCATATGATGGCGACTTACACTATGGCGGTCGTATTATCTTCGATGAGGAGGGCAACCTATTCCTAACAACTGGTGAGCGTTCAGACGATCCAATTCGTGAACGTGCACAAGACTTGGACGCTTACTTAGGTAAAGTCATTCACATTACACAAGACGGGGAACCAGTAGATTCAAATCCATTTGTCGAAGATGAAGACGCACTGGATGGTATTTACAGCTATGGTCACCGTAATATTCAAGGCATAGACTACAACCCTGAAACAGGAGACTTATGGATTGTTGAATTCGGTCCACAAGCTGGGGATGAACTGAATATCATTGAACCAGCGAACAACTATGGATGGCCAATTGTTTCTTATGGTATCGAGTACACTGGTGAATTAATCAATGATGGTATTTCAGAGCACGAAGCGCAAGGCTTTGTGGAACCAAGATATTATTGGGATCCAACAAGTGCACCAAGTGGTATGTCATTCTATGATAATGACGCAATCCCTGAATGGGAGAACAATTTGTTTATCGGTGGTTTAGCCCCGAACTATATTGTACGTGTCGTTATTGAAGATGACATCATCGTTGGAGAAGAACGACTATTGACTGATGAAGTTCAACGTTTCCGTGACATTCTTGTAACTGAAGATGGCGCGCTTATTGCGAGCACTGATGGCGGTCTGATTTACCAGATTACTGCAGCAGAATAATTTATTATTCTCTAAAAGCATCTACTCTCATATCAGCGTCATTAATTTGAGCGAATGAAAATATTAAAGAAGCAGGCATTCATGTATTCCCATGAATGCCTGTTTTTTTGCTGTTTGAACAGGTTGAAGGTGTAAAGGCTATAGGAGAAGGGGCTTGAAACCATCAGCATCTCTCATTGTCTTTTATGGTATAATTACCCAAATTGATAGAAGTTTATAGATTGCTGAAATACGAATACATTTTCATTAATTATTTTATGTATGCTTCTTAGGCTTTTTTATGAAGGGATGTTTTCTTATGAAATTAACCATCATACTTCTGCGTTTAGTATACCTTCCTATAGCTGGACTTTTTATACTTCCCATATCTTATTGGTTCGCAGCAGGCTTCATCTCTGAATATGGACCGGAAGCACCTGAAATTATCTTTCCACTCTGGCTAATACCGGCTGCAGTGTTCGTGCTAGGTGCAGTCATACAATGTTGGAGGAAGTATTTTTGGTTAGGAATAGGTATTACGGTGTTCTCGTTTATTTTGTTCTTTACAGACATCATTCCTTATAGAGCAATCAATTTGTTTTGAATTAACGGCAAGGAAATCTCTGTGGAGAGAGCTTTAGAAGCTGCTGTGAGATTTGGTTTCCCTGCCATCATTTCATGTATTCCCCGCGAGTTGGACTGTTTTGAGGCTGAACGAGTTTTTGGAGCACCGCTCAGATACATATGGAAAAGATCAAACACGAACTAGCTGTACTGGTGATGGGTTTTGTACAGGAATGGCAGTTTTTTAGATCTTGCTTTGCTGGAAAATCAGACATATGGACGAAAGCCTTGATTTAAAATTTGCCGTATCATTTTTAGTGGAATCAAAACTGAAAGTAACAAAGAGTGGATACTAGTTTTATGGCCGCTGTTCCCAAGGGGTTATCTTTCCGATCACTTGATAGCTTTTGTTGCCTCGCACGGCATTCATGACACCCGTTGAGATTTCCTCATGGGTCAACCAGCGGGACACGCCCTTTTCGACTTTGAACCCGAGCTGCACTTGGTGATAGCTCATATGGCAGGGAATATCGTGGTTAGCAACGGGATTTAATCTTGAACTGCTTCCAGTGACATGGACTAGTTTGCAAGGAATGGAAGCGGGAAGGAACTCGGCTAAGCAAGGGATTACATCACTCCCAGATGCATGGATCCAGGCAACGATCAACTGAATCGGCCCCTGTTGCTGCTGAAGACGAACAAGTTCAGCGGCTAATTTTTTTTGTATTTATGTAGTCGATGATGACAGGCGTTAATTGATTGGGGTTTTGATCGAGTAGCTGCTGCATTTTCTGCTCACTGCGCCCAATTACAGAAACTTTATAGCCATTTCTCGATAACCATAGCGTGGCTTTGGCGAGCATTCCGGTGCCGCCGATGACAAGTGCATGTTGCAAACGAATCACTCCTTATTTGAATGAATACGTGAAAAGATAGAAAGGGTGGAATGGATGGCCATCATTATGGAAGCTTCCAATTGTTTGTTGTTATCAACTGACCAAAAAAAGTCGGAAAGCCTGTGGCGCGACGATTCGTGTTTCAAGTTTATGTTCTCGTTGAAAGGGTCGATGCATTACCAAAGCAGCCGCAACGATTTAACCATAACTGACCAGGAATTTATTGTGTTCAATCCACATGATGGGCACCGGCAGCTTGCAGTAGACGATCACAAGTTTTTGGTTGAACTGGATGCCATGTTTCTCAGGGAAGCGGTGACGGCCATTACCGGAAACGACAGAGAACTGTATTTTGCGCAAACTCCTCAGAAAAATCCCCTCATTGAACAATGGGTTCATTTTGTGCAGCAATACATGATGCTGGAAAAGGAAAGCGGAAATGGTTCTTCTGAAATTTTCTTGGAGCACAGCTTTGCCCAATTGAGTTTATTGCTCACGAAGACCGCAATCGGAACGCATTCACCCGATATGACCACTGATCCTTTTCGAACAGTCCAGCCCGCGCTTTTTCAAGTGATGGCAGCGTTAAAAAAATGATTTTCAACATGCGTGGACATTGGATGAGATGGCAGCGATTTTGGACATCAGCAAGTTCCAATTGGCGCATCTATTTAAAGAAAAAATCGGCGTTTCGCCGTATTCGTGGCTGCAGCTGTACCGTCTCGTGAGGGCTCAGGAGCTATTGCTGCAAACAAACCGGACCATCACAGATATCGCTTATGATTGCGGATTTTCCTCTATCGGTTCGTTTAATCAATTATTCAAGCGCCTTTATGGCTTTTCGCCGCGCATTTTCCGAAAAGAGGGCTCGAATTAAGTAAAATAGTGCCACAATAACCATCAGGCTGCCACACATTGTAAACAGTTTCTGAATGCCGATGACTAAAGCAAGTGCTCCAAATATCGCCAGTGACAAAATATTTGAGCCGTACAATAGCACCGCATTAAAGCTGAAAGCACGGCCGAGCATATTTGCGGGCACAAGGGTTTGAATCAAATACACCCTCGCTAGGCTGGACAGCGGCAAACCGGCCGCTGCAATGAACACTCCTGCAAAATAAAACGGCAGGTAGCTCGCGAATCCAAGTACCACGAGGCCGAGTCCCCAAACGACAGAGCCCCATAAATAAAGCGAAAGGTCAAGGTTTTCCAGAAAAACGGAATGGCGATATTGGTCAAAATTACCCCGAGCCCGTACCAGCCTAACAAAAAGCTGTAGATTTCTTGGCCGCTCCCTGGAAAACGAACAAGGAGCAACAACAGCAAGCCGACTTGCCAAACCCAGGTGTTGAAAAAGACCATCCAAAACGTCGCGATGAACAAATGTTTCACTGTCCCTTCGCGTTTAACCCACATCAAGAAAACCCCAATCGAATGGAAGAGCCCATCTCTTTTTGTCTCATTCAAATTCTCTTTACCTATTAGCTCCACCCAATGAACTTTCAGGATAAGAATGGCGCTCACGAGATATGTCAATGCATCCACAGTGTAAAAATGGATGGCATGTCCGGCATTCAATAAGCCAATCGCAAAAAGCGGCGTGGTAACTTGAACGCCTCTTGTCACCGTATCGAAGAGACTATTGACTGTCGTTTGTTGCTCCACAGGCGTGATGAGCGGCAACATGGCTCGGTAAGCAGGGTTGTAAAAACAACCCAGACTTTGAACCATAAAAGCAGCCACCAGCAAATGCCAGAAAGCCAATATGTTCAATTGATGCAATACGACCAATGACAGGATGAGAGGAATCCGTAAAAGATCAATCGCTACGAGCATCCGTTTTTTATCCACACGGTCCGCAAATGCTCCGCCAATCAAGCCGAAGAGCAAGTACGGCATTGCTTGTGAAATCGCGATTATCGTCGTCAAAGCGGCGGACTTTGTCAAATCATAGGAAATAAAAAGAAAGGCCAGGCCAGCTAATACATTGCCTAGCTGAGAAATGCCGGCTCCAGCCAAGTAATACAAAATGTTTTTGTTTTTCAGTACATGTCGATACATAACAATCACCTCCCGTTCAGGTTACGCTGAATTTTAAGGAGGCTCTATACGCATCTTGCCGCTTGATTTCGCAAGAATTCGATAGTTTAAAGATAAGAGCGCTGCAGATTCGCTGTGCTCTTGTTTGGTTAAAAAGCCATAATGAAGTCGTTGTTGCGAATTTTTAAAGCTATAGTTTAATAAGGATTACCAAGTTTTACAAAAAATAAAAAATAATCGAAACGTTTTTAAGCGCTGGAATCTCTAATATACAAAGGGAGGATGAGGCAGATGCAGCACGATGAAGAAATAATTTCTGCGGCGATTCAAGGAGACCGAATCGCCCTTCAGAATTTATTGAAATCCGAAAAAGAAAAATTATACAGAATGGCCTATACATATGTGAAAAATGAAGACGATGCTCTCGAGGTTTTTCAACAAACTGTACTCCAGGCTATCGAATCAGTGCATCAAGTGAAAGAACCGCATTATTTTTCGACTTGGCTGGTCCGCATTTGCATAAATAAAGCACTGGCGTTTTTAAAGAACAATAAAAAGTTAATCTACATGGATGAAGTGGAGGAGCGGAATTTGGATAATGGTGTCACCGCCGATGTGGCCGAACAAATGGATGTGTCGAACGCATTGGATTCGTTACCTGAAAAATTTAAGACAGCACTGATGTTGAGATATTATCAAGACTTTACAGTCAAGCAGATCGCCACCGTAATGGAATGTCCAGAAGGCACAGTGAAAACAACTCTTCACCGTGGATTGGCGATGTTGAAAAAGGATTTGAAAGGTGTGTATGCAGATGAACGACAAAGAGATTTTAATTAAAAATGCTATGCAAAATATCAAAGTGCCAGAAGACTGCTTGGAGTCACTCATTGATGATGCCTTTTATGAAACGTCCAAGCCTAAAAAGAACAAACGGAAAAAGTGGCTGATACCAGCCATCGCTGCGGCGGTTCTATTTATCGGTTTGTTTACAGCAACTCTTTCTGCGTCTCCAGTTCTTGCAAATTATATGGCACAGGTACCCGTCATTGGAAATGTCTTTTCCATTTTTGCCGAAGAAGAAGAAGGACTCATACAATACGAGCGCTTCAGTGATTACGTGAAATTAACCCAATCCAGCAATGGTGTAACTATTTCTATAGACAAAGCTGTATATGACGGAACAAATGTCACTTTCACTTATACGGTAACTTCAACTAAAGAATTAGATGACTCTGCTCACCTAACTGGTTTTCCGCAATTGCTCGAAGGAGAAGGTCCTACAGGCTCCATGGATTGGAAATTGGCAGAAGGTTCATTGATTGGCATCAATACCATTCCGCATCTTGATGAAGAAGCAGCTCAGGTCAACGTGATTTGGGAACCAGAGAGCCTATATACGGATGACGGAGAGATTGAAGGCGATTGGAAGTTTGAATTCGCGGTCGATCAGTTAAAAACAGATCCAATTATCTTAGACGAAATCAACTCGGAAGGCGGCGTTTCTGTTCACTTTACTGAAGTAACATTTACGGATATTGCCGTGAATGTCGCCTACCAACAGTTGGTGGACCCAGCTTTACTGGAAGTATGGGAAGCTGTGGAAGTCGAGCTGATTGCTGCGGATGATTTGGGGAATGTCTATCTAGTTCCTTATAATGGTGGGACCACTTACGGCGATGCCCGGACTCGGGAAGATTTTTTCTGGACAGCCACAATGAGAGGGCTTGATCCTCTTGCCACGTCATTAACCTTTTATCCCTTTGGCCATATCAGCAGAATGGAAGAAGGCAAAGAGCCGGAATCGATTCGAATAGAATTTGATGCACTTGAAATCAATATGCTGGAAGGGACCTATCAAATTATTGAAGATCCCGAGTTCCCGGTTTATGAAGAAGAGGAAGAAGAGACGTGAAAATAAACAAGCCCGGCGCAGTTTATAACTGTACCGGGCTTGTTTTGATATCTACCATTCGAACACAAATTTCAGTGTAATCGTAATCGCAGAATATAGGATGACGGAAATAAGAAAAGTCGGGAAATGCGTGTCCTTTTCGCTCGGCAATTCGTGCTTGAATACCGTGTAGATCATTGCGCCGGAAACGAGCGAGAAGACGATCGATTTGAACAGCGGCGTCAGTTCAGTCGTCAAGGCGACGATCCAGCCGGCAACAATTCCGACAGCCAGTATATAACGGCCGTATTTATTGTACTCTACTGGAAACTTTCGCCACATATCATGGGCGACCGCCATGAAATGCGGACCGATCGCGACGCAGTAGAACAAAGCTTGAATGGCTGATACTTCAAATGACAGGACAGAGTAGGAAACGAGCGCGTTATAGAAAGCATAGAACACGATGACCGACCAGAAAGTAGAGGTATGGGAAATGTAATTTTGCTGGATGACGATTTGAATGCCGACGAACAAGACGACACCGAGAAGGCCGATGAAATAGATTTCCGACTCCATCGTTAGCTGCCGGTACGGTTCTTCGATCGCCGCTTGCTGCTTATGAAGTGTAGGGAGCAGGTAGATAAAAATATAGGAAACAGCAAGCCCGCCCGAAAACGAGAACCACTTCACTTGCTTCAGTTGATCTCGAGGCACCAGGACGCTCGCGAAGAAATGGATCAAGATGAATACAATGCCGATCAAAAACGGAATCAACAACATGACCCAAGCCTCCTGTCAGATGAAATGATCTGATGAAATGGCGAGATTTTGTTAAGTAAAAAATGTCGTAAATAGTGTTCGATGATTTTCTATATTGTACTGCTTCGACTCTAAATAATGAATAACCTTTTAATATTCAGAAGTCTTACGTAGTTGAAACAATTTTTAATAAGACAATAGGGATTTCCAGGAAAGACGAGAATCTAATCCAATGACTTAAATTCCGGAGGCTGAAGGTGAAACACAATATGCATTGTGAACTTACAAGCATGGCGGATACGCCTGAAACATAGAAGACTATTCGTTTTGGATACCGATGATCGAGTTTTTCTTTGCGTATGCAGATTCATTTGAAATCCATTGTTGGAAAGAAGAAAGCGTAAAATTCGAAGATATTATAAATGAGTTGCCGAAAATAGAACGCGGTGACGAAGGCTAGTTGCTTATTGCAAGTGGGCAATTAAATGAAAAAGCGAAAGAATTCATTCTTACGCGTTCTCTTGATACCAAAGGCAGGTTGAAGTGGTTCTCCTTATTTTTAGAAAAGTGAGGCGAACCGTTATTTTCGTCTGAACATTATGGAGTGGAATTGATCGGTTACAAGTTAAACGCAGAACAAATAGCGTTTCTAGAAAAAGTTCTTCCTGGAGATGTTCGTAGGTTTGAGTGGTGAATTTGAAGACGCCTATATCTAAAGTTCTCGTAATTATGTATCAAACTTCTTTGCTAAAAATTATTTTATTATTAAATCCATTTAATCGATAAGATTTTTATATACAGATAATAGACACGGAGATATACTAAATTTTAGTAGATTAGGGGGTAATTAGATTGAATCGGAGAGGTACTGGAACAATTTTCATCTTGATTGCTGCGATGTTGTATTCTGCAAAATATATAAGCGCAGCCATATTTGGAAGCGCCACTACCATGTGGGACGAAGAGTTATTCGATATATTTTTGTCTTACACGGGAACTTCATTACATGCATTGAGTATTATTGCATTTATAAGCGGCATAGTATATATCGGATGGGCTGAAATAGGTGAAATGAAAAAAGGAAACTCAAATTAGCATGGAAGGTATAATATTTACAGCCATTACTGAATAGAGTTCAAAAGTAAGAAAGTACCTTCACTCTATGATGTCTTTTATCTTGGTTTAACCGAAGGATTGATCAAAACTATTAAAGGAGAACCACTTATGATTATTCGCTCGTTGAAGTCATTCGCTCTATCGATCGTCTTCTTTTTCATTGCACTTATCTCTTTAATCGTTGCTTTCACCGGAGACTCTTTTGCTATTGTAACATCAAGACCTTATGGAGCTGAATCTTGGGAAACATCGAGCAATTTGATTGATGCCTATACATATATCCCTATGTTCATCGGCGTTTATTTCCTTTTGCTTTCTTCGATCACTTTTACTATTTCATACTTAAATCTCCAAAAAAAATGAACTACGCTGTAATTATTGGGGAAAGAATTATTTGAAACTTCCTGATTATTACTAAAAAAATTCGTCAATGTTCCAAATTGAACGCAATTGGAGTTATCAAATTGTCTTTTAGATTGATTGTATAAAATAGGGAGGCAGCCAATAATATGGCTGCCTCCCTGTTTCTATTTTGTAAAACACACAATAGATTGATAACCTTTTATGGTTATTTCTGGTATTCTATTGATATTAGCTCATTGGTTTTAATCCTATTTAAAAAAGAGAGATACCTAAAAATAAGTTCGGGATTTGTTCATTCCTAAGGATTTGAAATTCACGCTTTTTGTAAGAAATAGGCTAGGAGGGAGACAATGGTTTTTCAAATTTATCGAGTGGTTCATATATTGCTTACTGGAGCTGTCACTATTCTGATTTCCACTTTTATTGCATCCGGCGGGCTTGGGGAAAATTATACCGATAATCCTTTTCCAAATTGGGGGATAGGGGGCGTTCTATCTTTCATCAAAAAGACAGTCATTTACGGATTAATCATTAGTTTTTTGCCAATCCTATTTTATATGGTGCTTTTCTATATTTAAAAGGGATGCTCATTAAAATCTTGATATATTTTGACTCCCTTTATTAATCTGCTGATGCCAATTCGCTAAGCCGAATAAATTCCTCAGCGTCTTTCACACATAGTGCCATGCCTTTTTCCCAGAATTCTTTTTGGGTGATGTCTTCACCCAGATGCTTCAACTTAATATTTTGATTGGAGATAGAATCATGAAGCTAATCAATGAACGGATATACTTGAGGCCAGTTGAGGCAGAAGATGCACAGCTGTTCTTGGATCACACCGAAGACGAGGAAATTCGATACATGACCGGAACAAAAGCCAGGTTTTCGCTTGAGCAAATCCAAGACCATATCGAACAGATCCAACAGGACGACACGCGCTACGATTTTACGATCTGTTTGAACGCAACGAATCAATTGATTGGTGAATTGTCAGTATTGGATATTGACCAGGGCAACCAGAGTGCGGGGTTCAGGATCACCATGAATGCGATGGCACTGACGGGCAAAGGCTATGGCACAGAAGCGATTGAACTGGTGCTGAAATTTGTATTTGATGAGCTGAAGCTCAACCGCCTGCAATTGGAAGTGTTTAGCCATAACGCGCGTGGCATACGCGCTTATGAAAAGAACGGCTTCAAAAGAGAAGGAGTCTTGCGGGAAGCGCTCCATTACAACGGGGCGTTTTCAGACGAAATCATCATGGCAATTATCCGAAGCGATTATATGACTGCAAAAACATGAAAGGCTACAGAAGCCTTTCTTTTTTAATGGATAAAAATCCCGTGAAACTTTCTGGTTGCATTTTTTCTGTAACGGGTTTATATTATGTGAGGCATCAATTGATGAGGGGTCAATTAATATTCCTCAAAACAATTAGGATAGAAAAAGGAGCAATTTATCATGAACACACTGCAAAACAAAAAAACCAATGATTTCAATGAAATCGTCAATGGACGCCGTTCCATTAAACAATACGACCCGGATGTGAAAATCAGCCGCGAGGAAATGACCGAAATCCTGGAACAGGCTTCCACGGCGCCATCTTCCATCAACATGCAGCCTTGGCGTTTTGTTGTTATCGACAGCGCAGAAGGAAAAGAAAAGCTTGCGCCGCTGGCATCTTTCAACTTGGAAAAAGTAATGAGTGCATCAGCTGTCATCGCCGTGTTCGGCGACCTCAACAACATTGAGTACGCAGAAGAGATTTATGGAAAAGCCGTAGAACTCGGTTATATGCCGGAAGAAGTGAAAGAATTCCAAGTCGGCTATTTCAAACCTTTGTATGAAGGCATGTCCAATGAGCAGATGAAAGACATCGTGCTATTGGACTCAGGGCTTGTATCCATGCAATTGATGCTCGTTGCCCGTGCATTCGGCTACGACACCAACCCGATCGGTGGCTACGACAAGGAGAAAATCGCTGAAACGTTCGGCCTGGACAAAGAGCGTTATGTGCCAGTCATGCTTCTCACGATTGGCAAAGCCGCCAACGAAGGCTTCCAGTCCTACCGCTTGCCGGTCGAGACGACCACGACCTGGAGCTAAGCCAGCCGACCTTGAGTATTCGGGATTTATGTATTATATTTGACTGGTCAATGAATAGTGGGCACAGCTATCAATTGGCTTCATCGATCATTTAGGAGGTCTTTCAATGCCGTGTTCATTTTCAAAGCAGGAACAAGTGCTGCACCAGTTTAAGGGCCTGACCAATCAAATCAGCCCGAAGTTCGAGCGTTGCACAGGCATCAGTGCGTCGCGCTATGAGTTATTGTCACAGCTTTATAAGGTAGAAGAGATCAACCAGTCGACACTCCAAAAGTTGGTCAATATCGATAGCGCCGCGGTCACACGCCATTTAAAGCAGCTTGAAGCGAGCGGCATGGTCACAAAGCGCAGAAATCCAGAAGACAATCGTGTAATCTTTGTCAGCCTGACCGACGAAGGACGCGAGCGCATCGTCGAATACCGGAAAGAAAATACAGGCTTCGTCAAGCAAATGCTTCACGATTTCACGTCTGAGGAAGTGGATGCGCTTAGCGATATGCTCCGGCGCATGCAAGACAATATCGTTGATTATTAAAAATATACATTAAAGGATGGCGAAATGAAATGATGATTATCCATGCACATTTGCAAGTAAAACCTGAGCAAGAACAAGCGTTTTTAGATGAAGGCAAAACTCTTATTGAAGCATCGCGTCAAGAACCAGGCAATGTCCAATACGACTTGATGAAATCGGTCGAGAAGGACGGCCATTACACGATGGTCGAAGTATGGAAAGATGCGCAAGCAATCGAAGCTCATAATGCGAGCGAGCATTTCACGGCATTTTCCAAAAAAGCAGCCGGATTCATGAGCGCGCCGATGGAACTGAAAGTCTATAGCGGTGAAGTTGTCCCCATGTAAGAAAAACTTGATGGTTTAAACTAGATATCAAACAATGCTTGAACATCTCGATGAACTGTGACAAGATAGACCTTGAAAGACAAATGCTAATTTCATAAAACACATGTGGGGGAATCGGTGTTGCCGATTGAGAGAATATCCGTGAGATATTGACCCTTGGAACCTGAACTGGCTAATACCAGCGGAGGGAACATATTCAAATCGGTCTATTATGCGATGATATGCGCCCAAGGTTTCTATAACCTTGGGCGCTTTTTTGTATCCGCAGTTGGATATGTCCCCTGACTCAGCTTCTGAAATCATCTTTTATGAATTCATTCAGAGGGGGGAAACAAGATGAAAAAATGGACGATTGCCATTGCACCGGTATTGCTGCTGGCGGCATGCACAGAAGAAGCGGCAAATCCGGGAAGCGACGTGGCGAATGAACAGCAGGAATTACAAGAAGTGACGATGGTCTTGGATTGGACGCCAAATACCAATCACACCGGATTGTATGTGGCGCAGCAAAAGGGCTATTTTGAAGAGCAAGGGCTCGATGTCGAGATCATCTTGCCGGGTGAAGCGGGCGCCAATCAATTGGTCGCTTCCAACCAGGCGGAATTCGGCATCGGCGCACAGGAAAGCTTGACGGAAGCGAGAGTGCAGGACATTCCGATTGTTTCAATCGCGGCGCTCATTCAGCACAACACCTCCGGATTTGCATCACCTAAAGCCAAAGGAATCGAGTCGCCGAGCGATTACGAAGGGAAAACTTACGGCGGCTGGGGAGCGCCAGTCGAAAAAGCGGTGCTTGGGTCCATCATGGAACAGGAAGGGGCTGATGTGGAAAACGTCGACATCGTCAATATCGGCAATAGCGACTTTTTCACGGCGGTCGAACGTGACATAGATTTTGCGTGGATCTATTACGGCTGGACGGGCATTGAAGCCGAACTGCGCGGCGATGAATTGAACATGCAGTATTTGACGGACTACTCGGACAAACTGGATTATTACACACCGATCCTAATGACCAATGAAAACTTGATTGCAGAAGATCCGGAAACCGTTCGTGCATTCACCAAAGCAGTGTCGCAAGGCTATGGATTCGCCATCGATGAGCCTGAACAAGCAGCTGAGATCTTGATAGAGTCGGTCCCGGATTTGGATCCAGAACTGGTGAAAGCGAGCCAGAAATGGCTGTCGCCGAAATATCAGGACGATGCAGCGAAATTCGGCGAACAACAAGAGCAAGTATGGGCGGATTATGCAGCCTGGATGTTCGACAACGGGTTGCTGGATGAGGAATTGGACGTGGAGCAGGCGTACACCAATGAATTTTTACCGGAGGAGGAAAACTGATGGGTAACGCATTACTAAGTATTCAAATCATCCCGAAAACGAAAAACGGGGAAGACGTCATTCCGTATGTGGACAAAGCGATCGCCGTCATTGAAAAGTCGGGCGTCCCGTACCAAGTCAATCCTTTGGAGACGACGATGGAAGGGGATCTGGCGCAGTTGTTTTCGATCGTTGAGGAAATGAACGAGGCGATGATCGACAACGGCAGTTCGAACGTCATCTCGCAAATCAAAGTGCTGTATCAGCCGAGCGGCGCATCGATGGATAAATTGACGGAGAAATACCGGCCGTGATGATTATGCGAAAAGGATGGAGACCGGTTCTGGTCCTCATCCTTTTATTGATCATCTGGCAAGTGCTGGTGCCGCTGTTTGAAGTGCCGGACTGGCTATTGCCAACCCCTTATCAGATCGGGCTGGAAGCGATCAACAGTTGGCCAAACTACAACGGGCATTTGTTTGCGACGATCCGTTTATCCATCCTCGGCTTTTTCATCGGATCCTCGGTCGGTCTTGGCGTCGCGATGATTCTTCATCTTGTACCGAAACTGCGGGAGACTTTTTATCCTTTGCTGATTTTATCGCAAAATATCCCAATTATCGTGTTGGCTCCATTGTTGGTCATTTGGTTCGGTTTTGGCTTATTGCCAAAACTGATCATCATCATTCTCGTGTGCTTTTTTCCGATCACCATCGCGGCACTTGACGGGTTCAGACAGACGAGCGGCGAATTGCTGCATTATATGAAAATGGCAGGAGCCGACAGACGCCAGATTTTTATGAAGCTCGAATGGCCGCATGCGATGCCATCGATTTTTTCAGGCTTGAAAATTGCGGCGACCTATAGCGTCATGGGTGCCGTCATTTCCGAATGGCTCGGGGCGCAGGAAGGCATCGGCGT
>NZ_JAPEHT010000050.1 GCF_028823615.1 Planococcus sp. A6
TGCTTTTTAAAATTGTGTGGTGCACAGGGACAGAAAAGAGAAGCTAAGGCGAAAGAATCCCTGCGCCACAAGGAAATGGTCTGGAATGCGGAGCGGAAATTGTGTGGCGCACAGGGACAAGTTGCAAACCAACAACACTACAATTCTTCCGTTTTCACATCTTCTTCCACTTTTTGTTTGTACTTCAAGCAATATTGGCAATAAGCGGCGGTCGTTTTGTCGTGTGGATAAGGCATGATCGTGGAGAGAAAGCTGCGGTCTAAAAACGGAGGGGCTGGGAGGTCCTCATCCCAGTAATACGGAAACGAGCTGTACGGATAATGGTCCAAGCGTTTGACCATGGGCGTGGAGGTCTGGATGGGGTTGCGGTGGATATAGCTGCTGACGACCAATAACCCATAAGCTGAAGCAACTTCCTTGGCAGAATAGCGTTTCTGATAGATGCGCCCGACATGGCCGTAACGCTTGCTGTAAGAGTAGCTGTAGCGGCGATTGATCATGGCCATGATTTTGCTGAGCGAATCCTCTTTCGGTTTAATCAAAATATGATAATGGTTGGTCATGAAACACCAGGCGAGAATCGTGAACGGGTAGCGATTGTGTGTGTAGAACAAGGCCCGCTTCAATTCGTTCATGTCTTCTGGTGTGCCGAATATGGGCTGTCGGTTGTTGCCTCGCATGATGACGTGATAATAAGAATCCGGGTTGAACTCGCGCCGTCTGGTCACAAGGCGTCACCTTCCGATCTAATGGCGCCGTGATGAGTGGAGGAGGTATCGTGCAGCGGAGAGCTTTGGTGGATAGAGGCTAAAGAGCTTGCGTGGCGTGATGAAAATGGCTGCGGGGAAATGACGGCTGTGCTTATAAAGATCCCTTCCTTCTATAAAAATTGTAATCTCGTTTAGTATAATCGACCGGTGAAAAATAGTATACAGAATAGTGTGTCGCTCAAATTGTGTGGCGCACAGGGACAAGCGCACACCGAAATGCCGCTATCACGCGAATCCTGCCCGGTAAATTGTGTGATGCACAGGGACACCACACTCCCAAAAGAGAACACAAAAATCACCGCTGTCAGAATACGCTGTTGAAAGGGTTTTCATGATAATATGAGATTAACGGCTTTGCCGAGAGAAAATGGGGGAATGGATTTTGAAGACGATGGGTTTTGTAATTAGCCGCAAGAATAACGAGAAGCGGCGGGCGATTTTGCCGGCAGATTTGAAGCAAGTGGCACATCCGGAGCGTTTGTATTTTGAGCAGGGATACGGCGAGGTGCTGGGCCTGACGGATGAGGATTATCGTGCGATGGGCGTTCATATCGCCACGCGTGATGAAGTCTTGTCTTGCGACGCGATTGTCGATGTGAAATTGGGCTTTGCGGATTATTTCGATCAATTGGAAGACGGGAAGTTGTTGATCGGTTGGGCGCATGCGATCCAGGATGTTAAGTTCACGGATGGCGCGATTGCTGGCAAACATACGGTCGTCGCTTGGGAAGAGTTATTCGAAGGCGGGCGTTATATTTTCTATCGCAACCGTGAAGTAGCAGGAGAAGCGGCTGTGCTGCAGGCTTATCAGCATTGTGGCAAGATGCCGTACGAGACGCGTGTCGCGATTCTCGGAAACGGCCATACGGCAAAAGGCGCAATGCGCATCCTTCATGGACTCGGTGCGGAAGTGGACGTTTACGGCCGCCGCGCTGAAGCCTTGTTCCGCGAGAAAATGGTCGATTACGATGTGCTCGTCAACTGCATCATGTGGGACACGACGCGCACCGACCGCATCATCTACCGCGAAGACCTGAAGCGCTTGAAAAAAGGCGCGATGATTATCGACGTCAGCTGCGACCCGGAACTCGAGATCGAAACCTCGACACCGACGACGATCGACAACCCGGTCTACACTGTGGACGGGATCATTCATTACGCCGTCGACAACACGCCGGCGATGTTCCCGCATACGATTACGAAAGTACTCAGCACCGGCTTTGCGCCAATGCTCGACGAGTTACTTGAAGGCCATATTTCCGAAATGGTCCAGAATGCCATCGTCATCGAAGACGGCATCATCAAAGATTCTCGCATCACCGAGTTCCGCCAAGCACGCGGATTGACCGTCTAATAATAGAAGAAACCGATGATCCGCCTTTGTCACGTCGACAAGGGCGGATTTTATTATGCCGCTATCTTTTGAAATAGTCATTGCGGCCTAGAACTCGCCAATATATAATAAGTTGATTGGTTTATCTCTTGATAATGAAATAGATTTCTGATGAATTTCGGGGTTAACCCTGCGTGCTGAATAGATAATTTAGGAGGAATGGCATGAAATTGTTTTGGTCTATACTTTTCAGCTCGCTATTGGGCTATATATTGTTCATGTTCGGGCCGTTATATGGCGGGATATTGGCTTTTGGCATCCTGTTCGGCTGTATGTTCAGGGGGCTTTATTTATTAAGCCAGCTCCATAAAAAAATCTCGCAGGCCACGATCGAGAAAACGCTAGTTCCGCAAGAATCCCGGCGAACCATTTAAGGAATGGTTGTGGAAATGAAAGAAAGATAACCTGTTTACGAAAAATGAATATCCATATTATAGAAGAAAACCAAAGGGGATAGAGAGATGATGGCGACTGTTCACATCGAGACGGCGGATGATTTGGTCCGTGTTATCGGGGAGTTATGGAAGAAGAAGTCGCTGCGTGCGGCAAAGGAGTTTTTGGCCAGCATTCCGAATGAAGAGGAATTTTACCGCTTGATCCGCATGGCGGATGAATCCGATTTGTACGGCTATAGCAATTTGCTGGCGACGGTGAGCTATAAGCGTTTCGGAAGCTTGCGTTCCTATGCATGGCATTGCGTGCGTTTTATGGAAAACGGGCGCAGCCTGGAAGCAGAGGAAAGGATCTTGGCCCGCCTGCAAGGCATTCATGCCGATGCTTATGAAGACGAAGAATTGATGCATGCGCATCATTTATTGATGAAAGTTTATTGCCAATTAAACCGTATCCCAGAGGCTGCCGAGCAATTGGCGCGCATCGAGGAGCTTGGCGGGGCGCGCCCGGACCAGCAAGCGTTTTTCGCCATCCATAGCGGAGACTGGGAACTTGCGGAACAGACGCTATTGAGTGCGCTGCCGGATACAAACAGCCGCTGGAGCACCAGCATCCACTTGTTGTATGCGGACCTATTGGCGATGCGAGGGGCGCCGGAACAATCGCTTGAGTTATTGATTCAAGCCGCTTCCGTATTTCCGCATGTCCACGCTTTTCGCACGGAACAGATCGCCAGGCTGCATCAGCTGGGCCGTTTTGAAGAAGTCCTGAATGAAATGCAGGCGGTTCTTGAAGTTAATCCTTTTCATTCGCGCAAAAAAATGTTCATCCATTTAACGGCGCATTGCTTGTACGAACTGGAGCGTTTCGAGGAGCTGGGCCATTGGATTGCCACGCATCCCCGCGAGCTGAAAGACAGCCTGTATACGAAAGCTGAAATCAAGCCGACTGGGACACATAAAAAGCTGTCCTTGACGCCTGAAGTGCAGAAACTCAATTATTGCGTTCCGGCTTCGCTGTCGCTGATTTTGCAGGCGTTCGGGCGTAAGGCGACGCAAGACGACATCGCCGCGCACGTCTTTGATGTGACGGGTTCGAAATTGCAGACGACGATGTCTTATATGGAAACGCTTGGCTTCACTGCGCGTTATTTCAAAGGAACAATCGAACGTTATAAAACTTTCATCGACGCCGGCGTTCCGGTGCTGCTCAGCATGATGATCGAAAACAGCGCGCACGTGCAGGTCGTGGTCGGATACGACGACCGCCTGCAAGCGCTCGTCATTCAAGACCCGAATGACTTAGGGCCGTTCCTCGTCGCTTATGAAGAAGTGCCGAAAATGTTCCGCATGACCGATTCCCTGAGCGTGGCGTTTGTGGACGATTCCCGTAATGAATTGCTGGAGACGTTGGACCCGGCGGATCACCTGTTCTTTAAAGAAATTTATGAACTTCTCGATGTCGAGCCGCTCAATGAAGCGCAATTCGTGGACTTTTTGGAGCAGCACGAAGAACAGCGCTATGCAGCGGTGATCGGATTGACGATGGCGCTTGCTGGCCAGTCCGTCGAATGGCATGAAAAGTGGCTCGAACGGCTGCGGGCGGAGTTCGACGCACATGATGCGGAACTGGAATTACTGGAAGCGCATCTGTATTTCCAAAAAGATCAAGGCAGTAAAGCGCTCTCCGCTTTAACAGAACCGGCACACGCGAGAAGCCCGTATGCCCTGTTTTTAAAAGCGGCCATTTCCATGAATGAAGGAAAAGTGGAGCAAGCGATTCCTTTATTGAAACGGTCGATCGAACTCGACCATTACCAGCCGCTCGCCTATAGCCATTTGGCGCGCTGCTATTTGGAAGGCAGCCACATTTTCCAGGCCTATAAATGGTCGAAGATCGCGATCGGCCAATTGCCGGAAGACATGTACGCACAAATTACGCACGCCCTCATCCAGTATGAGTACGGGGCTGTCGAACAGGCGTACCGCCGCTTTGCCGAATTGAACCAAAACCATCCGGAAGATGGCTATTTCCCCTATGAAATGGGCCGTTGCCTGCAAGCGCTCGACAAAACGGAAGAAGCCTTGGAGCAGTACCGCCATGCACTTGCACTGGATTCAGAACAGCCTTTTGCGTATTTGCGCATGGCCGAACTGTTCATGGAGAAAGAACGCTGGGCGGAAGCGCAAGAAATCATTGGAGACGCCTTGAAGAAAGAGTTGAATCAAGACATTCTTCACTCGTATCTGGGACATATCGCGATCGAACAGCAACAATTCGAACAAGCGGAGGCTGCCTACAGGCGTGCGTATGAACTGGATCCCACGGATTTGTTCACGCCTATCCACATCGCGCAGGCTCTATACGGCCAAAAGCGCGGCAAGGAAGCGTTGGAGTTTTTGAAACAAGGGCTGGAACAGGCCGATGCCGGCTACCGTCTCCGAGCCGCCGAATTGATCTTGGAACAAGCAGAGGACGTAGCGTCTGCCGGGGAAGCCTTGAAACTTATTGAAGACGGATTTGAGCTTTCCAAAGGCGAAGATTTGTATATGCTCGCTGAACGTTATAGTGAGTTCGGTGCGGCTCCAAGCTTACGCCACCGCGCCATCACTGGATTGAAAAAGTTGCGCAAAATCGGCGCGCCGCAAATTCTCTGTTTGGAAGCGGAACTTCACGAATTGGCCGGCAATCCGCGTTTTGCGAAGCATCTGTACAAGTCGGCAGGGAATTTCCCGTTAGCGCTAGCCAAACAAGGGCAGTTGGCGGAGACGAGTGGGGACATTGGCCAGGCAATTGCTTATTACGAGCAAGCGGCTGGACAGGAAGCTGGTTATGCGCCGGCGCTTGGCGGGTTAGTGCGCTGCTACCGGGAAACTGGGAAAAACCAAAAAGCATTTGCGGCAGCGCTCGATTTTATCGCAGCTGAGCCGTTATCCGCTGTCTTGCCGGACTTAGTTGGATTTGCTGCGATGCCTGCCGATATCGAAAAATTAAACCGTTTGCTCGACCGGATTGAAGACCAAGTGCCGGCGGAGTGGTTGTATGCCGCACGGGCACATGTCCATGAAGCAGCGGGCGAACTTGAGATGGCGGAGACATATTTCCACAAGGCAAATGAAGAACCGAACGCTTTCCCGTCGCGTTTCCAATATGTGCAATTTTTGAATCGCCACGGCGAACATAAACACGCGCTGGACGAGCTCAAGCAGCTGCTTTTGGAAACGCCGGAAGAAGAGGAATTGTACGGCGAATATGTGCTGACACTGGAAGCGCTTGGAAAGATTCCGTTCCTTAAGCGCAATTTGCAGAAATGGCTGCCGGCAGATGGCCAGGCAGCCGCATATGTGCTTGCAGCCGAGTCAATGATGGAGCGTCTTGAACAGTTGGAAGAACAACCGCCTGCTGGCATCATCAAACGCATGCGCCACCGCAGCAAACGCTTGATGTTCGCAAGCACTATCATCACCTTGTGCGAAACCGCCGCCAAGCTGGCACCGGAGAGTGAAGACGCAGCGATCCAGTTGGCGCAGTTTTATTTGAACCGCGGCATGGTAAAGGAAGCGGTCGATGAATTGAAACCTTATGCGAAAACGAAAGCACCCGGAGAAGCGCAGCGCATGCTGATTTTTGCCGAACTTCAATTGGCGGAAGAGACCGGCAAGCCGAAGCATTACGAAACGGTCATCCATCGCTTCCATGAGTATGGGGAGGCGGCGCCGCTCGATGCGGAAATGCTCGCCTGGTGGAGCGAAGCGCTGGAAATTTTAGAGGATATCCCGGGCGCACTCGAGAAATTAGATGCCGCCATTGCACTGGAACCCTTCAATCCGGACCTTTATATTCGCAAGTGGAATGCCTTGGAGTCGATGGAATGCGAAATGCGTATGGAACTAGAAGACAATTTGCCGGAAGAAATGCATTACGCGGAATGGTTGATTCTCGCAAGGGCGTCGAGCTATTCGACGAAACGCCACGGGCAGCGGGCAAAAGAGATGATCGAGCCACTGCTTGCGGATATGCCGGGCTTTGTGCCGGCGAAGTATGAACTGGCCCGAGCGCAAGCAGCGAGGCATCAGCCACTGGCCGCAAAGACGATTCTAAAGGAACTACTCGAAACGGAAGAGGCTTCCGCGATTTGGGAGATGGCAGTGGAAGAGGACCTATTTGCATCCTTTATTGTGGAGCTTTCTAGTCCATAAAGAGGAAAAAAGTCTCTCGTGCAATTATTCTGAATATGATATTGTGGAGTAGCATAAGACTGCACGGATTTCGAGCCACGGACCACAAACCTGAAAGGGGCGTTCCGTATGAAGTTAGAGAGTATCCGCACATTTTTATCCACGCTTCTCGAATATCGCGGCGTGCGTATTACCCAGACTTTCAACTCCGAAGACGGCAAAACGCTTATCGTTCAGTGTGAGCCAAGCACAGGGGGATTGGTCATTCGCGACATGTCCAACGGCATGGCGTGGGAATACAAAACGCTTGAAGAAGCGACGCAGTTCATTGACAGCTATTTGCATCCAGAGACACCCAAAGTCAACGCCTGAACAGTTTTGTTCAGGTGTTTTTTTGAACTTATAAATAGTAATCAACGACGGAATTTCATACAATTCGAGTAGAACGATAGGAAAGGGAGACGCAAGATGAAAAGAATGATGGGCTTGATGGCGGTATTGCTTGTGTTGCTGCTTTCGGCATGCGGCAATGGCGAATACGAGACGATTGCGATTGAGGAAGTGGCGGCGAAGCAGGAGGCGGGCTATACGGTGCTCGACGTGCGGGAGCCATATGAGTACGAAGAGGCGCATATTGTCGGCGCGGAGAACAAGCCGCTCAGCACGCTTCGGGAAGAGGAATTTTCCGGCTTGTCGGAAGATCAACAGTATGTGGTGATTTGCCAGTCGGGTAACCGTTCCCAGGAAGCGAGCGCCATTTTGAATGAAGCAGGATACGATGTAGTGAACGTATCGGAAGGCATGTCGTCGTGGGAAGGCGATGTAGAGTGAGGACCGCTCTTTAGCGGTTCTTTTTTAATATAGATTTTAACAGTAAATTTTGTGTAGTGGAGATTGTACTGCAAGGGATAGGTTTGAGATTTGCAACAAATCATCCCAGTTAATTGTAAGAAAAGTGAATCTTTTCAATGGTGAAACCGTATAGTGGCCATAAGCTTTCTTCAAAGTTTGGTTTTCATTCCAAAGAGGAGGGAGGAATAGTTATGGTGGGCGGACTAAGTCAATATAGGAATTTACTAATATACGCAGGGATATTGCTTTTTCTAGGAGCGATATTGGTGGGCTGTTCAACAGAAGAATCGGCGAAGAGTACGGAATCTGAAGAAACTGCCGAATCAACGGAGACGGCTGAACTTGAAGACGGGATCGATGAAAGCGAAAAAGCAATCCGCGCGGTTATCGAGAAAGAATTCAATGGACCGGATGAAAAGTACAGGGATTTATGGAACGTGATGGCTGAAAAGCACCCTGTTGATCCGAGTGAGGAAGAATATAACGAATTTCTAAAATCCCCTGCATACACGAACTTAACGGATTATATGGAAAAAAGTTACGCGGCGTATTTTACTGACAATGGTTATGATAACTTTTCCAGAAGCGGCGCATTCTACTATAGTTTTAGTGATAGTGACTATCGAATAAGCACTTCGGACATCGATGTTGTACAAAGCGACAACGGCGATACGCTATACAGTTTTACATTTAAAGTATTATATGAACCAGCAGATGACGAAGCGGATGAATATGATTTCGAGGGCAGGGCGATTGCACCGGAAGAAGGCAAAATCGATAAAATTGATTTCAATGATAAAGATCAGTTAATCGAAGACCTCAGATAGAAGCAATTTTTAAAACGCAGCCAATAGCAGCTGCGTTTTTTTGCGTTCAAATCAATTTTTAAAACCGTCGTTTCGTATTCGATAACTTGAGAAAAAACGGTATTAACAAATAGGCAATCGATACATAAACAATAAAGAAAAGTATAAGAAGCGGCCAACCAACTTCCATATAGATAAGCAGATAATTGAACACCAGAATAAAAGGGATGAAAAATAGCATAGAACTCCAGAAATTCGATTTACCTGATGCATATTGGACAGTATGACAGCTTCGACATTCTTGCTTCCCTTTGAGGCTGAGCTTGAACATATCCTTCCAGCCCCATTGGAATCCGCAATTTTGGCAACGAGCCATGAAATTCATCCTTTCTGTTAATCAATTATGCATAAGATGTAAAGACTTTAAATCAGTCAACTATTCGACCGTTTTGCCAAAGCGTTTGTACGTGTTCGATAGTTTGCAGAAGAAAGGCATCAACATAAGGGCGATCGGCATGTAGATGACAAAGGACAGAATGATCAACGGCCATCCGATTTCGTAATAATACCGCAGCACGTTCATCGGTATAAGGAAGACTATGCTAACGAAAAAGGTGATCCAGAAGGTTGATTTAGCTGATATGTATTGTCTTTTATGGCAATTCGGGCATTCCTTCTTTCCTGTCATACTGAGCGTCATGACATCTTTCCAACTCCATTTAAAATCACAGTTTTGACAGCGGGGCATAAAATACTTCCTTTCACTCCAGTATTTTTAGTTAGTTAAGTTTTATATACCCTCGATTTCAGAAGTAATCCAAATTATTGGGAATAAAATATGAAATCAGGCCTGTGAATGAATGGAAAGTCGAAATTCTCGGCTTTTTCTTTTCGTTCCATAATTAAAATCCATATTCACGCCTATATATGCAGCAAGACCTTGCTATTGCATGACAATATTCTTAGAATAAAGGTATAAGTTGTAAATGGGGAGGGTGCGGGGTATGAAGTTGAATATGGAGCAGCGGCGCATTGTGGAATTGGAGCCGGGCGGGCCGATGTTGGTCAAAGGGGTGGCCGGATCGGGCAAGACGACAGTGGCGATTCGGCGGATCCATTTCTTGATGGACCATTATTGCCACGAGGAAGATGACCAGATTTTATTGGTGACGTACAACAAGACTTTGCTCAATTACATAAAATTTCAATACGAGCGTTTGGCCGATGCACAGGCAGGGGAAGCGGAGCGGCTGTTTGCATCAAATGCGGAAGTGAAGATCGCGACGATCGATTCGCTCATGTACGGGCAGTTCATGAAATACTTGCAGCGCACGAAACGCAAACTGGCCATTGCGCCGGGCGATAAGGAATGGCAAGTGCTGACGAAAGCGATTCACGAAGTGAAGAAATCCCATCCGGATGTGAAGCTGCTGACGCCGAAAAATATGAAGTTCTTGAAAGACGAGGCGGAGTGGATCACGTCTTGCGCGATGGTAGATATCGAGACCTATCAATCGGTGGACCGCATCGGGCGCGCTTCCGGAAATAGCGGGACGCCGCAGAAATTATTGAAGAATTCGCCGACCCGTGAAGCGGTGTTTGAAGTGGCGAGATTGTACCGCGAGCTTCTGGAAAAAGAAGGCCTCGTTTCATTCAAGCAAATGAACGAGCTGGCGCTTGATGAAGTGAGGCGCTCGAATGGCGGCAAGTATACCCATATCATCATCGATGAAAGCCAGGATCTGACGCGTGTGCAGCTGGAATTCCTGAAGGAGCTGTATAAGGAAAAAGCGCATTCTTCGCTGATGTTCGTGGCGGACAATACGCAAAGCATCTATCCGGATTCCTGGCTCGGCAAAGGGCGGCCGTATACGACGATCGGCTATGACATGAGCGGGAAATCGCGGACCTTGAGCAAGAACTACCGGACGACGACGGAGATTTCGCAAGCCGCTTTCGATTTGATCGAAGTGGACGAAACGATCCAGTCGAATGTCGATTTCGTCAAACCGGCGCTCATTGACCGCCACGGGCATCCGCCGATTTATCAATTCTTCATGCAGCCCGAGCAGCAAGTGGCTTTTCTTGCAGAGGAAATCGAGCGGCTTCGCGGCGATTACCGCCTGTCCGAAATGTGCATCGTTGCGCGCGGCAAGCGCTCCGTCGAAAGCGCCGCAGCGGATTTGGCGGCCAAAGGCATTGCGTGTGAGATCCTCCAGAGCAACGAGCCGGATTTCGAATCGGACAAAGTGAAGCTCGTGACGATGCATTCGATCAAAGGGCTGGAATTCAAAGTCATTTTCCTCATCGATTTGAATCAAGGCGTCATCCCGATGGAGCTTTACGATGACGCTGAAGACCAGAAGACGATCGATTCCGATGAACGCAAACTGTTGTATGTCGGCATGACGCGCGCGAATGAACTCTTGTATATGTCGTCGGTGAAAAAGCCGTCGAAATTCATCAAGGAAATCGACCGCAAGCATTTGCGCATGCGAAAAGACGCTGCGCTCCGCCCGTTCGAATCCATCAGCATGACCGATTACCGCTTGGCCGATCAATTGGTCGATTTGCATTCCAAAGAGGAACTGACCCGACAGTGGCTCATCCGCGAACTACACGAGACGTACGGCTATCCGTATGAACTCATGCAGCTCGAATACCCGGTCCAGCAATTTTCGAAAAAAGGCTATTGTGATATCGTCGTGGAAATTCATGCGGACGGCGAAGCGCGGCCCTATATCATCGCCGAAGTGAAACGTTTCGGCACGGGTATCGCCGACGCGGTAAATCAGCTGAAGAGTTATTTGGAAGCGGACAGCCGGGCGTTTTACGGAATCGCAACAGACGGCTTATCGGTGAAGATCATCGACCGGCAAGGCGAGGAAGTACAGGATTTGCCGAAATGCCAGGCGCGTTTTTTGCCGGACACGAAGCAGCGCAGCTTGTATAAAAACTTGAAGAACGGCCGCGATTACGAATACGCCCAAGAACCGGGTGCGGACATCGAAGTGCGCGAAGCGGGCGAAGAGGTGTTGATCCAAGTGCACGAATTGGCGGAAGTGCCGCTCATCGGAAACGTCGCGGCGGGCATTCCCGCGCTTGCTTCTGAAAGTTACGAAACGGCGCACAGCTTGCCGCGTGACTGGCTCGTGTCGCCGAAAGACAGCTTTTTGCTGACGGTGACAGGCGACAGCATGACCGGTGCCGGCATCGATAAAGGTGATATGGTTGTCGTCCACCAGCAAAATACCGCCTCGAACGGCGACATCGTCATCGCAGTCATCGACGGCGAAGCGACGATGAAAAAGTATATGCCGATGGGCAGCGAGATCCTGCTCGTTGCGGAAAATCCTGAATTCGAACCGATCATGATGCGCAGCGAAGACGTGTATATCAACGGGCGGGTCATTGGTGTAATGAAGAAATAGAAGGCATTAAAAAAACAGCCCTCGGGCTGTTTTTAAATACGTTTTTTCGTATTCGATAATCTATAGAAGAATGGCCCCATGACTGTACTAAGCGTCATGATAAAGGCGAATGCGGTAATTGCCAAAGGCCAGCTGAAACCGAAATCGGAAGTAAGATAGGAATACAGCAGCACAAAGGGCATGACGACCAAAAACGCCCCGAAGAAATTCCGGCCGCTTTTGACATATTGGTCTTTTTGGCAATTCGGGCAAGGCATGTTTCCTTTCAGGGCGACTTTGATCATGTCGCTCCAGCTCCATTTGAACCCGCAGTTTTGGCAATGTGGCATAAGGGGTGCTCCTTCCGATTAAAAACATTCTATTCTTTTCATCATACTATTGTTTTTCACTAGTGGATGCCTGGCCAAAAAATTTTTCATCAAGCTTCACATCAGGGCACCGTTTCTTCAATTCTGCTATAAACGCCTCCTGGTTTTCCGGCGAGATTTTCACGGTACCGAACATCGTCTTGTTGTTGATCAGTTCCAGCGCATCCCGCGATGACAACAATCGGTAGCCCGTGAAAATATCGCGTGTCGGGGTGATTTTCAAGATGCTTGTGTAAGGAATACGGCTTCTAAAAGGGCCGGCCTTCACGAGCAAATGCTGCTCCAGAAAAACGTAACGGATGGCGAATGTGATCCACAAGATGAGAACGGTGGTCACAAAGAAAGTAGCCGTGACGATCACGAAAGCTGAAAACGGCGCACCTTCGAATAACAATGGAATAAACGAAACGGCGGCGATGAACAGGATAGCTGCCAACATGAAACGGATAAAAAAAGAATCGATTTTCGAATGGAAAGTCATTTATGCTCACCTCTATTTATCTATACGGATGAAAGCGCTGAAAGCTTCATTTTTGGCGTACTTTTAAATGGAGTTTTATTATTAGACGGCAAGCGATGAAATTTGGTCTTAGAAAAACAAGGGGGAAGAGCACATGCTAATGAAAAATCTGAAAATAGCCTTAGCGTTTTTTCTTGTTTTTTCATTTAAGGATTTTCTTTCCGGCGATGAAATCCAATGGATAAACAGCCTAGTGTTCGCGGGTATCGTATTTGTGGTGTATTTATTTTGGGACTGGGCGAAAGAACCCTACGACTGGGATAAGCATAAACGATAAGCGATTGCGCACATTTTCCATGGTCCGTGAGTATTGTGCATATCCCAATTCGACTTAAAACGAAGCATTTCGAACAAAGCGTGAGCAAAGCCATAACCAGATACATCTTGCTCATCATGTCTCTCTGAAATCGCTAAGCCGGTATACAGCATCAAAGATTTGATGGTCAATAAAATCGAAGTGTATGCGCTCGGTATCACCCGGCCGCATCCGAAACGCGAAGAAACGGTATGAAGTCATATGCGCCCTGTCTGGATTCCGGCAATCCAGACAGGGTGTTTTCTCGTTTTTTTAACATTTCCTTAACCTTCTATTATTAAGCTGAAAGAAGACAGCCAGGAGAAGAGGGGGACGCACATGAAACAGGTTCAAATCGTAGGCATCGGCATCTTAACGCATGAAGCGCTCGCGGCAGAAACGGAGTACCGGGAGCTGGCCAAGTTTCCGGACGGCGTCAAGGCAGGAGAGCTTGCAGTGGTGGATGAACAAGTCATCGCAGTGCTCGAGAGCCAGTTGGGGCCGCAGGCGATCGTCAGCTATAGCGCAGAAGGCAAGGAATTGTGGCGCAAAGATCTTGAAGGTGCACAGTATGCAATCGGCGACCGGGCATTTGTCGTGATTTCCGGAAGTGAAGTGTCGGTGCATGATGTAGCGGACGGCAAAGAAACCGGGGCCTTTACGCTTGCAGACGGTTTTCGGATGAGCGGATCCGGTGCGGATGTCTCGCTCGATTCGGGGCACGTGATGATCACCGGCAACCTCGGCGCGCGCTTGCTCGTATATAAACTTGACGGCAAACCGGTCGCAGATGTGGCGGGCGGTGATTTACGGCAAGCGGCCATATCAAGCGGCCATTTGATGTATTTCGATGGCTCGGTGCTTCACGGCCGTACGCTTTCAGGAGGCAAGGAGTGGCAATCGCCTCATGTGCTGGAGCCTTATGCAGTGAAAGATGGCATCATCTACTATATTAAAGCACCAAACGAAGAGCTGATGGTACCGACCTTGATTGCGCGGTCGCTTAGCAAAGAACGAGTCGTGTATGAAAAAGCCTTGCCTGCTGCAGAAGAGGTGCGGCTGGCCGGGACCGACGCGGACGGTGCAATCGTTGAATTCGTGGATTCGGGCGAGTGGGCATTTTTGAACGCCGAAGGAAACGAGCGCTTGCGCAAGCCGATCCGCTCAGCTTCGTTCCGTGCGCTTGAGAGCCGCTACCGCCCGGTGGTGACGGAATCCGCACTGAGCCATCAACAGCAAAGCGATCACCGCTTGCTGTTGCTCCAGGAACAAGGCACAAGCGCGTTCGGCAATCCGTATCATCTCGGCGCTTTGCAAGTGATGGCACCAAATGGCGGTTTCAATAAAGTGCTGGAGCATTCCATCGAAGCGGCGGCGTTGTCTCCGTCCGGCGGGGCAGCGGTGCTGGGCGGCGGGAAGTTGAAATTCTATGATGCCAAAGGCAATCAAGTGGCCAAGGAGAGTGTCCCGCAAGGCAGTGAACTGCTCGCTTCCATTAACGACACGGTGTACGTCTACGGCGGCAGTGGCATTGCGGCGTATAGTGGAGAACCGGAACCGAAAGCGGCTGCAGTGAAGAAAATCAGCGGCGATGACAGCTACGAGACGGCGGCTTTGTTATCGGAGGCAGTATGGGATTCGGCAGAGACGGTCGTATTGGCGACGGGTGAAGGGTTTGCGGATGCATTAGCCGGTGCGCCACTCGCCTATCAGGAGGGTGGGCCTTTATTGTTCACCGAAAATGATGAGTTGAACGCGTCGGCCAAAGCGGAAATCGAACGTCTAGGTGCCACGAACGCCATCATTCTCGGCAGCGAACCGGTCATCTCGGATGCGCAGCTGGTGGAATTGGCTTTGATGGGGGTTGAGGCAGAACGCATCGGCGGCGCGAACCGCTATGAGACGGCGGCGTTAGTGGGCGGTCGTGGCGGACGGTGCGACATTCAAGGATGTTTCACTCGCGTCTGTCTTTGCGGCGCAAAACCAATACCCGATTTTATTGTCACAAGGCAACCGCATGCCACGCGAGACGACCGAAGCGATGAGGGGGCGCAGCGATATCGTTTTGGCCGCTGACCGATTGTCGATCGAAGCGCGAACGAAAGAGGAAGACGCCGAGCGCCGCGTCGCGGTTTTGGCGCCGGCATCGAATTTCACTGATGCCTTAGCTGGGGCGAATGCTGCCGCCAGGCGCAACGCTTCTTTGTATTTGATTGGCGATAGCGGCTTGACGAAAGAGCTGAAAGAGCAGCTGGAGCAGTATGAATCATTTTTGGTCGTCGATTCGGAAGGCCTGATCGATGAGGAAATGACCCGTTCGCTTGAAGCACTTGTTGATTGAGCGCACTAAGTTATAATAGAAGAACGACAAGAAAGAAAAGGATTTGGCAGGATGAAAAAGCAATTGCTGGCCTGGCTATGGCCGGTCTTATGGATGATTTTCATATTTGGGTTATCGCATCAGCCAGCCGGGGTTTCGGGTGGCATCAGTTCGGAAATCGTGCGGCAAGTGTTTGAAGCCATCGCATCGTTTGTCCCGATAGAGTTCGATACACTTCATACGCTGTTCAGGAAAAGCGCCCATTTCTTCGCGTATCTCGTGCTCGGGCTGCTATTCGTAAGGGCGCTCGGAAAAAGCGGGATGGCCGTGCAGCGCGCGGTTTTTGTGGCATTCACCTTGAGCGCGCTTTACGCAGCGTCCGATGAATTCCATCAATTATTCATCCCGGGGCGCAGCGGCGAAGTTCGCGATGTCTTGATCGACAGCGCAGGGGCGGCGACAGGTTTAGTATTGTACTGGCTTTTCGCCAAGTTCAAATGGCAACACGAGAAAAAGGCCGAAACCAGTTGGTGAGCGGCCTTTTTTGTTTTGTGCAGAACCGGTGTTTTTGAAGACGCACAACGGGAATAGAACAAGCAGGAGGTGGGCATCGATGAAAGATAAGCTAAAAGACAAGGAAGAGAAGTTTGCGGTAAGCACGGAATACCGCGAAAACTTAAAGCAGACGATCCAGGTTTTACAGGAACAGGTGGCGATCACCGAACAATTCGAAGACGATAAAGACGTCGACGCGATGAAAGGGAAACTCGGGGATCTCGTGAGAAAACACGAGGAGCTGGACGAGCAATCGCACCGCCTATCGAAACTATTATTGGACATCTAAGGAATGTGCCGCAGCGCTTAAAATGAGCGATTGCGGTATTTTTGTGGAATTAAATAAGTGTAAGTTCCTATCTTTCTATATGTTATTTCCAAAATATATGTACCAAAAGGCATTTCCTGCTAAACTTAAGAGACTGATAAGAGTGGGGTGTATTGATGGAGGCGTACTTTTTTTATTTCCTTGAAAATATGGCATTAATCATTGCGATGATGTATCTCGGCTTGAAAGCCCGGGAATATCTCGTGCCGAAACTGGCGGAATCGAGGAAAGCGCCACTGTTGAACGGCTTGCTGACAGGATTTTTGGCGTTCGCGATCATGTACAATCCTCTGCTTCACGAAGGGATGCGCATTGACCTCCGCGAAGCGCCGCTTTATTTCATCGCCTTTATCGGCGGCTGGCTGCCCGGTGTCATTGCCATGATCATCCCGTTCATCTACCGGATGATGATGGAAGGGCCGACGGTATGGCTCGGCATCATGCAGGCGATCTTTTTGCCAGTGCTCATCGGCAGCTTGTTCCATGACCGGAAAAACTACCGTCCGCCTTATGCGATGGTCAGCATCAAACGCATGATGCTCGGCTTTGCGGTATTTGAAGCGATCAAATCGGTGTGGATGGTGTTGTCAACGCCTGCGACTGCAGGGATGGCACTAATAATGGCCATGATGGCGGCTATTGGGGTATTGGCGCTGGGCTGGATCCTCAACGATACGCATCGCAACATCATCCGCTGGAAAGCGCTTGAACACGATTCGACTCATGACGTGCTGACGGGCTTGCCGAATCTTCGGTTTTTCCATGAAAAGGTGCGCCAGTTGAAATACCGGGGCGTTCCGATGGCAATCGTCATGATGGATGTCGATCATTTCAAGAATTATAACGATACACATGGCCATCCGGCAGGGGACAGCGTGCTCCGATCGCTCGGCCAATTGATGGAAGAATCGACGCGTCCGGGAGATGTCATCGCCCGCTACGGAGGGGAAGAATTTATCCTGTGCTTTACCGGAGTGTCTACTGAACGGCAAGCGTTCGAATTGGCCAATACCTTAAGAGAACGGATCGAAGACCATGCGTTCTACGGTGCTGAGCAGCAGCCGGGCGGGCGATTGACCGTATCGCTCGGAGCTGCGATTTCCGAAACGGAACAGCCGCTTGACGAATTGATCGAACAGGCTGACCGTGCGCTTTACCAATCGAAGAAGTCAGGGCGCAACCAAGTGACGGTTGCATCGATGAAAACAAGTATCGAAAAAAAATCCAGTTATCACGTGAACGCATGATTCCACTTGAAAAAGATAAAGAGTTGGCAGGATGTATGGACTGCTGGACATAAAAATGCTATCCCAGTTCCGTGGGATAGCATTTTTACGTTCAGCCCTTTACCGATTTGTATTCGTTATACCAAGGGACAACGCTGTGGTCGACATATTGGTGGAAGAACCATTCCCCAGCCGAGAGTACCAATGCGCTGACGAGAGCAGGGACGACCAGGGCGGCGAGTTCGCCCGTCAAGAGCCAGCCGACCAACAAGATGACGCCCAGTGCCATGATGAAATCCGTGAATGTCGCAATAGTGTTGCGGGTTGACTGGTTGTTCGGCTTGCCGGCATTCAAGAAAATGAGCATATCGCCGACCGCATAGGACAAGGCTGTGAGCGCAAGGCTGATCATCAAGGTATTCATGAAGCTGACATCAAATGCCCACGTCAAAACGATCAACAGGACAACGGTGATGATGACGAATTTAATAGCCAGTGCAATGAGATGTTTCATGCAATCCCTCCTTTTTTTAGAATGAAGTATAGGAATCTTTACCCGTTCCATTAAATTGATATGCGTGATTTTCATGTGAAAGAAAGAGTGAGTCGAAAAAATCAATAATTAATCAAAAAATGGAAATATTATTTTCTTGTATGGTAATATTATGAGAAAAAGAGAAAAGGGCGTTTTGTGATTGGAAAAAGTGAAAGCGGCTGGGAAATTTCTGCTCGGCCAATGGGATTATGCATTATTTGTTTTATTGCTGTTAGGAAAGGTGTATTATTTTTCGAATGTCAGCGGCACGCTGTTTACGACGCTCGGCCCATTTGCGTATGCCGAGGAATTCGTTTCTTGGCTGTTCGGAGGGGACAATGAACGGATTTTTGAAGGGGTGCTAATGATCAGCGTTGGGACGCTCCTGCTCAGCACGTTCTGGCTATTGCTTTTGCACGGCCGAAAACGGCTATTTTGGATGGCGATCACCAATTTGGTGCTGAGTTTCATCATTTTGGCGGATACTTTGTACTTCCGTTATTTCGAGGACATCATTTCCGTGACGGTGTTGATGCAGATGCGCCAAGTGGGCGATGTCGGCGAAAGTATTTTCGCTTTATTCCGCTTGAGCGATGCATTGCTTTTGGCGGACGTGTTATTGATGGCGATTCTCTGGCTGTTTATCAGCCGGAAAAAGGCGGATGTCCGCATGCCTTCTCGTTGGGCGAAAGTCGGGACGGCGCTGTTGGTGCTCGTGCTCGGCTGGCAGTTGACGGCGGTGCCATTCGCTAAATCGATGGAAGGCGGCGGCGCATGGCAGTTCAATAAATTGATTTCGAATATGCGGGTGTATAATTTCACCGGTTTGCTCGGATTTCACAGCGCCAATATCACGCGCTATATCGATGATAATTTCATCAACCGCAAAGTCTATAGTGAAGATGAAATCTCAGCGAGCCAGGATTGGTTTGACGCACGCAATGCCGAGCGCATGCCTGGCCCGTATTCCGGGGTGGCAGAAGGAAAAAACCTCATCGTCCTCCAAGTGGAAGCGCTGCAGAATTTCGTCCTGAACCGTGAAGTGAACGGGCAGGAAATCACGCCGAACTTGAACCGTTTGGCAAGGGAAAATCTCTATTTCCCGAACTTCTACGAACAGACGGCGCTTGGTCGGACTTCGGATGCCGAGTTCCTGTTGAATACCTCCTTGTATCCAACAGCTGAAGGTTCCGCTTATATGCTCCATGCTGAAAATACATTCGACGCACTTCCGGGCATTTTAAAGGAGCAAGGCTATGGGACCAATGTGTTCCATCCGTATAAAGCAAGTTTCTGGAACCGCTATATCATCTATCCACAGCTTGGCATCGACACGTTCTATTCGGACGATGACTTCGAGGAAGCGGAAGTGATCGGCTGGGCGATCAATGACGAAGCGCTGCTTGAACAATCACTCGAGGAGATGGCTGGATTTGAAGAACCCTTCCATTCGCAAATCGTTACTTTGACGAGCCATCACCCGTTCGAGATGCCGGAACACTTGCAACTGCTCAACACGGAAGGCTATAACGGCTATCATGACCGCCACTTCAAGAATTATTTGCAGTCGATTCATTATGTCGACCAGGCAATCGGCAAATTTGTCGATGGGCTCGAGCAAAGAGGGATGCTCGATGATACGGTGCTGGTCATTTACGGCGACCATAGCACAGGCATGACGTCGAATACGAAAAAGTTCGTGGAGTTCACTGATGCGGAAGACCCGCTCACTTATTTCGAAACGAATAAAAACGTGCCGCTTATTCTCCATATTCCAGGTACGGAACCGAAAACCTTCAGCCAAGTGGCAAGCCAGCTCGATCTGGCACCGAGCTTGCTCGATGTGCTCGGTGGCGACCCGGCACAGCATCATTTCATCGGCCGCAATATGTGGGATGCAGAAGGCGGGCGGGCGACATTCCGTGACGGCTCGTTCATCACGGGGGAACTGAGCTTTATCGCGTCATCCGACGGCATTTACGAAAACGGCAGTTGCTTCTGGCGAATGACCGGTGAAGAGTTGGGCGTCGAGGCGTGCGAAGAGCCGTTCAAGGAAGGCTCGAAAGAACTGCAAATCTCGGATGACGTCCTGCGTGGGAATTTGCTCAAGAAGTTCGAAGAGTAACGATAAGCAAAATTCACCAACTCACCGGATAGGAGCGGTACACTAGATGTGTTGAATCCATTCGAGAAAGGGAGTTTTTGCATGAACTATAATTTTGACGAAACAATTGAACGCCGCAATACCTATTCACTGAAATGGGACGGTGCGGAACTAATCAAGCAATTCGGCATCACCGATCGCTACGATGAGGACACAATCCCGCTGTTTACGGCGGATATGGATCTTCCGGTCGCGCAGCCGATCGTCGATGCGCTCCATAAAACGGTTGACCACCGCATTTTCGGTTACACGATTTTACCGGATACGTATTTTGAGGCGATCCAACAATATTTTCATAAGCGCTACGACTGGGCAATCGACAAAGAACACATCGTCTTCAGCCCGGGAACGGTGCACGCTTTGAATATCGCCGTGAAAGCCTTGACTGAAGCAGGCGACGGCGTCATTATCCAGCGCCCGGTGTATCCGCCGTTTACCTCCGCTGTAGAAGGCAACGGGCGAGTCGTGAAAAACAACGCACTCGTCTTGGATGAAGATGGCCGTTACTCGATCAACTTCGAAGAATTCGAGGAACTTGCAAAAGATGAAGATACGAAATTGTTCATCCATTGCCATCCGCACAACCCGACAGGACGCGTCTTCACGCCGGAAGAATCGAACAAGCTGGCGGACATCTGCAAGCGCCATAATGTGACGATCATCGCCGATGAAATCCACGGCGACTTGGTGCGCAGCGGCCAAACTTTCACACCGATGGTTCTGGCAGCAGATGAGACCGACCATATCATCACGTGCACGGCCATCAATAAAACCTTCAACGTGGCAGGGCTTCACTGCACGAACGTCATCATCGAAAACGAAAGCTTGCGCGAGAAATTCACAGCGGAACTCGGCATGCAATTGCCGACGCCGTTTACGGTCGCGGCACTCATCGCAGCCTATACAGAAGGCGACGACTGGCTCGGGCAAGTGAACGAATACCTTGATGGGACACTCGAATGGATGCAGGAATTTCTCAAAGAGCGTATGCCGAAAGTGAAAGTGCGCATTCCAGAAGGCACTTACGTCATGTGGCTCGATTTCCGCGGCTACGGAGTTGACGATAAGGAAATCCATGACCGCATCTACAACAAAGCGAATGTCATTTTGGAAGACGGTACGATGTTCGGCCCTGAAGGTGCAGGATTCCAGCGCATCTGCATCCCGTCGCCGCGCCCGCTGATTCAAGAAGCGATGGAACGCATTGCACGTGAATTCGAAGATTTAAACTAATGTTTTTTTCGTGCCGTTTCAGGGAAAGCTAGAGAGAGACGGAAAACGAAAGGACGTGCCTGCATGGCTTTGAAAGCAATATTCCTTAATTGTTCATTGAAGAGTTCAGAAGAAGAATCCAATACTGAAGGGTTCATGAAAGACGTTCAAACCCATTACAAAAAGCTTGGTGTCGAGTCGGAAATCATCCGTTTGGCGGATTATTACATCGCTTACGGCGTGGAGGAAGACATGGAAGACGGTGACGAATGGCCGGAGATATTGGAGAAAGTCAAAGATTCCGATATCGTGATCATCGGCACACCGATTTGGCTCGGAGAAAAAAGTTCGCTTGCGACACAAGCCATTGAGCGCTTGTATGGCTCAAGCAGCGTGACCAACGATAAAGGCCAGGCGATTTTCTATAATAAAGTCGGTGGAGCTGTCATTACCGGCAATGAAGATGGCGCGAAGCATTCAGCAGCATCGCTGTTATACGGCTTGTCGCATATCGGCTTTGTCATCCCGCCGAATGTGGATGCGTATTGGGTCGGGGAAGCCGGTCCAGGGCCGTCGTATTTGGAAGCGGGGCATGGCAACGACTTCTCTAAATCGGCGATTCAGCGCTTAGCGTATAATACGTACCATTTAGCGAATATGCTGAAAGAGAATCCGATTCCAGCAGAAGGCAATACATTATAAAACTTGGCCCTTTCTCTTTTGAGAAGGGGTTTTTGTATTGGAATAAGGAAAGAAAAGATACATATAAATGCTGGAGACTGCGTTTCAGAGAAGCTAAGATCGCATTAAAAGATTTACAGCGGAACTTTTCTGGCGTGGAGATTCCGCTGCAAGGGGCACGCTTGGGGCCCGCAGGATGCGGGTCATGCAGCTGAAGCGACAGGACGTCGCGTTTTCAGCTGCCCGGGTTGGTGGGCGTCGAGCCAATGTGCCGCAGAGAGCGCGGCACATTTGTCTCGCCAGCCCGCGCGGTCCCTCAGGCGTCGGCCCCTTTCCGCTTCATCTCTAAGGAAAGCAAGTTCAACCTTGTTCTTTCATTCATATGCAAAAGTAATTATGTTCTAGAATGGCGAAAATGGATTAGGAAAGAGGTGAGAAGTATATGAAAACTTTAGCAGGTTTTATTATTTTGATGGGAATTATCTTGTTGTTTGCGGATGCTGAGTTGCTTGCGCCTTTGGGGGAATTTGCGGGGTATTTCATTGGCGGCGGCTTGTTGTTACTGGTGATTGGCCAGCTTATGGGGAATCGCGAGAAAAATTGGCTGTGCCGGATTGGGTTTCATGATTTTGAGCGCCAGGAGCGGGTTGAAGAAGTTCCCGCTATGCGCTGGTATCGCTGCAAGCGCTGCGGCAAGGAAAAACGTGCGGCGTCGATTGTCTAATTTTTGCATAGGAAAAGCCAGGAATTCAGATTCCTGGCTTTTTGACAATTAAAATTCGAATGCTTCGCCGTCTTGTGGAACATGCAATTTATCAGAGAATCCTTGCTCGTCTGCAAAAGCTTTTAGGTCTTTGCGCGACAAGGCCCAGTGGTTGACCGCTTCCATATGGCTCGCGATCAATGTCGCTTGCGGCGCCGCTTTGTGCGTTTGTAGGACGTCTTCCTTGCCCATGACAAGCGAGCCGCCTTCTAGGAATTGGTTGTCGCCTGCGTTCAGGACGATGACTTCCGGCTGGTGAGCGTCAATTTCTTTTTGGACGCCTTCGTACCAAACGG
>NZ_JAPEHT010000051.1 GCF_028823615.1 Planococcus sp. A6
ACTTTTATTGCCGATTTGGTTTTGCAGATTCTCTCTTGGATGGCTGAAGAAGAACGAGAACGCATTCGAAAGCGACAACGAGAAGGTATTGATATAGCATTGCAGAACGGAATCTGTTTTGGCCGTCCAAAAGCTAAAACGACAAATGAATTTAAAGAAGTATATAAACGATGGAAGTCAAACGAATTAACCGCAGTAGAAGCAATGAAAGAATTGGAAATCAAAAAAACGACTTTCTACAAACTAGTAAAAAACTATGAATCTGAATTACAATAACGTATTACTTCTATCCATTATATTATAGAAGAGACTCACTAAGTTTTATTCCATTCTCTTCTCTGAACAATCACACATAAATGATCCAACGGAAATTATAATTTTATGTTGTAATCCATAATCTGGATCATTAAGATTAGAATAGAGTTATTATCAGGTAGGAGAGGTTATATTGTTAAAGAAAAAGTATAAAAATTTGTTAATTAGTTTAAGAGGTAAACCAGCTTATAGTCATCCAAAGGTATACGAGAACATTGAATTAATAAAAGATACTAATAAGCTGTTATCTGAACTTTTCGATGTTGTAATGAAAAAAGATCAGTACTATGGTATAAACTGGTTAGTAGGTTTAGAACGTTATGTGGAGGATCACTCAGGAAGCATTAGAACTTTTAATAAACATCTATCTAGAGGTCACATTGTTCAAGTGGAATTATTTGGACACTTTAATAAAGAACTTACTTTCGTCCATCCGGCATTAGTTTTATATGACAACAATTCTAACCACCTACTTGTTGCTCCAATTTCTACGAGTAAATACCAAGATAGCGATCCTCTTCACATTGACGTTGATACTAATGATGGTATTCATCATGAAAGTGGAATTTGTCTTGATGCTATTCGAATAGTAGATAAAAATAGAGTTTTATACCAGATTGAAGACTCAAACAGAAATAAGGCAAAGGCCCGACCGGAAGTTTTGGATAAAGTTGACCTAGCAATCATGGAGCATTTTTTACCTCAAACATTCAAAAATATTAATGAAGTTAAAGAAAATCTAGAACAAGAAATTCAGAAGAACGCCAAATTATTGATTGAGATTGCAGATTTAAAAAGTCAATTGGCTAAAAAAGAAACTTCTAATTCATCTACTAACAACTAATATCGATTTGGATACTTGCAAATAAAAACAGAATGTATTATATTTAATTTAAAGAAACAGTATGTTGTGCCTTAGCGCACCGCGCAATCGAGCGCATTTCAAAATGGGGATCATCGAGTCAGAGCACTCCGCGCAATTGAGCGCAAACCCCAAAACCCCCTTCATTCAACATGAAGGGGGTTTTTTATGTATAAAAAAGGAGGAGAAACATAATGGAAGGTCAGTGGAAAACAAGACAAGATGTATTCAAATATCTAGAAGATTATTCTCAAAACACTAAAAATCAGCTTGATAACTATCATACAAAAAATACTCTCTTAAAATCTTATGTTTTTGAAACTTTTAATGAAAATTTACAAGAAATAAAGCCTATCTTAAACGCTGACATTAGTATTTCAAATCTTTTTGAAAATGAGAAGAGGTCTATAAATCAAATAGACGAAGAACTATACATACTTGACGTTAATGATAAAACAGTAGGTTTTATTGAAAAAATAAATAATCGTTTTTGTTCTCTTTATACCACTGAACCCTCTAAATACTCTGATCAGATTGCACAGTCGTATGTAAAAAATTCAACTATTTTAGACTCACTTTGGATTTCGGGAAAAATGTTTGATAATTTTTTAACAGACATTACTTCTTATCATCATCCTAGTCGATTCACTAAAATGAAGTTTGAATTTAATGGAATGTTTGAGAAGCATCAGATAAATGGCGAATTTATTGAAGAGCATAAAATCTCTTCTGTATCTCTGGTCGAAGAGATTGGTGGAATTGTTGGAAAGTTAGATGGAGTTAGAAACTACTTCTCTTCTTTCCATTCAGTGGGGAGTCTTCGTTTTCCAAGTAATGTAGGAAAAGGAGGACATGATGTATACCAAAACGGGAAGTTTACCAATAGATCTGATAGTTTCACTGACCATCGAATGCAGCTAAAACAAATCGTTTCTGTATATCAAAAAATGACAGAACTTTTAGAACAGAAAGTTTGGATAGAAATTGAAAAAGTCAGAAGTAAAGACTCACTACTGGAATCTAATTTTAAAGCTAGCCCCATAACAATTAAATTTAGCAAGTCTTTAAAACCACATGTATTTAATAACTTTGTCGAATACACATTTCCTAAAGGGAGAGAACCTTTTAAAATTTATGGTGAAATAAAGAGAATTAGTGAAGATAGGGTTCATATTTATGGAGTAGATCTTCATTTGTGGCAAAATGTGATACTAGACTTAAGTACAGAACAGTTTATATTATTTTTGCCAAAAGGAACATGTGGCAATACTATTCATCGAATGGTAACAAATATACAGAAATTTTTGGACCCAGAAATTGAAGTGTTTATAGGAGATATGCCATATGGACATATTTTATCTCAAGTAATAGGAGGACAACCATGATGCAACAACTCAATCCTCTGTTCCAGTTAAATATGCTAATTCATTTGAGTCTTCCTTACCCTAAAAACTCGAATATTTATCCGTATTTCAATAGACAAGGTTACTCAATAAAACAAATCGAAAAAACTATTCCATTAGACCCTATTAACGTAAAAAAGTTGAAAACAGTTTGTGAACCCCAGAAAAACGTTACTCCAGAGATCGTCTTATATAACGAGTCAAAAAATGAATATATATTAATCGAATGTAAAGTTCAAAGTTTTGAGGTCGATTGGAGTCAGCGCGGTACGAAGCAAGCTGCTGGTTATCTTAGTTTGACACCTGAATATTTAAAAGAAATATTTATTTTAGAAAAAAATGAAAAGATAAATTCAAAAATAATCTATGGAGTAAATCACACCCAAGCGCAAGAATTGTTTGATTCCGTGAAAATTATAAGTGATGAGGTAAAAGGAGTGTTAGGACATTCTCTTGAACACGAAACTTTAGGAATGGAAATAAGCAATACTGGACTTTATTTGTCTACATTTAAAAATAAAACCACAAAAAAAGTTAGAATACTAGACGGAGAAACAATCAAACAGCAAGCTTTAATTTATATAATTCCATTTGATATAAATGGAAAAATGGAAGATGACAATAGAGAATTATTAAAAACTCAAGTTCGTAATTCTTTGAGAAGCCTTTTAGGAAAGAATATTGGAGCTAAATCTTTTTCATTCTCCTCCTTAACTATATGTGAAAAGATCAACCCCGTATGGAATCAACTACCTCCTGCATTCCAGAAGAAACTAAAACGTTGGGTTCATACTTATGCAAAAGAAATTTTTGCTCAAATACATTCTCTGGGTGTAGAGATTGTTTTAAATGGGCAAACTTATTCAGTTCCATCCATTAATGACAAAAAAATAAAAACTATACGTAAATTTTTAACTTCAGAAAAATTTCTAGAAACAGGTCAAAATATTTTTACAAATGCAGATCAAATGACAATAGAAGATTTTTTGGATTCAGAATAAATGATTGCAATATATCACTTATCGGAGAACTTCAAATAGAATACCCATCATGAGCTCACCTAATGCATTGGTGGGCTTTATTTGGTCCTGGTCTTTCTTAATGTTGATAAAACTTATAAATTTGATAGGATGTACATGAATTTTGGAACGAGTAGAAATAAAAAGGCCTTCCAGCTGATTGGAAAGCCTTTTTTGATATATTGATTTTGAACATAGTTTTGAAACATAAACAAATAAAACAAAGAAGAAAATCTGAATCTAATTCTTGCCTATTATAAACCATCGTTTTTGATTTTTAAAACCTTTAGCTTATATACTCATCATTTTTAAATACAACATTAAAAGAGGATGACAATTTAAAGCTCTTTCAAATACAATTTATTTTCTCTATACCTATAAGCTAAATTATTTATTCTTTCTATATTTTTATAATAAAAGACGTCCTCTTCGCTAAGCTTTAATAATGAATATGCAATACTCAAAGAATATGGTGCTATTTTTTTATTAATTATGCTTCCTAACACTACCCCACTTACTCCCCCAACGGCTGTACCAACACCTAAAGTAACAAGTGTGCCTATGGATGAACCTGTAAATCCTAAAATAGTATTTACACCAAATCTTGAAAACAAAATAAGAACTTTTACTGCACTTAATCGAGCTTTATCTGTAGCCTGCACTTGCTTAAAATCCCTATTTACTGATGCAAGATCTAATAATAGTCTTACTCCTAAAATAATTTCTGTTGAATATGGTGCAAATGCAAAAATTTCATCTGGAACATCGATTCCAAGATTTTCTCTTAATGTCTCTAGCCCATCTTTTACACCCTGTGTAAATTCATAATTAGAAATATCAATAGGTACAAATTGACCGTTTAATTCAGGTTTCTTATCAAGTATTTTTTCTCTTATTTCCGAACTTGCAGCATAATAAACTCCAGGATTATCTTGCATTATATTCGATAATTTATTAGCTTGAGTAGCAGCCATCATTTTTACTTGTATAAATAATTCTTCTCCTGTCTCTGGATTAACACCTTTAATATCCCATATGGGCTGATTAGCAACATCTGAAATCGTAAATTCATAGTCTTGATACCTCTCCGCCAAGTTTTCTTGAACGTGGTACTCAAAAAACTTTCCTTTAACACCATTTACCAAACCTAAAACAGATCCTTCCCCCTTATCAAAAACCTCTAAATATTTTTCATAAAGTGAGGTGCCATTCTCAAACATTTGGGGGTATTGAGTGGCGTATGCTGTAAATAATTCATCAGGAATATTTCTTGTTTCTAAGATTTGATAACCCACTATTGAAGAATAAATACTCGCTTGTACTAATACATCTCTATCTTTTAATACTTCTAATGATGCATACATTTCCTCTTTAGATAAGTTACTTCTAAGAGCTTCTGATTTAGGTATTTGTTTCAATAATTCCAGCTTTTTATACGATTCCATAAAGCCACCTCAAAAATATATCCCGATTATTGACAATGCAATTGCAAAAAGAACACCGATACTAATTAGGAAATTAAACGCTCTCTTTTCTGTAACACGAGGACTTTGTTCTTTTTCTATCAAAGTTTTTTTCATTTCTTCGATTTGTTTTTCCTGCTTATATACTGTAGTTTTTAGTTTTTCATATTCGCTGACTTCTTTATTAAGATAATTAATTCTAATATCTGTCTGTGACTTAAATTCAGTTAAGTCATTAATATTCCCATGAAGTTTTTCTATATCATCTTGTAGTGAAGCAATTAGTTTTAGTTTTTTTTCAAACTGAAATGTTAAGTCGGTAATCATTTCGTGATTTTTAATTACTCTTGGAATTACTTCATTGTTTATTTGATCTTGCTCTTCCCAAAACTTTAACTTTTCTGCTATTTTAGTTTCGTTATCTATGTCCGTCCTTTTCAAAATGAGTCACTTTCCTTTTCAGATTTTTTATTTTAGCAACTTACATTAATAATTGTCTCGATAAAGATAATAAGGAAATCTAGTATCTAATTGATTATATCTCTTCCTTTTGTTGTAAAATTTATTATATCAAAGTTACCTATCTAAGAAATATATTTCGGTATACCACCCAATGTGAAAGTATATGAAAAAGAAGGAGATTCTCATCTCCTTCTTTTGCTCCTATAAAAACAATATTTATTAAATTTCCTTTTTTCTCTTTTCATCTAAACCTTGTCAGAACTTCCAACCGTTTTGGGAAACCCCTAAACAAAGTTCAGCAGGTGTACTAGGACTAGTGAACTCTACATTATCAACTAACTTTGCCGTCAGCTCATCTATCTTAATAGCTTTTCCTGACTCTAAAAGCTGATTATATCTCCGTTGCGAACGCTTATGAAAATTGCCACCGTCACTCCAGGCCTTTGTCTTGTTTAAAGGAGCCTTAATTACAGAATTTGTCTGCAATACAAATCGACCGTCCTGTAACTTGATTGATGCTTGATACGGAGAACGAGCTTGGAAAGTTTCTTCTTCGTTACCGTCTCCATTGGCTGAAATATTTGGTTGAAAAGAAATACCCATTGCTTCAAGTAAAAACTGAGTTTGCGAAGCAAATGAATTTAAAGTAGATAAATTAAATACATTCACGTTAGGGGCGGTTGTTCTTAAATCTTGATTTTCTAAACTATACTGAGTTTTAGCGAATGCTTGAATAAAGTAATACTCTAAGTAGTCGATACTCAACTTGTCAAAGCTGTTATTATCCGTCACAAATAAAATTCCAAATTGCCAAAAATCCTTCTCTCTCAAATGTGATTTAATTCGTTTAATCCCATTCACAGACTGTCCAATATAGACGCTCGATTCTTCTGCAACGGAGAAAAGAAAATATACAGCATGGTTATTGGCGTATTCTAAAGACTCAACTTTACTGAGTTGACTCTTCGTAAAATAAAATCCACGTATCTGACTCGTAGGATCTTAGAAGATGCGTAGCGAAGTTGCATGACTAGCATCTGGAAAATGAAGCATTAACGTTCGATTTGATGTCATTGCACGGTTACCTCACTTTATCTGTTATAAAGTTATCCTTCTAAACAATGAACTAGATAACTTATATCGCTTCATTTTCATCTTAACTCGTCACCTAAGGGCACAATGACCTCATCCAGCAACTGCGTCCACTGACGCTTCATTTCCGGACCGTATTTTAGTGGGCTGACCCCTGGGTTAGCTTTTTTGTATTCAGCAAACCGTTTACTCTCTAGGATTCCGCGAATATTGGGAATGGGTTGCGTTCCAATCTCGTATTGAATAGCTGATAGATGTAATTCGCTTTCCGAGACAAACCACGTGTCCGCAAATTCTTGAATTGCCTGGTCAAACGTTTGCGTGAAGAAGCGTCGTTTCACCACAAACACATCCTCATTCTCATCCACTTCACCCGTATCAATCGCATTCAAAATCCCACGGTATACTTCTTTCACTACAGTGGATTTGTTGAGTTTCTGCAAGGCTTTTTCAATCTCTTCACGGATATCTTGGTTATTCGCTGCGTAGGTTTCCAGCAACAAGTTGATATAAGCTGAATCGATGTCATACGTTGTGCTCGCATTTTCACCGTAAAACTCAATTTCTGAGAAGTCTGGACCGGGTTCGTCATCGTCTCCTGGTTCTGTATCTACCATCAATGAGCCTTTCACTGTATTATACGTGCCAATGTAAGCTTCTAAGGTTTCTACTTGCTCGCGTAACGCATCGGACTTCGCCATGTCGTCGTTGTAATCATCGTAAGTGACCAAAGCTTCATAGGCATTGTTTAACTCTTGGAAAGCTTGGATAAATTGGATACGCACTTCAATATTTGAATGCTCATCGACTTTAGACGGATCTGGCACTTTCTCAATCAGTGATTTGTGTGCTTTTTTGAAGCGCTTTTTCGACTCGTCATACGTCGGGTACACCAGTTGATTTTCTTCCTGAGCTTCGGAATACAACTTCGTGGCAGCCCGCACGTTTTCTTCCATAGTCACGGGTTTTCGGAACGTCACAATCAATCCTTTAGTCTTTCCAGGATAGGTTCGATTGGTGCGCGAAAAAGCTTGAATCAGATTCGCGTAACTCAAATTGCGATCCACAAACAAGGTTTGAACCGTCGGCGCATCAAAGCCCGTTAACAGTCTATCCACGACGATGACCAAATCCACTTGCTTCCCAACCTGTTTGAATTCTGCCCGTTTCCGTGCTAACCGATTGTTAATATCCCCATTGTAGCGATTGATGTCTTCAATCGACCACGAAGTGTTGTAATAGTCATTGTACTCCTGAATAATGGCCTTCATTTCATCTTGGTTTTCCTTCGAGTCCTCTTCATTTTCTTGCAAGGAATAGGTAATCGCAGTCCGAGGAAAATCAAGATCTTCAATCGTTCGTCCTGTTCGAATGGGGTGTCCTTGAAATTCATTCGTCATCCAGTTTGAATCTGCAGTCATCTTCTTGATGGCTTGGTAATAGCGCTTGGCCATCTCAATCGAACTGGTGGTGAGAATTGCTGATTTCTGAGGACGTCCATTTTGAAAGTCGAATTTTGTATAGGCATTATCCGGCCTGAAAATCTTGTGCAGTACTTTTTCAATGTGTTCGTCTTTTTCATAGAAACTGGCTTCCAGATACGCTTCCTTTTCGAGCCCGTCCATTTCATCAATGTAATCATTCAGTTCATTGTCGCTGAGCTCTGAGAACCTCTCTTGTGGCCGCAGTTGATTGAAAATGTAATTACTGAGGGATGTCGGTTCGATTGTGTCTTCGTGTTCTACTTGAAAGCCGAGGACCGCACCATCATCAAGGGCATTCTTAATGGTGTACGTATGCAGCACTTCGCCGTATTGATCATGCGTCGTGCGCGCCAAGCGACCCTTGGCTTGTTTTTTATTCTCTTCAAAGATAGGCGTACCGGTAAAGCCGAACCAGGTGGAATTGGGAAAGAATTGCTTGATGCCTTCCATGCCTTCCGCACTTAACGCCCGGTGGCACTCATCCACGATAAAAACAATGTGCTGGCTCATGAGCTTTTTAAAACGCTGGGACCCTTTGTCGGCTTCTTGTTTCTCGGCATACCGCAACGCATTTTCTAGCTTTTGCCGTGTGGTGATAATCACAGTGTTCGAATTGGCACTCGATAGCAAGGTATCACTCAACTCTTTGGAGCTTCCTGTCCCGACGATTAAGCTGTTCGATTTGGCCGTGCCGGATGAAATGCCGGTATTGAATTCAGAAGCAAATTTCGTGAATTCCGAGGTCGTTTGACTATCCAAGTCTTTCCGGTCAATCAGCATCACCGTGCGGTCGATGCCGGACTTTCGGGCAAGCAACTTCGTCGAAACAAAACTCGTTAAGGTTTTGCCCGATCCGGTAGCATGCCACACATAGCCGGATTGATGTTTCACTGCTGAAGCGAACAATGCTTCAATCGCGTGGATCTGATACGAGTGCAGGACCATGAGCGCTTTGTTGTCCTGGTCTTCACTGACAATCGTGTAATTCGCAATCAACCGATGCGCATCGGGAATGTTTAAGACTTGCTTGACGAATTCATACAAGTTATCTACTTTTCGATTATCTTTCGTACGCCAGCTAAAGAGAAATTTCTTGTGCATATCTTTTGGCAACGCATTCGCAAAATAACGCGTGGTTTGTTCATTTGAAATGACAAACAACTGAAGCGTGGCGAAAATATTGTTTCGGAACATGCCTTCTTCTGCATATTTTTTGATTTGATTGTACGCTTGGTACACGCCATCTTTAGAGGTGGCTTGTTTCAATTCGATTTGCACAATCGGCAAGCCGTTGATTAGCAAGGTGACGTCGAATCTCCGATCACGCCCATCGGCCTCCACTTTTTGTTTCGCAATTTGATGCACGACCTCATATGTGGAGATGCCTCCCCCGATATCTTGATTGGAATACAAGACCAATGACAGCGACGGCAGGGTAGTATCTTCTCGCTCTAACGTGATGCGGGCGATGCCATTCTCCCCTTTGAGCCAGCGTGCCGCATCAAAAGGTGTTTTTGTCTTTGCCAGCAGTTCAGTTTTAATCGTTTCAAATTCTTGATCGGTTAGGGGGTGTTCACCAAGTTCCGCCAAGTTATTCCGCGTAATCTTTGAGCGTAAATTCTGCCAGAGATCTTCTTCGGATTTAAGGTCAGATCGGTAGTTCCACTGGTTATGTCCTTCGCCGAGGACTTGAATCAATCGACGCTCAACTTCGACTTCATCAGTGTGTCGAATCGTGGCCATGGGTTTCCTCCTTTCCATTCGATTAGACGAACATTTTTTGCAGGAAGGCTTTTTTGGTTTGTTTTAGGGCGTCGAGTTCTTGTTGATGAAGTGCAATGACATCGTCTAGTTGTTTGAAGAAGTTACCTATTTTGATTTGTTCTACTTCAGAAGGAATGTTTATCATTGCTTCTTTTAAATCTGTTGAATTAATAGATTCAAATGTAGAACCTGTACTATATTTAGTCCAAAATCCATTTATTTTCATCTTGCTTAACAATTGAAATATGAACTCATTTCCTTTAATCCCAGCTACACCACGACCGAGAACCACATCGTATTGCGTTTTTCCAACGTCTCCAACCGGTGCGCGCACACTGAGGATAATATCACCTTTACTTGCAGTCTTCGTGACTTGTGTAGTCCATACTCGTGGAGAAACCCAGCCATTTTTAATATCTGCATTTCCTTGAACTAGAATATGGTCATTTGAGTTTTTTGTATAATTTTTCCCATCAGGGGATTGTCCCATTGTAATATCTACAATTTCTCCCAACTTACAAATCTTCCACTTCTCAGTAAATTCTGGAAAACGAACTTCTGGTACTGACTTCCCTTCTTTTGGGAACATTTTTTGCAAGAAACCTTGCTTGGTTTGTTTGAGCGTATCGAGTTCTTGCTGGTGAAGAGAAATTGTATCATTTAGTTTCTTTAGAAATTGGCCAATTTTTCTCTGCTCCTCGATATCAGGTAAACCAATAAAAAATTCACTTAGTGCCTCTTTAGTTATTGTACTAATTGTTGCGCCCCAAGCTCTTTCTTTTTCCCGATGAAATAACTTTTGAATAACCTGGGCGAAATAGTAATTATCAATGTCTACTTTATAGCTCTCGAAAATTAATATTGTTCTATCAAAGAAAGCCGGATATTGAGTTATTGCTACTCTTCCTATACTTGTTTCTATACTTCCCTGCAGCGCAACGACAACTTTCCCCTTTTCTACGAATCTACTTTTATGCTCTGCAATTTTACTTATATGTAACTTTGTATCTTTATTTAATTTTAAATCAAAACCAATATCAGCAACTTGTACAAAAGGTTGACCATTTTTTTCATCATACCAATCTGGATTTGTGTAGGGTTGTGGGAAAGAACCTCTAATAAATTTTGCTACATCTTTCAACTTTTGCATTTCCCACTCATCATCATAATTTCTAAATCTAATTTCTGGAACTTGCTTATTTTTCACGATCAAACACCCCTAAAGCACCCTTTATCCATTCTGCATTTTCTTCTTCAAATTGCAGTGAAGAGATCATGTCATACAGGTCTGATTCTAGTTCTGCTTTTTCTCTTCGTATATCCTTGATATTTGATCCAATTGTAGCCATGTCAACTGGTTCTTCTTCAACAAAGGTATCGACATATCGAGTTATATTTAAATTGAAATCGTTTTCTTTAATTTCCTCGAAGCTTGCTAGATGTGAATAGCCTTCATTCCCTTCTCGATTTCGATACGTTTCTACAACCTTGTCGATATTGTCTGAAGACAATTTGTTCTGGCTTTTCCCTTTAATAAAGTCACTGCTGGCATCTATGAACAAAACGTCTCGTGTCTCACGATTTTTCTTCAAGATAATGACGGTTGTCGGAATCGATGTACCGAAGAACAAGTTACTAGGCATCCCAATGACCGCATCAATACTGCCATCTTCCAACAATTTCTTTCGTATCACACCTTCCGTAGCTCCGCGGAACAATACACCGTGCGGCAACACTATTGCCATCGTTCCTGAGTCTTTCAAGTGATAAAGCCCGTGCAAGAGAAACGCAAAATCGGCTTTGGATTTCGGTGCCAATTTACCGAAACGGTTAAAGCGTGAATCGTCTAAGAAGGTATCGTCTGCAGACCATTTCGCTGAATATGGAGGATTCATTAATACAGAATCAAACGTATACGGTTCGTCCGTTGGCCAGTCCTTGTTCAACGTGTCGCCATTACTTAAACGCATATCTTCTTTATCAACACCATGCAAAATCAAGTTCATTTTGGCCAGATTAAACGTTGTCGTGTTCAGTTCCTGTCCATGGTATTTTACATTCTCCGGGTGGTGAATGTAGTTCCGGACATTCAACATCAAAGAGCCAGATCCCATCGTTGGATCGTATACGCTAAATAGCTTCTTGTCTTCTTGTCCCATCGCAGCAATTCTTGCCATCATAACCGACACTTCATGGGGCGTATAGAACTCCCCAGCTTTCTTGCCAGCTTCTGAAGCAAACTGGCTAATCAAGTATTCATACGCATCCCCAATAACGTCGCCCCCGTGCCCTAAGAGGTTAATCGGATTCAATTTCTTAATCACTTCAGTAATCGTGATATTTCGTTGCTGTGCATCGGAGCCCAATTTTTTGGACGTTAGATCTACATCATCGAATAAACCATTGAACTGGTCGTATTTTGTCGACAAGTCAATGAAGGCTTTATTAAGATCAGTTAACTGAAATGTGTTTTGTTTCGCTTGATTCGTCAAGACGTTGAAAAGATACGCCGGCTCAATGTCATAGCCCAATGTGTCGACTAAGGTTTCAATCAAATCGCTCTTGATGTCTTCATCAGCTAATAATGTCTTATATAATTCTGTTTGCTTGTCTGCCGTGTAGTATTCTTCTAACGATTCCTCCGAAAGTTCCACCACTTTTACCAGGAGTCGATCCGAAAGGTATTTATAAAAAATTAGACCTAATAAATAATTCTTGTATTCTGATGCGTCCATTTTGCTACGCAAGTTATCGGCAGCACTAAATAGTATTGTGTTTAAGTTACTCATATTCTATTCCTCACTTTTCTTATCATTGATGAAGTTTCTGGCTGATATGTAATTATCTAAAAACCGCGCTTTATGCTAAGTCCTTTTAATCCTCATCACTTTCTATTCTAACAGTAGAAAGCAAGAGCACACTAACTCTTATACTTATAGATGAAAGCCTATTTATTTACGCATAAAATTAATTTGAGCTTATCAGATTTGATTCATTTTCTTTTATGCATTGACATGGATAATCGTCCCGAATCACTCACCTAAAATATGGTACTATTGTAATGAAACTTATTGTTCGTGAAAGGTGTGACAGATCATGATAAATATCCTTAAGTGGGGTGGTTTTATAAGCATATTATTTTTAGCGGGATGTAATCAAGAAAGCAATGAACTAACAAAAGAAGAACTCGAAACTATTTATCGAGAAGAAGTCCAAAAAGAATTAGAAAAAGGAAATGAGGTTGAAAAAACGAAGGAAATTGAAGAAGAAGATTCAACAAATAATGAACTAGAAGTTTTATCTGATTCCTCTCCTCAGAACAAAGAATCAAATAGGGAAAAATTCGAATCACTGCCAATGGATACTCAAGTAGCTTTGCTTGCGCCTTATTACGATGAGCGTGGAGGACCGCAAAGCATCAGTGAAGGTTTGGGATCTATCCTATATGGGATGGAAGAATCTTTTATCTTTATACAAGTTCATTCTGGGGCCGGGGTTGGACATCCTGTCTATAGGATTGAACGACAAGTCGATACATTTTATCCAGTAGATGGTGTACTCAACATGGGTATCTCGGGATATGAAGTAACTGAGCCTCCTCAAGTTAGTGTTACCATCGATGAGATAATGGCTGATTATGAAAATAACCCGGCTCTTTATGATGCGTCAGCAGCCAATACTGATGCTGATCAATTTGATTTAGCCTCATTTAATCAAATGAAAGTGCTGGCTGAAGAAACCTCTAGTGGCTTTGAGATAGAGAACGATCCAGAAATCATTGAGTCTTCTCCTTACGCAATGTTCGTTGATGGGATATTATACTCAGGTGAAACTCTTGAAGAGATGTCGTCAGCAGAAGAATTACGAGCGCAAGGCTATGAGATTCATGAATTAACCACTGAAGAATTTGATAAGCTAAAACGAGATATAGACGAATTTGGAGTTACTAATGAGAACCTGCTTGATTATTATCTCTCTAATTACTAAGGAAAATATAAGCTCTTGTTTTTCTTTCTGGCTAATGTAGATTATTCAATTTAACTACTGGTGACATTGCTTTTTTGTCTCTCTTTCTATCTAGAAAAAGACACGAAAGGTATACTTTCGTGTCTTCATTCGCGTCCTTTAATTAGTAAATCCATTATCTTTTACAATTCTCGATATTAGAAATGACCGAGTGTAATTCTTCTAAAATTTTTTCAGTCATAATTGGCTTCATTACTAATTCAAGTTCCTTTTTGTTTTTATAAATATTTTTATACTTATGATCGTATAGTATGGCTATTAGTTTTCTTCTGGGAATACCAAGATGTACCTCAGTATTGTTGAAGTTTGGATAGGTCTTATAAAACTGTTCCCTACGCTTCTTTTGAAATTCTATTTCTCTGTTTTTTTCTATTTCTTTATATTTCGCTGTCTGTTCTAGCGCTTTTCTTTTTTTCTCTCTTGCCGTCGCCAATTTACCATATTCTAGTCTCTTAGCCACTCTCTTCTTATATTCGTAATAATCAGATGCACTATTGCAATAAGGAAGGTCTAGCTTTGCTTGCATTTTTTTTATGATATTAACCGTTTCTTCGGGTGTTAAGAATGATTTATTGTAACAGTTTTTCTCCCACGTACTTGTAGGTATTATTGAATCTAAATACCATTCTTCGATTTTTGGTATTAAATAAAACATATATCCTGGGAAACCCAGTTTCTGAGAAGTTTCGTAAGCGATTAAAGCATGTAAAATTGCATGTTCTATCAAATCACAATAAACTAACTTATCTTTCTTTTGAGATTCAAACGGGATTTTATTTACCTTTATAAACGACAAGTTCGATAGGTTTAAATTTTTATTCTCGTCTATATGGTGACAGAATAATCCTTCATTGGTTCTTGAATGTTCTCCTTTTCGGATACTTTTGATTTCTCCATCCATAAACCTTTGATATGCCTTTTCTCTAAAATAATCGTCTTGTGCAGATCCATATTTTTGGAGTAAAAAAGCAACTGCTTCATCATAAGTTTTCAATAACATATGCTCATACTCTTTGTAATTACTCATTTATTTCCCCCTCTTCCATTGTATATCAACACTTAAAATCTTGGATAAGATAAGTAAAAGAGTTGGTATAGCAGGACTGTTATATAAATGCTAGTTTCCACACCTCAATAGTTGAGTGAATGATAAGCAATTTCACATTAGTATCGATATTCCTCTGTTACTACAACCCATCGTATACTTATAGAAAGTGTCTATAAACAAAGCCTTGAATTTTAATTTTCTTTGGAGTGTTTGTTTAGCAAGATATGTATTTTATAAATGGTAATTTTCAACAAGGAGGTTATGAAGATGAGTTTAGCAGGCTATATTGGATGCAATATAGCAATACCGCTTAGTGATCCTGATTCTAATGATTTAATAGTCATTGGTAACTGTTTTTCGAGCAAGTACGAACGTCAAAATGTAAAGAAGTATCAGTTCACAACGCCCTATGTCTATGAGGTATCAAGTGATTGGGGGATTGAAATTTCGAAATCTACGAACACTAGCACATCTATTGAATCAAAAAAGAAGCTAATTAGACTTTGTGAAATTATGGATAACTATCTTGAAAAAGGTGATTTCTTTGAGCATTATACTTGTTGGATCGGCGAGGAGCGCGAAGAGCGCTCGAGCGACTTAACCTTAAAACTTAATAAGTTTGATATTAATCAAATTGAAATGCCAGAAAAAACATTAGTACGATTTGAAAAATGAGCTCTTCGTTAACTAACAAACCTTATTGCAAAAGAAGTAACAGTAAGGAGAGTGGACTGGATCCGCTCTTTTTTTTGCTTATCTCTATATCTCAAAAATAAAGTGAAGAGTAAGCAACTGTACATCAGTAATGACAATCCTCTAATGTGATAATTTACATACTACTTATAATCGGTATTCACTTTATTTCCAAGACATTCATCGAATGCTCAACTTTTCAATTAACGCGTCTTTCATGTACCTCTTTTCTTCACGAGTTATATCCGATAGGAAAAAAGAGAAGATCTTTCATTAAAAAGAGCGTCCAAATGGACACTCTTGAAAATTTTGAATAAGTATCAATGGATGACTGAATTCCATTTTTTCATTTTAAGCTCTGTCTAAATTCCCTTCATTTACAAAAAACCTCACAAAATCTCGGCCAAACTTTGAAATTTCAAATCTTTCTTTTGATTTGATTTTTGGCTCCTTTAACCGTGGCAAATTTGCATTTTTCTTACCGACTTTCTCCAAATACGTATTAATGTCTTTAATTGACTTAGCTAGTAATTCGAGATCATTTGCAATATTTATATCGAGTTTAGTCGTTAACAAACCTATTCTAAATAAATTTCTCCGAACAGCCTCATATTGCTCTTGAGTTATTCCATGTCTGTCCATGATGTCAGTATATGAGTCTCTTGAAGATTGCTCAAAAGCATATTTTGCGTCATGCATTAGTTTTAAAACACCAATATCCACTAATCTTAAACTTTTTAACACATCGTAATAAGTTAATACAAAGTCATCAGATACTTGATCATGTTCAGAAATATAGACCAAACCGTTTACCATATACTTTATCTTTTCTTCTTGTTGTTCATCGGACACTGCAACAAGTACATGTTTGAATTGATCGTCAAAATGATTTTTTTGTTCTTGAGTTTTAGTTTCCAAGTTCACTCTGATTTCTTCCATTCTGAGATTTAATTCGCTATAAAGTCGAACCATATTTTTTTCATGTTGGTTGCGTTTAAAGTTTTGATACATACCAGAAACTCCTGGGACGAAAGAGGCAGCAGTGTCTACCACTAGATCACCAGCAGCACTCGCAACGGATTGTTTTACTATTTCAGCGCCTACTTCACTTCCTGCATCTAGAAAACTATCAATAAACATTTCTTTCCCAGCATCTGTCATAGCTTTCTTTTTGTCTTCTCTCAATGTTTTCACTCCTTCTTACATATAAATATTTCTTCCTCCATTATTACAACAATTGGTTATTATGGTAGCATTAAGTGGATAAATCACTTAGCGAACATACTTTGATAAGCAAAGGAGAGACTTTACTCATGAATAATAGGTGGTACGGGGTACTTGCTATGATATTAGGCATCCTGTCTTTTTTTACAGGTGAAATTGTAACTTTTATAATGCTTTGTTTTATATTAATGGCTTTAATCAATATTAATACAACTTTAAAAACCAAATACAAAAATGATTTGGAACAAAAAGAGAAGTAACCATCTGCTAAGGTATCTCCCACTGTACTTGGGCATCCAAGATTAATTTACCGAGCAAATATTCTAATCATAGGAAAAGCTTTATTTGAGTTTCCTCCTTACTTTTGCATCTCAATAGTTAAGTGAGGAATACACTAATATTTATTAGCAATGGGATTCTCCTATTGGACGGTACTTATATAAAGTTTTTTACTTTTCCAAGCAAATTAAAAAAGGCTACATTTGTAGCCTTTTAAATTTCCCTAGATATAGACAATATTTCAAGTAAACTAATCTCTTGCTTACTGATGAACGACGTATTCTCTTTCAGGAGGAGTTCCATCCTCTTTTAGATCCAATGCTGTGTACACCTTGATAAGCGTGGTTTGGCGTATCCCTGGGTCTCCCCCTTCAATCCGGCTGATGGTTTTCTGCGTAACATTAGCCTTATCAGCAAGATCTCTTTGGGAAAGCCCTAACTCCATCCGTCTTTTAAAAATGTTTCGACTCCGGTTATATTCAACGCTTTCGAATGCTTCTTTTATCTCCTCATTCTGCATCAGGCGGCTTTTCAAGTCATTCAAAGTTGCCATTACTCTCACCCCTCAAAAAAGTCTTTTTCTCGCTTTGTCCGTCTTACATACTCATATAGTTGTTTGGCTTTTGCCATATAAAAGTTCGTCATGTCGGGTTTTCCATGGACTTTCGTAAATCCGTAAACAAACACATAACACGGCTCATCCTTGTAATAATACGGAAAGTAAATAAATCGATGAAATTCAGCCCCATCATCGGCCTTCATTTCAAAGATCCTCGGCTCTGAAAGACGCTTGACCAACTCCACATCTACCTCGCGACCACGAAACGTTCGTTTTACCCGATAAGGCTTTGCTTCACCGAGTGGATACATAGATTCCGGCGCTTCCTCGAGATCCGCGAACCCTTGATAGATTAATATACCAAGTTCTGAATCCTTGTTTGTCAGCTTCTCAATGAAAGGCAATACTTGCTGCTGCTTATCGATTGTTTTGGAAAAATAGATTTCTGTCATATGTATTATAACTAAAATGACTTAAATTGTCTAACAAATGAAGTCATTTCATACTCCTTTCTCTCTGTAATGTCTTGTCATTGTTGAATTCTATTAGGTATGCGCAGTTACTTAACCTAGAGAGAATTCTACAGTCTATTAGCTACCCATTCAAACCTACTCAAACAGCTTTATTGAGGCGGTGTAAACCCTTCACCTGATGTAAATGAGCATTCCCATCATCTCTTACTTAACTAACATACTATCATCTCGCCGACATCTTAACCCTATTTAAACAGTCATCTAATAGAATCACCTGTGCCACTTTTAGAATCACTTCGGACAAAAAAACAGAACTATTTGAGATAGAAAGAACCAACCTCTTATGCTGTGAAGTTATTTCCATCCCTAGTTTAAATTCGATACAATAATAGTAGTTTGAGTTAAAGGAGATAGGATATGAAAAGTACAGGAATCGTACGAAAAGTAGACCAATTAGGGCGCATCGTCACGCCTATTGAATTAAGAAGAGCACTTGGTGTCTCTGTTGGGGATCCGATGGAAATCTTTATGGAAGATGATCGAATCATTTTGCGAAAATATAAAACGGAAAAGACGTGCGCGATTACAGGAGAGATCTTAGACGATAACTTCGAATACGCGAAGGGACTACATCTGAGTCCGAAAGGCGCAGCTATTCTCCTCGAAGAATTACAGAACGTTACGAAGAAGTAACAGACCATTCAAAAAAACGTACCCGGCTATTCACTCATTGCCGGGTACGTTTTTATTCGTCACTCATGTATTTCACAATTTGCTTTAGGCCCTCTTTGCTGATCCATGCTTCGCCAATTCGAATGGCTTCATCCGCTACTTTCCCCGTCACGGCACAGACATACCGTTGACGATGAGGTTCGAGGATAATCTGTCGGTCGTTATGTGTGACATCGACTAGGTCACCCTCGTGCAGCTCAAACATTTCTAAAATCTCTTTTGGAATCACAATACGTCCTGAATTGTTAATCCGTTTTGTATGCACATTCTTCCCCCCTTACGCTCGCTTAGCAATCTCTTCAATTTCTTGATTAATCTCCTTCAAGCGCTCTTCGGCTTTCTTCGATGCTTTTTTATCGTTCTCTTTTTCAATCGCTTCTTCTAGTTTCTGTTTTTCTGCCTGCAATTCCTCTAACTGAAGCGCCTCTTTTTCGGCTTCTAGCACTGAACTCATGAACTTTTCATCGGTTAGCTCATGTTTTTCGAGAAACCCTTTCGCGCCTTGGAAATCCTTTTCTGCAATAAACGCTGATAAAACCGTTTCAACCCGACGATCAGTTAGTTCGACTTGGTTTCGCAATTCGATAATTCGCGTCCACTCTTCTTTCACAGCAGCTAGTTCAAACTCAATGACTTCGGAAGGTTCATCAGTCGTCTCTTGAAGATTTTCCAGCCCTTCCACGTCCTCATCACGGCTAAGTTGCTCGGCGATGGATCCGATTAGCTCAGGTTGGTTACGAAGTGCTTTTTCATACTCGCCTTGCTTGATGTACAAGCGATTGAGTACCTCCTGATCAGCAACTTGTAATTCACTGTAGTCTACGGATTCTAAGCTTTCTAAGACACCGTCTATATCTCCTAGGAGCCCTTCCCTGTAAACGTCTATCAGGTTCAGTTCGACATCGTTCACTTCCTCAGGCTCCGTTCCCTGAGCGTTCTCTGTTGCTTGCGTGAGGACGACGTTCAGTCCGAATGCTGCTAGGAGAACGGCAGCCACGCCAACAAATAACTTTTTATTCCCACCAGTTGCCGATTTTGTACGGTTTTCTTGGGGCTGTTCGTTAAAGGAAGGGAGTCGTTGAAGACTCTCACGAAGCGACGCCATCGTGACGGACCACTTTGTTTGGTTTTGCTTGGCCAACTCCAGTTCCTGTTGCTTCGCTTTTTTCTGTTCTTCTACTTGATTGAACACATCTGAAATATAGGCTTCCATTTCTTCCAACGACTGCAGACGCAAATAAATCGTTTCGGCAAACCGGATCACTTCATCGCTTTGCTCTAAAAAATCGATTCTTCTTGGTCTGCCGTACACTTGATTTAATCGTGTCAGAGAAATGATGATTAGCTCTTTGACAGCCGTCAGTCGATCTTTCTCATGATTTAATGGCATCACGTCATTTTCAGCGACCATCGCATGAAGGAGAGATTCCTCTTTATTGAGCACGAAGTTCTCTTTTTGCCACAAGACATTGATTTCAGACTGCCGAGCCAATTGGACGAGCGATAAGTAATACGTCAGTTTGTCTTCAAATTCCATCGCTTTCAACGCATTAAAACTATGCAAATCCGTTAAATCATACTCGAATCGGACCTGGCCCGACTGAAAAGAAATTTCCTGGGCTGATAAGAAGGTCGGATCTCCTGTGACCAGTTGCATCTGTTTCTCGTAAGCCCGTTCGATCTGTTCCATTTCCTCTGTTTTAAATGCGGAAAGTGGCTGCAAGAAATAAAACGCATTCTGATCGATCTCGATGGTTCCGACTCGATTGGCGATTGTGCGAATAACCATGTAACGTTCACCACCTTTATATAACTATTGAAGCTCTGGATAATGAGCTAAGGATTCTTCCACTTCGCTACGATAGGCTTCTTGTTCAGCCTCTACTTCACTTTCTGGCACACTTGCTTGAATTTCAGCGTACTCTTCATCAGCTTTTTTCAAATTTAAAGTTTCGACATGAAGAAAAGGTACCTGTGAGAAAATCAATTGACCATCTGTAGTTTTCATAAAGCTCAATACTGCTGATTGCTTCTCTTCTTCCGATCGTTCTTTGTATTTCATTTGAATGTCGTTATAGATCAATTGACTATGCTCGAATTCTTCTGAAGTATAAACATCTCTCGATTCAAAATTGTACTCAACGTCCAAGACTTCTACTTTGTCGTAAGCACAGTTTCCAAAGCCACAAGGTTCTGTACTGGAAGATTCGAAAGTGAGTGGAATAGTCGAAGCATCTCCTGCTATTAAACTACCTGGATAGCGCTCTAAAAATGGTGCAATAACGGTTTCTTGTCCAAGGTTTTTAATGGATTCGGAGAAATTTTCATTATTGCCTGTATCGATCGTTCCATTTTCAATTAATTGGTTAGCTTCTTCCTCAAAATCATTCATCTTTTCATCGAGGAACATTGTCATTTCTTCTGCCTTTTCAAAGTCTTCTTGAGTAAACACTTCGTTATTTTCTTTAAATGCTTCTTGTTTTTCTTCACCATTCGTACAGCCAGCGATAATAACCCCCATTAAGAGGATAAAGCTTATTAATATCAACTTTTTCATCTAAACACTCCCTTATCTTTTCGCGTAACGAGCGACATATTTTACAGATGAGCCTACTGACTTTGCCGTTCCAGTTGATGCTCCGAATTGATTCAATAATGTTGGGATTGAAAGTCCTACAATGAAAAAGATCATTCCAACGACCATATTTCCACCTTCAAGATCGACTAATGTTTTAATTCCAAGCACAAAGCAAAGTAATTGAATCGTGAGCGTTAAGATATTGCTAACAACTGTTTTCATCCATAAGTTAAAGAAATTGTATTGATCGTTTACGATAGTAGGAATTGCTAAAACTCCCGTAATGTAAAGAATAACAAACAATACTGTTCGGTATAGAATCGAGAGAAAAAAGACAAATAGAATGGCAGAGACTACTATCATAAGTATCAATCCATATCCTACTGAGTTTACGGCCATTACTTGCAAGATATCGTAATGAGTAACAGGTGATGTAAGCATCGTTTCAGTTAAAAGGTGTGTTAATTCTAGAATCCATTCAAAGAACTGTGAATACACTCCTAGTAAAATACCTCCAGTTACAACAGCCACTACTTTTTCATAAAGGGAATTCATCCCTTCTTCACCGTTTCCGCTATATAAAATAGCAATTTTAAGCGTCTGCCATAGAATAAATATCGCTGCAATCGTCCAAGCCAATGATTTGAAGTTCAACATATATCCTTCGTAAACTGCATTTCCTGTAATAAACTCTGAACTTATTTGAAACTTACTAAAGCTATCAATAGCCCCAAAGACAAAGCCACTCACAGTAGTGAAAAGAAAACTATTTGTATGACAGCCAATTTCATGCCACTTACAATCAAATTGATTTGTTTCGTAATCATATTTCTCAAGATACAAAACATTTTTCATATAGGACTCAACATTCTCAGCTTGTTGAGGCGTTACATTTCCAGCATCTTTATAATCCTCAACCGTTTCTTCTAAAAACTCTCCTTCTTCAGCAAAGACTTGAACAGGAATTAAAAGAAGAATTGCAAGGCTTAGGGCAACAAACAAAGAAACTCTTTTCATCTTTACATCACTCCTCGATTCATAATAGTTAAGATCAGAATCAACAAAGGAATGACAATAGATAACGAATACTTCATTACCACAGTTTTCTTTATATCCAATATTTCCTTTTCACTTAAAGGCTTGTCATACATCAACTCAAACTTGCGTTCCTCCTGGTCAATGGCTGTTCGAGAAAGCCGATCAATCAATCCATCCATCTGTTTTTGGATACGTTGCTGGAAGACGAGTACCTTTTGGAGTTTTACCTTCATCTCGATCATCCTTTCCTTCCATTATCCGTTGTGTATCGCTTCCTCGAACTCTTCTCCGGACGTTAACGGTTCCAAATCGTGCGCCTCGACTTTCCATTCACCTTGTTCTTCGATCCATCGCATTTGAGACATCAAATACATTACGCGCTGACTGCCTGGCGTCTCCATCTCCCCATCTACACCCGTTAAGGTAATCCGGTAAATCGCATAGACTTGAAATTCTTCTTCTGTCGGACGCACAGAGATATTGAAAATCTCTAAATCCTCTGTATTGCTTCGGCTGTGCCCGTGCATCGTTTCAGCTTCTGCGACTTCGCCCTCCACTTCCGAACGGTAAGCTTCGGTGAAGTAACGAAGAGCATCACCTTCGAAGGTCGCTTCGATAAACGCTTCTGTTTGTGTATAGAGTGCCTCGCTTTGCTTTTCTTTGGCTGAGAGGCGT
>NZ_JAPEHT010000052.1 GCF_028823615.1 Planococcus sp. A6
CCGCCTGTAGCGGTTTCACATTCGTGAAAACTCACGAAAGCTTGTCCTTCAATGCATAGATATAGGCGAGGACTTCGGCGACGGCGAGGAATAGTTCTTCTGGTACGGAATCGCCAATCGATACTTGTGCGTAGAGCGAGCGGGCGAGCGGCTTGTTTTCCATCGTCACGATGCCGAGCTCTTTCGCTTTTTCTTTGATCTTAAGCGCCGTGAAATCTTTTCCCATCGCAATGACTTTCGGCGCTTCCATCGTTTCGGCGTCGTATTGGATCGCGATCGCGTAATGCGTTGGGTTGGTGATGACGACGTCAGCGTTCGGCAAATCCTGGATCATGCGGTTCATGCTCATTTGGCGTTGCTTTTCCTTGATCTTTTGTTTGATCAACGGGTCGCCTTCCGCCTTTTTGTATTCGTCTTTAATGTCTTGCTTGGACATCCGGATGCCTTTTTCGAACTCGTATTTCTGGTACATGTAGTCGAGCGTTGATAAAGACAGTAAAATCAGTGCCGCAACCATGCCCATCTGGAGGACGAGACCGCCGACGAGGCTCAGGGAGTCGCGCAGGCTTTGCCGCGACAGCGAGAAAATCTCTTCCTGTCCGAACCACAAGACGCCAAACGCCGCGCCCCCGACAATCGCAATCTTCATCAAGGATTTGGCCAGTTCCACAAGCGCGCGAACCGAGAAAATCCGTTTGGCGCCTTTGATCGGATCGAGCCGCTCGAGCTTCGCTTTCAACGGTTCTGCCGTAAACAACGGTCCGACCTGCATGTAATTTCCGAGAAATCCGAAGACCACTCCGACCAGCATAATCGGCACAATGACCAAGAACGCATCCATGGCCAGTTGTTCGAACATGAGCCGGATCGTGTCTGGCGTGATATCCCAACTGATGTATTGGATATAATTGATGCGGTAAATGGCAAGCAATTGGTCGAGCATCCACTCTCCGAGAAAACTCAGGACCAGGATGCCGCCGAGCATGATGAGTGCGGCCGCGACTTCCTGACTTTTGGCCACTTGGCCTTTCTTGCGTGATTCCTGGCGCTTTTGGGGCGTCGCCTTTTCGGTCTTTTCACCGGCAAAAAACTGCAGGTCCAGGTTCAATGGATAGCGTTTCATCCTATCCGCCTCCCAATAAGCTGATTAATTCGCCCATGCTGACCATCATTTTTTCAAAGAGGACCTGCAGCAAATAAAAGAACACGCTCATCGTCAAGAGCAACAATACAAAGCCGACGAAAATTTTCAGCGGCAATCCGACCGCAAAGATATTCAATTGCGGCACGGCTTTTGTCAGGATGCCCAGTGCCACGTCGATCAAAAACAACGACGCGACGATCGGCAAGGAAATTTGGAAGGCGATAATGAACATCTCTATAAACAAATCAGTCATAAAACGCGCGATGGATTCCGCGCCGACCGACAAGAACTCTTCCGCCGGCAGGACGCGCAAGCTCTGCATCACGCCGTCAAGCATCATATGATGGCCGTTGACGGTCAATAGGAACAACAGCGCGAGCGTGTATTTGAATTGCCCGATGATCGGCACTTGAGCGCCCGTCTGCGGATCCAAGACATTGGCGATGGCAAAGCCCATCTGGAAATCGATGAAGGCTCCGGCGATTTGCACCGCATAAAGCAGCAACGCAGCCGTAAAGCCAAGCGCCAAACCGACCGCCAATTCCTTGAAGATCAACAGCGTGTAGCTGCCATCGAGCACCACTGCCGTTTCCGGAGCCCAAGCGGTCGTCGCCGTCAGCGCGAGAAAAGCGGCGATGCCGATTTTGAATTGATTGGGCACGCCCCTCATCGCAAACAGCGGCGCAATCAGGAAAAAAGCGGTAAGGCGGATGAGCACGAGCAAGAAGAACGGCAGCAGATTAAGAACATCATTCATCGGCGCTTATCCGATAAACCGTGGAAGCTGCTCGAACAAATCGCGCGTATAATCCAGGAGCATCGTCAGCATCCAGGGGCCGAAAATGACGAGCGACAGAAAAACCGCCAGTATTTTCGGGATGAATGCCAGAGTTTGCTCCTGGATTTGGGTCATGGCCTGGAATACACTGACCAATAGCCCCACTCCCAGTGCGATGAGCAATAGCGGAGCTGATATGAGAATGATGAGGTAAATGGATTGTTCTGCTAGTTTGATGACCATATCCGGCGTCAAATAAATTCTTCCTCTCGCTAAAAGCTGACAAGCAGCGATTCGATGATTAAGTACCATCCATCCACCAGGACGAACAATAAGATTTTAAAAGGCAGTGAGATCATGACCGGCGGCAGCATCATCATCCCCATCGCCATCAAGGTCGATGCGACGACCATATCAATGATCAAAAACGGGATGAAAATGACGAAGCCGATCTGGAAAGCGGTCTTCAATTCACTGAGTGCGAATGCCGGGATCAGCGAAGTCAATGGAATGCCTTCGATGCCGTCCGGCTTTTCCAGTTCGGCGTATTTGAAGAACAACGCCAAATCTTTTTCACGCGTATGCTGCGCCATGAATTCCTTGATCGGTAAGATGGCGGCATTGAGCGCTTCTTCCTGGTTCAGTTCTTCGTCCAAATACGGCTGGAGCGCGGTATCTTTCATTTCTGTCGCGATCGGAGCCATGATGAAAAAGGTTAAAAATAAAGCCAATCCGACCAGTACCTGGTTCGGGGGCATCGATTGCGTGCCGAGCCCTGTCCTCACGAAACTCAAGACGATGATGATGCGTGTAAAGCTCGTCATCATGATGAGAATGCCAGGTGCGAGCGACAACACCGTCAGCATTAATAATAATTGCAAAGTCGTCGAAACATCTCCGGGATCGGTATTATCGAGCGAGATTCCGGGAATGGCCAATAATAATTCTGGGATCATCGCTGGTCCTCCCCGTCATCTGTGCGCTTTTCGCCAAAAGACAAGCGCCGTTCTTTTTGCTTATCCAAACTGCGGGCGAAGTATTGCTCGAAATTCGTGAACGGCGCTTTCGCTTTGCCGCTATTTCCAAACAACGCGGATGTAGCTGGACGCTGTTGTTCCAAATCTTGTTCCAAAGCGGCAATCTCGGCTTCTCCCGAAAATTCCTTGATGAGCGTCACTTCGTTGCCCACGCCAATCAAGTAAAATTGGCCGCCGACTTTGACTAGCTGCAGCGATTTGTTCTGGCCGAGCGGCGAGCCGCCCATCAACTGGACCGCACGCTGCGATTGCACGCCTTTTTGGCGCATGGCCAAAAATTTGATGAGCCCGTAAATCAATCCGGCGATCAGCAAGGTATAGAAAATCAATTGCCCGATGATCGCAGCGAAACTTTTCTCTTCGATCTCCGGCACCGCTTCCGCTTCTGCCGGTTCCGTTTCGCTTGCCGGGTCTTCTTTCAGCCAATCGGCTACATTTCCCGTATCCGCAGACGCCATTGCCGGTGCAGCAAGCCAAAGGGCAGCGAGCGTTATGAGTAGTAAAATCCATTGTCTGTAATTCACACTTGCCGTACTCCTTCGCCTTGCATCAACGCAATTTGGAAATGCGCTCTGCCGTACTTAAAATATCAGTCACCCGCACGCCGAAGTTTTCGTCAATGACGACCACTTCGCCGACAGCAATCAGTTTGTTGTTGATGAGAATGTCCACTGGCTCTCCTGCCAGTTTGTCGAGTTCGACAATCGACCCTTGCGACATCTCGAGGATTTCCTTGACCATCCGCTTCGTACGGCCAAGTTCCACCGTCACTTGCAGCGGAATGTCCAAGAGCATGTCGAGGTTGTTCGGCGCCGATTGTTCAGCGGCGATCTCATCAAAGCTCGAGAATTGGACGGACTGGACGTTCGGCCCGTTAGCATCCGCCGGCTGTGAAGTTTTTTCTGGTTGTTGCTGTTCATTTGATGACATATCCTGTATCTCCTTCGCTTCTTCCGCTTGCTCGCAGCCTGCCAACTCTTCGACTAATTCTCGGCACTGGCCGGCCGGCAAATACATGCGGAACGCTACATTTTGGCGGTCGCCGATAGTCAGTGTAAACAGCGCTTCAGCAAACCATTGTTCTTTGGTGAAATGAGTGAACGGAAATTTCTGCCCCGTCTCCAGAATGTCCATGCCCGATAAGGAATAGCCGATCTCTTGGCCGCTTACCATAGACAACGCTGCCGCTGATGACCCAAACAAGCGCATAAGCATATCCTGAACTGCCGCGAATAGTTTTTCGCTGTCTGTTTCACCCGACAGCTCCGAAGCCATTGCATTCGCATCCGTCTGGTCGAGCGTGACGATCTGCGGCATTTTCAAAAAGCCGCTATATTCACCGAGCGCGACGTAAACCGCCGTCTCGGTTTCCGCAAACAACTCATCCTTACTCTTTACGCTCCAAACCGGCCCTTTGATAGCGGCCGTTTCCGGAAACAGCGGGTCGCGAAGTGCAGCGGTGCCGCCGAACGCTGTACAGAACAATTCTTTCAATACGCCCAGTTCATGGCTGCCTAAAGCTTCCTGCGGGACGGTGCTTTCCGCCTTATTCAACAACCCTTTCATCTCTTCAGGCGATAGGCGCTCATCCTTCATCGCAAACTTCCCCTTCCCCGCACAAGCCGGTAATTTGTACCGCCAGGCGGCCTTTTGAAATTCCCGGCTGTGCAAGGAATTTCTGTTTCTGGTCGATATACAGTTTCACCGGTGCATCGATTGCTTCATCCAAGCGTAGGATGTCGCCTTTTTTCAAGTCCAGGAAATCCTTGATATCGATTGCTACTTCACCCAGCACTGCCGCTACGTCCATCTTCGTTGCGTGGAGTCGCCTTTCGAGCACTTCCACTTCCTCATGCTCGACCGCTTTTTTCTGGCTTGCCAGCCAATGGCGTGCAGATAATTTCGGCAAGACCTGTTCTAGCACCAAATGCGGAAGACATAACTGAATCTCGCCTTCCGTTTCGCCAATCTTCGCCTGTAATTTAACGATGATGACCGTTTCATTCGGCGAAGCCATCGGCAAAAATTGCGGATTTACTTCAACTTCCTTTAATTCTGGTGATAAATCAATGACCGATGTCCACGCTTCCTGAAAGCAGCCCAGAGACTGTGCAAAGATCCGGTTGATGACACTGATTTCGATTTCGGTCAAATCACTCGGCCTTTGTACCACATTCCCTTGCCCACCGAGCAAGCGATCGAACATGACGTATGCCACTTCCGGTGAAAATTTCATCACCATACTGCCATTGAGCGGAGGCGCTTCAAATACGCCGAGAATCGACTTTTTCTCGATATTTTCGAGAAAATCCGTATAAGCCACTTGCTCCACTTTTTCAGCAGTGATTTGCACATAAGTACGCAATTGGGTCGAAAAATAGGAAGTCAACAGACGCGCAAAATTCTCATGGATGCGGGATAGTGTCCGAATCTGATCTTGCGAAAAGCGCAAGGCCTTCTTGAAATCATAGGTATGAATGTTCTTGCTGTTCGAGGCTTCTGTGTTGATGCCTGAAAAATTTGTTTCCATACTGACTCTCCTTACTCTTCCATGGGTGCATCGTGCAATTTCGGCAGAATGTTGATGTTGCGGTAGTAAGCCGAGACCAAGTCAATCACTGTCTGTACCGGCTCCAACACATGTACTTTTCTTCCTGTAGTAAGTGTTACAACCGTATCCGGCATGGCTTCAATGCGCTCAATATAAACCGCATTCAAGACGATTTCAGAACGGTTCAGCCTTGTTAAGCGAATCATTGCGCATCACTCCGTTCGGCTGGATTTATCATCGTTTCAAGTTCACGACTTCCTGAAGCAGTTCATCGGAAGTGGTGATGGTCCGTGAATTCGCCTGGAAACCGCGCTGAGCGATAATCATTTCCGTAAACTCTTCCGTAAGGTCAACGTTGGACATTTCAAGCATTCCAGATCCGATTTCAGTTCCCGCTTGTGCAGCATTTTCAATTACCAGGCCACCAGGGCTTGCGATATTGGTCATTTCGTACAAAGAGCCGCCAAACTTGCGCAGGCCAGCAGGATTTTCAGGAGTGGCGATGCCGATATTCGCTGCTACTTCCTCTGTGCCATCCGCTTGCTTTCCAATCACTTCGCCCAGACGGTTGATCGTGTAAGAATCGTAACCGCTGATATTGATTGGTTGTCCATTATCGCCCAATACGTTATAGCCTTGAGCTGTTACCAGATTCCCTTCAGCTGTCACCGTGAAATTACCTGCGCGCGTTAAATACTGTCCTTCGCCCGGCTGTGCTTCCGGATCTTGTACGACGAAGAATCCATCACCCATAATAGTCAAATCCGTTCCGACGCCTGTTGACATCGCTGACCCCGCATTGTGGTTAACATTTAAGGATGCGCTGGTCGAACCAAGGCCGACTTGCATCGGATTTGCCCCGCCATTGGACATGTTCTGGCTCAATAAATCTTGGAACGTGATGGTACTTTTCTTGAATCCGACCGTATTGACGTTGGAAATATTATTACCGATAACATCCAATTTCACCTGGAAGTTTTTCATGCCGGAAATCCCGGAGTACATGGAACGCAACATTTTTCATTTCCCCTTTCAGCTGGCTGCAAGTTTAGGCTTGCTCGGCCGCCTGTTCGTTTTTGATTTCGCCTTGCTGTTCGATCCGTTCAATGGCAGACAATGGAATCTTCGTTTCTTCGCCTTCCAGCTCGACCATGATCTCACCATTCTTCATCGTGACTGCTTTGACAATGCCGGTTCCCGCTTGTTCATTCGCCGACCAGCTGACTTCGGTCCCAAGCAAATGGGCAGAACCTGCAAGCGATGCGCTTCCGCCTTCTCCGGCGTAGCCTGTCATCGTCTTGTTCAATTGCGTCAACTGCTCGAGGCTGCTGAACTGTGCCATCTGCCCAATGAATTCTGCATCTTTTTGCGGTTCCATCGGATCCTGGTATTTCAGCTGGGCGATCAGGATTTTCAGGAAAGCGTCTTGCCCGAGTGCATCCGGCTTTGTTTTTTCTGCAGCTGCCGCGGGCTGGTTCGCCGCCGTCGTTGCTGTGGTGATATTCATACAATCAGTCCCCTTTGTTAAACGGTATAATTCACTTGGCCATTGGCTGAAACAGCTTCACGCTGGCTCCTCTGTGGGATATCGGCATCATCCGAAACGGATTCACCGCCGCTTCCGCCGCGCCGGCCAGCGCTATTTCCAGACGCATCCGCGAAAGGCGATTCCCGCTGCCGTTCGTGCTGTTGGAATTCAGATGAACTGCGCTCTTCCCGCACTTCCAAACGATCGATCTCCACGCCTTGCTGAGACAGTGACATGCGCAATTGATTTAATTGAAACTCGACCGCTTCTTTCGCTGCGCCGTGGCTCGCGATGATTTGCGCGCTCACTTTGCCGCCTGCCGTGCTCACCAAAATCTCCAGATGACCGAGATGTTCAGGAAAAATATTGATGCGCAAGCGCGTTTCATTTCCGCCGGCGCTCAAGCGGGCCGGTGAGCTGATCCATTCCGCGAGTGTTTCTGATAGTTTCTGCACCGGCACTTGCCGAACCGGAACATCCACTGGCTTTTGATCAGCAAGAGCAGCCGGAAGCACAGCGGCCTGCACTTGCCCTTCTGTTTTCACAGGAGCTGCAGCTTGAACTGCTTCCGTTTTTGGAATCGTTTCGCCTTCTGCAGGCACCGCTTCCGCAGCTTGCGTGTCAGGCGCTTGCTGTTCAACCGCATTGTTAGCTTGAGTGCTGTCCTTCGACAGCGCGTGGAGCCAGGCGGCAGGCGTCTGAGCAAATGGCAGGCGCGCTTCCGTTTTAATCGGCGTGAGCTCTTTCAATAACAACAGTTTTTCTGAAGGAAGCGATTCTTCTTTCAGCTGCGCAGCCAACTCGATGAGCGGGCGCAGCGCTTCTTCCGGCGTCGCTTCAGCTGAGGCAAATTCTTTTTCCGCGACCCCCGAAAATCCCGCAGGCTGTGCGAATTGTTTAGCAGTCAGCAATAAGGATTTTATTTGTTTTACTAATGCAGCCAATTCATCCTGCACCTCTACGTCGGAACTAAAGGCTTCGATGGCTTGTTGCAACTGCTCTCCGTTTGTATCTGCGAGCAACTGGAAAACTGCGTATTGCAAAGCTTGCTGCTCTTCGGTCAAGTGCTCTTTAGGCATGCCCGATAACTGCTCGAGGAGCGCGGTGAGTTCTTTCATCGGCAATTCTTCTGATGCGATTTCAGGCTCCGCTATCGACTGCGCCGCTTCTCCCGATAGCGCCACGAGCAATCGCCCGAACTGTCCTGCAGGCTCGCTGCTTTCCTGCGTTTTTACTGCAGCTGCGGGTGCAGCGGGCCGACCGGTTAATGCAGACTCCAGCGCGTTCACTGTGCGTCACCGGTTCTGCCGAGGCGGTAATAGCGGCTTCCGGCCAAATCATCGAAAAAGTTCTGCTCGGCCATTTGGTGTTCTTTCTGGTGGGCAGCGTAGTTTTGCTCTTTTAAATTGCCCCAGGTTTTTTCTTCACGTGCTTTCTCTTTCAAGGCATCCTGGCTTCTCGAGACAATGCGTTCATGGGTCGCAACTTCCCGGTTCGCCATGGACGATTGCTCATAGAGCTGGTGGATGTATTCTTCGAGCATGCGCAGTTCGGAGATCGGGATGCCTTTTTGCTCTTTTGCCTTTTTCATTTCTTCTGCCTGGGCGATTTTGCTGTGCAATGCTTCGCTTTGCTCGCGGACGGCCTGCTCTTTTTTCAACGCTTCGGCCATCTCCACTTGCGCCAGCTGCGTTTCGTTTTCTTTCAGATCGAGAATTTTCTGGAACCGGAAATTGAATCGTGTCACGTTTCAGCACCTCCAAATTGTTGTGCGAGCCGGTCGACGCTTTCCGCCAATTCGGCCTTCTCGTATATATCTTGCTGTAAATAATTCCGTATTAACGGGTATGCGCGGATTGCTTCATCAATTTCTTTGTTCGCACCGCTTTTATAAGCACCGATATTGATCAAGTCTTCCGCGGAATCATGGGCAGCAAGCAATCGCTTCAATTCGGTCGCCGCTCTTTGATGGTCGCGCGTCGTCACTTCATTCATGATACGGCTCACGCTTGCCATGATATTAATCGCTGGGAATTGCCCTTTTTGCGCCAATTTGCGGTCTAGGACGATGTGGCCGTCCAAGATACCGCGCACCGCATCGGCGATCGGTTCGTTCATATCGTCGCCATCGACCAGCACGGTATAAAATGCCGTAATCGACCCTTTCGATGAGGTACCGGAGCGCTCGAGTAAACGCGGCAATAGCGCGAAAACGCTCGGCGTATAGCCTTTGCTGGTCGGCGGTTCACCGACCGCCAGCCCCACTTCACGCTGCGCCATGGCGAAACGCGTCACGGAATCCATCATCAACATGACGTTTTTCCCCTGATCACGGAAATACTCCGCAATCGCGGTAGCTGTCAGCGCCCCTTTAATGCGCTGCATGGGGGTCTGATCGGACGTCGCGGCGACCACGACCGAGTTTTTCAACCCTTCTGGCCCGAGATCGCGTTCGATAAAGTCGCGCACTTCACGTCCACGCTCGCCAATCAGCGCGATGACGTTGACATCGGCTTCGGTGTTGCGGGCGATCATGCCCATGAGCGTACTTTTTCCGACGCCGCTTCCCGCGAATACGCCGATGCGCTGGCCTTGCCCGACCGTCAGCAACCCGTCGATCGCGCGCACGCCGACTTCCAAAGGCTTGTCGATGCGCGGCCGTTTCAGCGGGTTCGGCGGTGTGTTGGTCGTGGAATATTTCTTTAAGCCTTTCGGCAGTTTATTGTCATCCAAAGGCTTTCCTGTGCCATCTAGGATTTTTCCAAGAATGGCTGGGCCGACGCGGATCTGCAACGGCACGCCTGTTGCCACGACGAGGCAGCCTGGCCCGACTTGCGCCAAATCGCGCAATGGCATGAGCATGATTTTATTTTCCTTGAATCCGACCACTTCCGCCTCGATCGGTGGGTCGAAACGGCTTGGATATAATAAGCACAACTCACCGAGCTTGGCGTTCGGCCCTTGCGCTTCGATGGTCAAGCCGATCACTTGGACGACTTTTCCGTGTTTTCTCACCGGCTCGATTTCTTCCAGCAGCGTCAAATACTCGCTATCTATCAGTTTCATCATTGGATTTCTCCTCACAATAAACGAGCAATTGCTTTTTGATTTCGTTCAACTGGCTATCCAGCGTCGCATCGAACGAGCCACTTTTCGTATGAATCGTGCAGCCGGAAGGCGCTTGCCCTGCGACTGGCATCAGCTTGAGTTCAGCGCCTGCTCGGATATAACTTTTCAGCTCGTCTTCAAAAGGCAGCATTGCCGGATAATCTTCAAGCGCCACATGGATGGCGACTTCTTCCGAATCGTCCACTTGCCTTAGCGCGTGGCGGATAATCGACAAGAGCTGCACATCGTCTTGCATCAATTCGTTGCGGATGATTTTCCGCGCGATTTCGGTGCTCAGCGATAATAAAAACGGTTCCGATTCACGGATAATGCGACGCTGTTCTTCGTAGGCCGCCGCGATCAAACTTTCCATCAACTCGCGCTTTTGGAGAAAATCCGCTTCGGCTTGAGCGAGCCCTTGCGCGAAGCCTTCTTGAAAGCCGGCTTCCGCGGCAGCTTGCGCCTGTTGCTCCGCTTGTTCTAGCGCTTGCTGCTGTTGAGTTTCACGCCATTCGGCCATTTCTGCATGTGCTTGTTGCTGTTCTTCGGCCAATTGTTTTCTCAGCGTACCCAATTGCTGCTCCAACCCGCTGACTTCGCCTTTCAACCGTTCGCCGTACTGTTCGATGTCTGACTCCGCTTGAGCTTCGAACGGCCGGCGGGTTTCCACTTTGCGCAATCCGATGATTTTTGTGCCGCTTTGTTCGGTGCTGCGGATGATGTTAGACAATCAGTTCATCTCCCTCTTCCCGGGAAACGGTAATTTCGCCCTCTTCTTCAAGCTTGCGGATGAGCGCTACGATTTCAGTCTGCGCATTTTCCACATCCTTCAGTTTCACAGGCCCCATCACTTCTATCTCTTCTCTAATCAGTTCTGAACGTCTTGAAGACATGTTTCTAAATATGCTTTCCTTAACTTCATCACTTGCTGCCTTCAATGCCAGGCTTAATTCCACATCACTCACTTCGCGAATAACCCGCTGGATTGAACGCACATCCAATTTAACCAGGTCTTCGAAGACAAACATAAGTTTTTTGATTTCCGCGACAAGCTCTGGGCTGCCGCTTTCAAGTTCAGACAAAATGGCTTTTTCTGTACTCCGGTCGACTTGGTTGAGGACGCGGACAATCGCCTCCACCCCACCGGTTGCTGCGTAGTCTTGAACGCCGTTGACAGAAGATAATTTCCGCTCCAAAATTTGCTCCACTTGTTGAATGACATCAGGTGATGTACTTTCCATTAACGCGATGCGCTTGGCGACTTCCGCCCGCTGCTCAACCGGCAACTGCGAAAGGATCTGGGAAGATTGCTTTGGATCCAGATAAGACAAGACCAATGCAATGGTCTGTGCCTGTTCGTTCTGCAACACGGTCACGAGCCGGGCGGGATCCAAACGCCTCGCGAAATTGAATGGCTTGACTTGAAGGCGGTTTGACAGGCGGCCGATCGTGTCAATGGCCTTTTCTTTGCCGAGCGCTTTTTCGAGAACTTCCCGCGCGTAGCTGAGCCCACCTTCGTTCATATAATCCTGCGCCAGGACCATTTCATAAAATTCATTGATCACTTTTTCAGTCTGGCTGTTCTTCAATTGGCGTACATTGGAAATTTCCATCGTCAATTGGTCGATTTCCCTTTCCGATAAGCGCTTGAATACTTCGACGGAAACGTCAGGGCCCATGCCCACAAGCAATACGGCGACTTTTTGGATTCCCGTCAATTCTTTAATGCGTTCTACCATTCAATTCTCCCCTAATCATCCGCCATCCATGAGCGCAGTAGATTTGTGAAATCATCAGGACGCCCTTTTGCAAGCTTCTCGATAGTTTTGCGCTTTGGATTGGTCCGATTATTAAATTCAGACAAATCGACGCTGCATTTTCGCAGCCGCCCGCTCGAAATAATCCATCTCAAGTTCTGCTGCCAATTCTTCCTGCTGCTTTTTGCGTCTCTTGGCTACAAGAAGGATGATGCCCGTCAACAAGATCACAGCCACTCCGGCAAGTACGTACCAAAGAAGCGGAACGCCTGTCCAGAAAGTCGTGACTGGCTCTTCTTCGGCCAGTTCCGGACGACCTTGGAATTCGGTCGCAAAGATGGAAATTCGGTCGTCGAGCTCTGCCGGCGTCGGTTGGAACTCGTTCATGCTGAGCGAAGCGCTGACCGTATTCCCCAATAAGTTGCGGATATCCGTCATGTTCTGCTCAGTCAAACTTGCCGGATTGTCCGGCACTGGCGGTTCTACGCCGACATTGATCGTAATATCGTCGATGACATAAGGGCTCATCTCGATTTGGCGGCTGATGCGGTTGACTTCGCGGTTGATACGTTCTTCGGTCCGTTCGGATTCACTCGTTCCGGTGCCGTCTGCTGCGGGGTAATTGGCAATATCCGTTTCCCCGGTTCCGGCATCATCTGCCAGCGCCGCACCTTCACTTGCATAAGTTTCGACGATCCGCTCGACGCTGATATCGATGCCTTCGCCTGTTTCGAGATCGACTGGCTCTACCAATTGCTCTTCTCGTTTTTCTTTCGTGAAATCGATATTCGCCATAACGGAAACAACGACTTTGTCTTGCCCGAGTAATAGCCCGAGCATCTGCTGCAATTCACGTTGAATATCTTGTTCTATGCCTTGCTGGATTTCTCGGTTTTGCTGATACACCGTCAAATTGGTGTCCGGTGCTCCTGTATCTTGCAATTCGAATACTTGTCCGTTCTGGTCCATGATGACGATTTGCTCCATCGGCAGATTCGGCACTGATTTGCTGACCAAATGATACAAACCGTTGATTTGTTTCTGATCCAAATTCAAGGTGCCATCGCCTTGGATGACGATCGATGCGGTCGATACTTGTTCTTCGTCGGTCAACCAGACGTTTTCTTTTGGCAAGGTGATCATGACGTTCGCATCAGTCACGCCGGCAATTTGTTTTACCAAATACGCAAGTTCGTTTTGCATCGCATCGCGTTCGACAACATCAAAATGGCGGTCGGTCATGCCGAGCCCCATATTTTCACTGAATATGCCGTACGTGACATTGCCGTTTTTCGGCAAGCCTTCTGCCGCTAAGCTCACTTTCAATCCGGCGACTTGCTCGTCCGGAACGGAGATGGTCGAACCGTCCGTCGACACTTCGACCGGAATTCCTTGGCTTTCGATCGCCGCTTTGATTTCGCCTGCTTCCGCAGGATCCAAATTGGAATACAAAGGCGACATATCGGATTGGCTATTGAAGAAAACAAAAAGCCCTAGGGCAAGTAATGTGATGAAAAAGGACGCGGCCATCAGCCATTTGGTCGCTTTCGATAAACTGCCCCAGGAGTCTTTTGTTTTGGTTTTATAGGTTTCGAACTTCTCTTTCATTGAACGCACACCTTAGCTTTTTTCATACTTGCATTCTCATCACTTCTTGGTACGCTTCCACTACTTTATTGCGTACTTGCATCGTCATTTGCAGTGACAGGCTCGCTTTTTGCGAAGCGATCATCACTTCATGGACATCTTTCACTTCGCCCGTCAGCAATTGGTCCGTCTTTTTATCGGATACATTTTGTGCCGCGCTGACTTCTTTCAACGCATTTTTGAAAACATCCCCGAACCCTGTCGCTTGCGGCTCCGGCTGCATTTTTTCCAGGAATTGATTTTGCAGAAACGGTGTCTGCAACTGTGCAATTTTCTCCATGCTGCCCCTCCTCAACTAAACTTCGTTATTTCCCGATTTCGAGTGCTTTCATGAACATGCTTTTCGAAGCATTCATCGCGGTGACGTTCGCTTCATAAGAACGCGTCGCCGACATCAAATCGACCATTTCCTTAATCGGATCCACATTCGACGTACGCACATACCCTTCGGCATCGGCATCCGGATGTTCCGGATCGTAAGTCACCGGAAATGGCGTGGCGTCGTCGACAATTCTACAGTCTTGCGGCGGTATGGCACCCATTCCCCATTGACCAATTCAGCACGGTTCGTATTGGCATTGGCGATATTCGAAGACACGACATCCATTCGCAAACGGTTGGCGGTCAATCCAGATGCGCTAATATTCAGACCATTAAATAAAGACATAAGCGTTATCTCCCTCCATTGATGACTGAACTCAAGCTGGAAAACTTGCCGTTGACGCGCTCTGTAACAGCGTTATACCATAATTGGTTTTTCGCCAGCTCCGCCATTTCAAAATCCATGTCGACATTATTGCCGTTCGGTGTCATTTTCGTATTGTGGTTGACTGTCACCGGCGTTGCCCCCGCCCCACTTTGGAATTCCAGGTGGCGTGCATCGGTGCGGTAACTGTTCATCCGCGAAGCGCTTGCCTGTTCCATCGCCTGTTGAAAATTCACTTGCTTGCTTTTATAATTTGCTGTATCGACATTGGCGATATTGCCTGCATGAACACGCTGTTTCAATGTCGAAGTCGATAATGCCTGCTCCATTTTTTGAATGCTTGATGGAAAGATATTCATCTTTTTTCTCCCCCGTCTCCAAATTTGCCCAAATAAAAAACCCACTTTGAAAAAGGCGGATTTGAGTCAAATCTACCATCTTTCGGTAACCCGGCGATCTTGTGTCTTAGACAGTTAGACCCGTAGCTTTGCGTCCTTCACTTTCGTGTAAGTTTGCTATTTTCGTCATGATATGGGTATATTTTTCTTTAAACTCGTCTTTTAGAATCATTTTGAGTCGTTACTACCTCGGTATAGTATCATGCTTTTTTTAATTTGGCTATTTTATTTTATAAAAAAATTCTACTATTTTTTCCATTTAATATACGCTTTTCTGTTAAAATGAAGATACCACATAGAATACATAGTCCTAAAGACTATAATAAGGAGGATTAATAGGTAATATGTTCCGAGGATTATACACAGCTACTTCAGGAATGATGTCTCAAAATAGAAATCAACAAATATTGACAAATAATCTATCGAATTCCAATACTCCAGGATTTAAAACTGATGAAGCGGCAATTCGCTCGTTTCCACAGCAATTAATAAAAGCGCAGAATGCCAATCAACCTGCGCCGATTGGCCGGCTTTCCACCGGCGTTTACGTCCAGGAAGCGATCCCTTCATTTCTGCAAGGGCCGATACGCGAAACGGGAAATGCGACCGATTTCGCCCTAGTGAACGATAATTTGCCACTAGATGCCGAAACCGGCGAACGCGGCACGTTATTGTTTGCGGTTGAAACAGAACAAGGCGACGTCCGCTATACGCGCAATGGGCAATTCACGGTCGACGCAGAAGGATTCCTTGCGACCAGCTTTGGCCAGCGTGTGCTCGGCGACAATCTTCAGCCGCTACAAGTCGGCAATGGCGAATTTTCTGTCCAAACGAATGGCGAACTCACGCGTTCGGATGGCGTAGGTGCCGGAAGCTTATGGATCGGCGCTTCGGATGAACCGGAACAACTGATCAAGCAAGGGCATAACTTACTTGCATGGGCGGGAGAAGATGCAGATGCTCCGGCACTTGCCGAAGACGCCGAACGATTCGTCAAGCAAGGCTTCATCGAACAATCGAATGTCGATTTGACCCGCACGATGACCGATATGATGACTGCTTACCGCGGATTTGAATCCAACCAAAAAGTAATCCAGGCCTATGACCGCAGCATGGAAAAAGCGGTCAATGAAATCGGCCGGGTCTGATAAGGAGCCAAACAGATGAACATCCAAATGAATGCGGCGAGCAGCTCGATGCGCGAACTGCAGAAAAAAATCGACATGATTGCCAATAATGTCGCCAACGTCAATACGACCGGCTATAAAAAACAAGAAGCCAATTTTGCGGACACCTTGCTTCACAGCGTGAATAAGCAAGCCGGGCCTGCCAATGAAATCGGCCGAAGTACACCGAACGGGCTGCGCATTGGCGGGGGGACACTGTTATCCGACGGCGTCACCCGGCATTCGCTCGGAAAGATGCAGGAAACGGGGCGCGAATTGGATTTTGCAATCGATTCCCCGAACAGCTATTTCCGTGTCACGAACGAAGATGGCATTTATTACACCAGAAATGGATCATTTCAAGCTGAGCCGATTCCGGGCAGCGACCGATTGGCACTTGTCACCGCTTCCGGCGATTCGGTCTTGGACGCTGACGGAACGCCGATCACGCTTGCAGCAGGATACGATGAATTGAGCATTGGATCAAACGGCACCGTGACGGCAACTTATGCCGGCCAAGCGGCTGAAACGTTCCAATTCGGAACTGCTCAAATTAACCGGACCGCCCTTCTAGAAAAAACAGGCGATAACCGCTACCGTTTGCCAGGCACTGAAGCTGAACAAATTGCAGCTGGCGCCTTGGAACTGGGGGGTTCTCCTATTTCACAAGCGGTGCTGGAAACTTCGAACGTCGACATGGCGAGTGAAATGACCGAACTGATCGCCACGCAGCGCCTGTTTCAATCGCAAGGCCGAGCCATTTCCTTTGCAGATGACATGATGGGTCTGGTCAATACGATGAAATCCTAATATTCTCCAATTTATATTTGATTAATATAGCAACGAAAAAACCCATACGATGAAATCCTAATATTCTCCAATTTATATTTGATTAATATAGCAACGAAAAAACCCGCATTTCCAGGAATCATCTGGAAATGCGGGTTTTTTATGCAATGTGTTGAATAACAGCTATCAACCAATTCGCGTGTTCTTCAAGTTTATGTAACCGATTTTCTAAAAACAAAAACAGCCGATGCTTGTGTGCATCCGCCGTTTATCTAAGAAAATCCATTAAGTTGGTCTGCATGATTTTAGCAGATGATGATAAGCTTGCCTGATAAATGCTTTCTTCACTCTTTAGTTTTATTAGTATTTCAGCATAATCTACGTCTTCTATAGAAGATAGCGCAGATCCAAGAGAAAGTTTGGCGTCCAACAAACGGCTTTGGGTTGATTCAATGCGATTTTGGCGTGCGCCGTTTTCAGCGGCTGAGTTCAACAAGCGCTCCATCGCATCATCGATTTCATCGAGATTGACGGACTCACCAGCTTGGATGCTGTCAGCGAGTTTTCCAACGGCCCGGAACAAATTGCTCGGATCTTCTGCATTGCCGACAAGCGTTTGAGGTAAAATGCCGATTTCAATTTGCATCCCCGGACCGATTTTCGCCGTTTTCAGTGGCCCGTTCGCTGGTGCTGCTTCAAAAGAAACAGCATCCGCAAACGGCTTTACCGTGCCATCGCCGCCTCCGAACAGATATCTTCCATCAACTTCCGAATTGGCAAATTGGCACAATTGCTCATTTAGCACGCCGACTTCCTTGAAAATCAATTCGCGATCTTCCGGAGACAATGTCCCGCTCCCGCCTTGAACACCGAGTTCCCGGATGCGCTGGGTGACATCGACCATCGCCTGGATGGAACGATCGTTTTCATCCAGCCACAAATTGGCATCTCCGATGTTGCGTTCGAATTGATCGTTCGCCGCCATGACACTTTTCAAGCTCATCGATTTTGCCACCGCTTGCGGATCGTCAGACGGTTTGTGAAGCAATTTGCCGCTGGATGCCTGCAAATTGGTTTTCTCAAAGCGCCCGAGATTTTGCTGCATATGGTTGACGGAATTTTGATGCATCATTTGTTGGGTTACTCTCATGGGATTGTCCTCCGTTTATCAGCTTTAGCGTGCAGCCATTCGGTTTATGATCGTATCAAGCATTTCATCGGTGGTCGACACCAACCGGGCTGCGGCATTATAGGCGTGCTGGAATTTCACCAAATTCGACATTTCCTCATCCAGCGAAACACCCGCGACTGACTGGCGGCGGTTTTCGGTCGACGTCATCAATTGCTGCTGCGTCGATACCGCATAGCCCGCACTCTGTGCTTCCGCGCCTAAGCCGCTCACTAGTGAACGAAAATCGGCTTGTACTTTTTTCACGTCTTCATCAAGGCCTTCCGGCAGTTCGAGTTTGGCATCTTTTGCCACGCTCAATTCGCCGCCCGCCGCATTTTCAAAAACATTGCCGTTCGCTTCAGCGAATTCTGTCACCGCGACCTTAATGTTTTCTCGGTAGCTCGTGACACTAACTGCGGCTTGTGAGAGTCCGCCAAGCTTGCCACCGGCTGTCTCAGGGTCGAGTGCTTCACCAGCTTTCACTAGCTGATTGTTTGACGCCAATGTAATCGCATAGCTGCCATCTGTTTTTTCTGTGACTTTGATGTCCATCAACTGCGACAGTTCATCGACAGCCGCGTCGCGCTCGTCACGCAAATTGTTTGCTTGCGGGCCTGTCCGCATGATGTTTTTGTTCAATTCTTCAATGCGCGAGATTAAGGTCTGCGCTTCTTTCTCCGCAGCCGTTGTACGCTCTTTCAACTCCGCCGTCAAATCGCCCATCGACCGGTCAATCGTTTTCGCCACGTCCGCAAATGCTTGCGCCCTCTCTTTAACGACTGCTTGAACGGCTGAGTTCGACGGATCGCTTGCCAAGTCTTGCCAAGCGCTCCATAAACGGCCCATTGAAGCATTGAGGCCATTGTCTCCCGGCTCTCCGAGAATCGTTTCAACGTTCCCAAGCGCCTCGCTTTTCGTTTGCCACTCCGCAAATTCTGCTGTATGCCCCCGGTATTGCTGGTCAAGAAAGCGGTCACGCACACGCATCACCGAGTCGATGGAAACACCGGTTCCGAGCTGCCCTGATCCTTGGCTGGTCCAGACTTCCAGAGAAGCAGAGGAACTCGTATTCACTTGTTGGCGCGAATAGCCTTTCGTGTTGGCATTCGCGATATTCTGGCCGGTCGTAGAGAGACTTGCTTGGCCTGCAGACAAGCCGCGGCTCCCGGTTTCCAAAGTGTGAAAAGTTGACACGTGATCCCCTGCTTTCTTCTCGGGACTTTACGCTTTTGTATCGAAAAAGCCCCGATTGGTTGACTGTGTATGTTTGGTGTTGGATTGTGGCTGGTAATTGTATGGCTGTTTAGCAGGCGTCGTGATATGCCCGATCATGCCTGAAATAAAATCTACGGAATCTTGCACCAGTTTTTCGTTCTGGCGGTTTTTCGCTTGCAGCTCCATGAGCAATTGCTTCAAAGTCGTTAATTGGTCTTGCAGCGCAAGTTTTGCCGTCTCATCCGACAATTGCTCTGTGAACTGGCTGAAGCTGAGCCCAGGGTGTTCTTCAAGAACTTCGATCACCAGGCGTTCGCGCTCATCTTCCAGCTGCCCGAGCCTGCGGATCAGCCGCGTCTCTTCTTTGACGAGTTCTGTCAGTTCATCGACCTTATGCTCGATCAACACCGTTTGCTTGCGCTCAGCGTAGCGGATCAACTGATGCTGAATGGTAATCAGCTCATCAAGTGTTGCAGTCATCATTTTCAACACCGGAGTTCCCTCTCTTTCCATCGCTCAACTGTTATTTGTCAAACCAGTACTGATGGATTTTCTCAGCTACTTTGTCTTGGTCCACCTTGTATTCCCCGGAGGCTACCTGTGCTTTTAGCAACTGTATTTTTTCCTGACGGGCGATATCCGCTTCCGTATTCTTCTCGAACATCGCCTTCGCCTCACTTGAAATTTGCAGATGGTCTTCCTGTTGAAGCGGGCGCGCCTTTTGGGCCGGCGTCACCTGCATTTGCTTTTGATAAGATTGTATAAAGGAAGAACTATTCGTTTTATCAATATTCATTCCTTCACCACCTCTTAGTTTTAGTTCTTCAGTCTCCAGTGCGCTTGGTTGCTGTTCGTCCAATCGCCATCTTCAGCCAGGATCTCATTGGCGCTTCTCAAGAAATCCAGCCGGCAGTCTTCACAGAGCATGTGCCGATGGATGATTTCTTTGCAATGGGCGCACGGATAACCGAGATTCGGATAATCTCCCGTTAAAATCCGCCCTTCTCTAAGGAATTCGGAAATCTTGTGGACGGAGACGCCCGTAAATAGATGGACATCCTCGAGAGACGCGTTCCGATGTTCATGTTCTTGCAAAAACGTATAGACTTTTTTGAATGCCGTTTCGTTTTCCTGATGGCACTTCAGGCAGCAAGCGATTTGATCACGCAGAAAGAGCGCTCCGCAGCTGGGGCAATTGTCCAGTTTCGGGGTTGTCAAATGGATCACCTAGTTTCTTATCGCAATCAGTTCTATGTTGTCCGGGACTATTCGATTTACTATCTATACTACTAATATCGGCCATTCTTGAAAAATGTTTAGCCTTTTTTTAAAAAACATTATTGCACTTTGAACTGCGTGACGAGTACGCGTTCGACTTTTCCTTTGCCGACCAGGTTTTCGAGCTGCGCAGTCATTTCATCCTGCAGCAACGTGATGCCTTCTGTGCCGACCAGCTGTTCTTTTTCCATGCCGGCCACAGTCGCAATTGCCGCTGCACGGACTTCCGCGTGGCGTGTTTCCATCTCTTCTTTTATTTTTTTATCTGCTGATAAAATATTAAACTGCACCACTGCATAAGATGCCGGCGTGGCGAGATTTGTTGTGATTTCTTCCGTGTCGATGCTCAGCTCGACCATTTCATCGGCTGTCAGCGGTGCATCTGCATCCACATCTTTTTGCGTTAGGAGAAAATAGACCGCTCCTCCAGCGCCCACAAGGGCCGCAATTAATAAAACTAACAATACTTTTTTCATCATCCACCTCTTACTCTTCGGTTTCCGGCTCATTCTTATAAGGAGAAATCAGCACTTCGACGCGGCGATTTTGCGCACGTCCCTCTTTTGTATCGTTCTCGGCAATCGGCTGATATTCGCTATAGCCGGTCGCGCTGAATTTTCTTGGGTCCAAGTCGCCGTTTTCCAGCAAAATCTTCATGAAGTTGATGGCGCGTGCTGAACTAAGTTCCCAGTTCGAATCAAACTCGCCGCCAACTGCCGGCACGTTATCTGTATGGCCTTCGATGTAGATCATCCGCGGCGGATCACTGACGAGCAGCTCCGACAATTCGCTCGCGATCGTACGCGCCTGCTCGTCGATATTCGCGCTTCCGGATTGATACAAGACGCCTTCATTGATCGTCAGCATGAGCCCTTTATCGGTCAACTCTGTCTGAAGCTTCGGCGATAAGCCCTTTTCATCAATATACGATTCGATTTTCTCCTGGAACTCGCCCAGTTCCTGGCGGTCGCGCACTGCTTCGATTTCTTCCATCATTTCCTCGGTCATGCCTTCTTCAGGAATGATCGCAAATGGCGAAGTGTCGGTGTCCAATTCCACAGGCGCTGACTGGTCAAGCAGGCCGGTGCCGCCTTGCAACTCCACATTGAACGATTCGGAAATGGCCTTGAATTTCTTCGCATCGACTTCGCTTGCCGCAAACAGCACGATAAATAGTGCCAAGAGCAGCGTCAAGATATCGGCATACGGAATGAGCCAGGATTCGTCGACATGTTCCTCGTGCTTTTTTTTACGCTTCAACTTCAACACCACTCTGTTGTTCGTCTTCTAACACACGGTCTTTGGCCGGCAGATACGTCAAAAGTTTTTCTTCTACAGTTCGTGCAGGCAAGCCTTCTTGTACGGCAAGCAAGCCTTCAAGCATGATTTGTTTCACGCGCGCTTCCTTTTCGGATTTACGCTTCAATTTATTGGCGAATGGGTGCCACAGGACGTATCCTGTGAAAATCCCGAACAGCGTTGCAATAAATGCCGCTGAAATCGATTTTCCGAGCAATGCCACATCGTCCAAATGGCCAAGTGCTGCGACAAGCCCAATAACCGCACCAAGTACGCCGAGTGTCGGCGCATATGTACCGGCTTGGGTGAAAATTTTCGCACCGAGTTCGTGGCGGTCTTCCATCGCCGCGATGTCTTCTTCCATCAAGTCACGGATGTGCTCGAGCGATTGGCCATCGACGACCATTTTCAAGCCGCGCTGCAAAAACGGGTCTTCCACTTCTTCTGCACGCTCTTCCAAGGCGAGCAAGCCTTCTTTTCTTGCGACCATCGCCCAGCCGGTGAACATCGGGATCAGTTCTTTGATCGACAATGTTTTCTGTTCACCGAACAATACTTTGAACAGCCCCGGGATGCGCTTTACTTCATCCATCGGAAAGGCGATCAAGATACAGGCAGCGGTGCCCATGAAAATGATGACCAATGCGGCTGGGTTATATAGTGCGGCCGGGCTGGATCCTTTCAAGGCCATGCCGCCGACGAGCACAAGTACGCCCAAGATGATGCCTAACCAAGATGTCTTATCCACGTCCATACCTCATTTCACTTTGGATATTTGTTGAGTTGAATAGTGAGCCTGTGAGAGTTCACTGTTTGCGATATTCCGCAAAACAGCTGGCTTTCCGGGGGGCTCGCGCTGAACTAATTCGGGCTAGGCGCCCGAATGGATTTCAGCACTTCATCGAAACGGAGTTGGAAAGCCCCCTCCGTTTCTGCTCCCCCAGGAGTCTGCGCTGTTTTGCTCCATATCCTTTTTTGCTAATTATAAAAAGCGGAAGGCGGCGACTCCTGCGGGAATAGCATGAGTCTTGAGACCCCGCAGGAAGCGAAGCGACCGAGGAGGCTCAAGCCATGCCCGCGGAAAGCGTCCGCCTGAAGCGGTTCCTTTAAGTTTCTCCCTCAGTTATTCAACCCAACATATCC
>NZ_JAPEHT010000053.1 GCF_028823615.1 Planococcus sp. A6
CCGACGCCACAGTCGCCGCGATCAGGCTGCCAGCTGTTTTTGCCAGCATCAAGATCTTCGTGACGATCGATTTCAACATCCCCGTATGTTCCAACACCCCGCCGAAGGTCATGGCGAAAATCGTTAAGGAAATAACGAACATCATCGAATCGATTCCGCCTCGATTGAATAAGGAATCGACCACTTCGTTGCCGGACGTGATGACATAGCCGTCATGCAGCGCATTGACCGCTTCTGCGACGGACCCGCCCTGCACCAAGATGTGGCACAGCCAGCCGAGCACGATGCCGATGCCGAGCGCCGGAAGTGCTGGCACTTTCTTCATCACCAATACGATGACCGCCAAAGGCACAAGCAAGAGCCACGGCGAGATGACGAAATTTTCTTCAAGCGACGCCAGAATCGTGTTGATATTGCCGCTGTCGACCGCATTTCCGGCAAACTGGCGGCCAAGGAAAAAGTAAGCGCCGAGGGCAATGATCATGCCTGGGATAGTCGTGTAGATCATGTGGCGGATATGGACAAATAAATTGGTGTTCGTAACCCCTGCCGCCAAGTTGGTCGTGTCCGATAGTGGTGACATCTTATCGCCAAAATAAGAACCCGAGATGACCGCTCCAGCGACCATCGCCGCCGGAATTCCCATACTCGCGCCGATGCCCATGCCGGCGATGCCTACGGTGCCCATCGTCGACCAGGAACTACCGATAGCCCCAGCAACCAGTGCACAGATCAAACAGATCGTAACAAGGAATAATGACGGCGTAATGATTTTCAAACCATAATAAATCATCGTCGCTACAATCCCTCCGCCGATCCATGAAGCAATGATCATGCCTACCATGATGATGATGACTAAAGCCGGAAGCGCGAGCCGGATGCCTTTATAGGCCCCTTCTTCGATCATATGCCAGCGGTACCCCAACCGCCAGGCAATGATGACCGCAATTGTCGTGCCAAGAAGCAAGGGAATATGCGGGCTTCCTTCAAAAATGATAATCGTGACAGCCATCGCCGCCACCATGAAAATCAGTGGCAGCAAAGCCAGCCAAAAGGGTACTTCAATCTCCTGCTGTTTCGGACGTTTCTTCTCCTCTTTCATGTTCTTTAACCCCTTTGTAAAAATGGAATGAATGCTTGTATTTATTTTGCCACTATACTGATTTCATTACCACATAAATTTTCAGATTACATAGACTTTTCGGAATTCGGAATAGTTCACAGCAGGATTCTCCTAGACCCGTCCCGAAATGTAAAGTTATTGCCTAGGCTTCCGGCATCCAGTTATGGAAAGGGGACGATGACCGTGGGAAAATTGACTGTTTCGATGTATATCACACTTGATGGCGTCATGGAAGAGCCGTCATGGACTGCCGTCTATTGGGACGATGAACTCGCCCAGTTTCAATTGGACCAGCTTTACAATAACGATGCCTTGCTGCTCGGGCGCATCACGTATGAGGGATTCGCTGCTACTTGGCCGACTGCTGAAGATGAACATGGCTTCGCGAAAAGGATGAACGAGATTCCGAAATACGTCGTTTCACACACGCTGAAGCGGACCGAATGGAATGCGCGCCTGATCAACCACGATTTCGTAGAGGAGATCAAAAGACTGAAGAAAACCGGGCAGCGCTTGCTCGTTTACGGCAGCGCAGAACTCATCGATACCTTGATCGAACATGATTTGGTCGACGAATTGCATTTGATGACTTTTCCGCTGCTATTGGGCGAAGGAAAAAAACTGTTCCGCGACGGCGTATCGCCAAAAGCATTCAAATTGCTGAAAAGCTTTTCGACCGACCAAGGCGTCTTGATCGCCAATTACGCGCCTGAACGTTAGCGGTTTTTAAAACTGGCCACCGCGCTTGCCCGCTTCCCTTTTGGGGAATAAAGAACAGAGGACCTACCTTAACAGAGCCTCCCCGAAAGGAGCTGCCGTCTTGCGATGACAGAAAACGAAATCACTTTAGCATTGATCCAATCGTTAAAAGACGGCCGGGCGCAAGATTTCCAGCACATACTCGATGAACTGCAGCCTTACGATGTCGCCGTCCAATACCGTCATTTGCCGGAAAAGCACCGTGAGCGCTTCTTGCTTCATCTGACGGTCCGCCAATTAACCGAGCTCATGCAGGAGCTTCACCGGAACGATCAAGTCCGCTTGCTCGAGCGGATGTCGGTCGACCAGTCGACCAAAGTGCTCGACTTGATGGACAATGACGATCTCGTTTCCCTATTGTCCGATTTAGAACCGACGATGATTGAAGAGCTTCTGTCGCGCATGAACCGCGAAGAATCTTCCTACATCCAAAAGACCATGAATTACCCGCCGGAAACCGCGGGCCGCATCATGAACAACCGCTACGTCTGGATCCCCCGCCATTACACGATCCGTGAAGCGATCGATAAAATCCGCGATTTCGCTGAAATTGCCGAGTACTTGAACTATTTATACGTCGTCGATGACGACAAGAAACTGCTCGGTGTCGTCTCCTATAAAGATTTGATTCTCGGCGAACTCGATGAACAAATCGACGATGTCATGTATACACGCGTTGTTAAAGTCGACGCGCTGACGGACCAGGAAGAAGCGGCAGCCATTATCGGGCGCTACGACTTCATCACCTTGCCGGTCGTCGACACCGAAAACCGGCTGCTCGGCATCATCACAGTCGATGATGTCATCGATGTTGTCTTGCAGGAAGCGAATGAAGACATTGAAAAGCTTTCCGCATCCGGTAAATCGATCGATTTCCAGACCCCGCCTTTCGTCGCCGCTTATCGCCGGTTGCCTTGGCTGATTTTGCTGTTGTTTATCGGGTTGATCTCCGGCGGCATCATCAGCCGCTTTGAAGACACTTTGCAGACAGTGGTTGCCTTAGCGTTCTTCATGCCGATGATTGCCGGCATGACCGGTAATACAGGCACCCAGTCGCTCGCAGTCGTCGTGCGCGGATTGGTCGGCCAACAGCCCGACAAAAAAGGTACATTCAAGCTCATCTTGCGCGAGTTATGGGTCGGCATCATCATCGGCGTCACGTGCGCTGTCTTGATTTTGCTGATCGCCTATATTTGGCAGGGAAGCCTGGTGCTTGGGGTGGTCGTTGGCAGTTCGCTGCTTTTGACATTGATCATCGGGACGCTCGCCGGCACCATCATCCCGCTCATTCTATACCGCTTGAAGATAGACCCAGCTGTCGCATCAGGACCGCTGATCACAACCATCAACGATATTTTCTCGTTGCTCATTTATTTTGGCCTTGCTTCGCTGTTCATCTCTCGTTTGATGTGAACAGCGTTTTTTTTTGAGCTTTTTTCTTTATTCCGAGTAATCAACTATGTATAATAAGGCTAAACTTTATACAACTCTTTTCTTCTACATCCACATCGGCTTGTTCCTGAGCCGATCGTCCATAAAAAAATCGGAGGGATTCCAGATGACCATTCCAAAACCGCTCGTCCAGCTCAATCAAGCATTTCTCGTCGCCACAGTACTAGCCGGGCTCATCGTCCATACATCTTTCTTGCTTTTGCCATTCGCCATTGGAGTCGTCACTTTGGTCACAAAGAAAAATCCGCTCATCACATTCAGCCGCCGATTTTTGCCGAATCCTCCGAGCAGCTATCCACAAGAAGACCGTGACCAGCAATTGTTCAACCAATGGATCGCCACGGTCTGCCTCGGGTTCGCGCTCATCTTTTTAGCAGCCGGCCTTCCGCTTGTCGCTATGGTATTCGGAGCTATGGTCATCATCGCTGCCGGCGTGGCGCTTATGGGCTATTGCATCGGCTGCACCGTGCGCTATCAGCTGATGATGTGGAAACACCGCCGGGCAAAAACGGATTATTGATCGCTCTTTATAAATGAACAGAAAAAAGCGGAGACCGCAGTCTCCGCTTTTTTTATTTTGTTTGGCCATTGCCTTTGATGATGTATTTTGTTGATGTCAATGCTGGCAAGCCCATCGGCCCGCGTGCGTGGAGCTTTTGCGTGCTGATGCCGATTTCGGCGCCGAAGCCGAATTCAAAGCCGTCCGTAAAGCGCGTCGACGCGTTATGGTAGACCGCTGCTGCATCCACTTCCGTGAAGAACTGCTGGACGCTTTCCGCATGTTCCGAAATGATCGCTTCGGAATGCTTCGTGCCGTACTGGTTGATATGCTTGACCACTTCATCTACGCTTCCTACCGTTTTCAGCGCGAGTTCATAAGCCAAGTATTCAGTACCCCAATCGGCTTCTTCGGCCGGGATGATGTCGCTGCCTGATTGCTGCGTCTTTTCATCGCCGTGGATTTTCACGTCTTTTGCCTGCAAGGCTTCAACCAATTCCGGCAGATGCTGCTCAGCCCATTTCTCGTGCACGAGAATGGTTTCGCAGGAGTTGCAGACGGATGGACGCTGGGTTTTCGCGTTTAACGCGATATCAATCGCCATGTCCTTGTCCGCCGTCTCGTCGATATAGACGTGGCAATTGCCTGCGCCTGTCTCAAGTACCGGTACGGTCGAGTTCGCGACGACCGTCTTGATCAAATTGGCGCCGCCGCGCGGTATTAACACGTCCAAATAGTCGTTCAGCTTGAACATAGCAGAGGCCGCTTCCCGGCTCGTATCTTCCAACAACTGTACGGCATCGACCGGCAATTCGCTTTGTTCGAGCGCGCGGTGGATGACCGAAACAATCGCTGTGTTCGAGTGGATCGCTGTCGAACTGCCGCGCAGGACGACCGCATTGCCGGTTTTCAGGCAAAGGCTCGACGCATCCACCGTGACGTTCGGGCGGGCTTCGTAAATCATGCCCACCACGCCAAGCGGTACGCGCACTTTGCTCATGTCGAGGCCATTCGGCTGCTGCCAATGCTCGAGCACTTCACCGACCGGGTCTGTCAGTTTGATCAATTGGATCAGCGCATCCGCCATATCTGCCAGACGCCCTTCATCGAGCTTGAGGCGGTCGACGAGCGATTCACTCATGCCGTTTGCACGCCCAGCTTCAATGTCCTTTAAGTTTTCCTTTAAAATGAAAGCTTTTTCAGCCATCAATTGTTTAGAGATGAGTTCTAACGCTTTATTTTTCAGGGTGGTGTCGGCTTTTGCGAGTTCCCCCGCTGCCGCTTTCGCTTTTTTCGCTTTCTGTACCAGTTCTGTCTCCAAAGCTGCTTCCTTTTGAAGAACTTCTGTCATCCAATCTTCTCCTTTCGAATTTCCGTGCCTTATGCCAATTCTTTGACGGGTTTTGCAATATACGTTCCGTCGCCGTTTCCATTCATGATGCCGACCAATTTTTCATTGCCTTCTCCTGTGCCGATGAATACATCGACGCCGAAGTTATGGGCTGTTTTCGCAGCTTCCACTTTCGTTTTCATGCCGCCAGTTCCGACATCGGACCCAGCACCGGATGCAGCTTCCATCAATTCATCCGGAATATCCTTCAAATGGGTATATCTTTCAGCGGATGGGTTGGTCTTCGGATTATCGGCGTAAATACCATTGATGTCTGTCAGAATGATCAATTGATCAGCGCGCACAAGCCCGCTGACAAGAGCCGACAGCATATCGTTATCGCCGAAGGTCAATTCCTCGACCGCTACCGAATCGTTTTCGTTGATGACCGGCATCATGCCGCGCTCCAATAATTTTGAAATGGTATCGTCCGCTTTTTGGTACAAGTCTTTCGTCAACAGCAACTGTGCAGAGACGATATCGAAGTTCTTGAATTCCGTCGCATACGCTTGTGCAAGCAAGCTTTGCCCGACGGCTGCCGCTGATTGTTTGTCGACGACCGTATCCGGACGGGATAAATACCCCATGCTTGTGCATCCAGCTGCAACCGCGCCAGATGAGATCAAGATGACGTCATGGCCTTCTTCTTTCAAGCGGGCCAACGCCCCGACGTGTTCACGCAACTTCGTGATGGACAATTTACCGTGGCTGTCCGTCAATGAGCTGCTTCCTATTTTCACTACTATTCTTTTCTTTTCCATTGTTGCAGTCACCACCCGATTTTGATTATTTAATGAGCTCTCCCATTACGATCAAAAGCGGAAGAACCCGGTCTCCGTAAAACGCTTTACAATGGCTGACTTTCGTTGTCTGATAATAAGAATTATTATGCAATCAAATGCATTTTAAGTCAACTATTAATTTCAAAGATACTTATAAAACGGTTACCGGAACTTCATCCCTTGCATAAATATGAATATTTATACAAAAAGGCATGTTTCCTCATAAACCATTTTCAGTTCCGGAGATGGCGGCTGCGCTTTCTTCGCCGGCTAAATTCCAGTCGGCAACTGATCGCCTGCAACACGCCAATCACAAGTAGCAAGTGTAACATAACCAGAGGGTATATCAAGTTCCGAGAGGGGATTTCGCCTCATGAAAGGGCTTTCATTTCATATATAAAATAGGCATAAAGACATATTTGAGAATTCACAAAAGCCCGCACCACAAGGGATACGGGCAAAACACGTACAAGTGTTGCTATTTCATTCTAAAGTACCACTATATGAAATTCCTTTTTCAATTAAGCGGCGCGTCACTTTTCCCGCGCTTGGCGGCTCGCCGGTATCCTTGTATAATATCGCTCAACGCCCCAACGATCATGATGACCAAGATGCCCCCGAAAATCCATGTGAGTGCACTGGATCCGCCAAATGTATCCGTGAGGAACTGGCGGAACTCCGGGTTGAGCAATTCGGAATTGACGAAGATCAAGATGAACACAAGTACCGAAACTGTTTGCACTGCGGCATTGAATGTGGCCAACCGGTAATTCCAGTAGCCTACGCGCCATTGCCAGATAGCGAGCGACAACTCCAAAACGATGACGAGTGCAATGAATGGCCAATACGACAACAGTACGTCCTGGTTGAATATTGCCATTTGGAAGCGCAAGCCTTCCCCATCGTCAGTGTAGATCCCGAGTACTTTATCGGCATTGAAATAAACCGTCGTCCAGATGACCATCCAAATTAAACTGCCGAAGATCTGGCTTTTCGCCACTTTCGCCTCAACCGGCTCGATCAGCGACTCCTGCCCGCCCCATTCTTTCAAGTCATCAGGCGTCCATTCATCCATCGTCAGCCCGAGCGGCGTCTCCACGCCTGATTTATCCGACCAGTCCATGACGGCAACGACGAGTGTGATCCAAAACAAGGTTTGCATAATGGTATTGAAAATCGCGCTGATGATGTTGCCGATCAATGAACCGAGCACTGTTATCAGCGTCTCGTCCTGGCCGATTCCAGAAACGATGCCGACGATCGTCACGACAATGAGCGTGATAAGAACTGCCAACGGAATGACCAGCCTTAGTAAACGGACGTACAAGTCGAAATAGCGCGGGCCGATCAAATAGCGTCTCACTTTTCCGTAATGCTCCGCCATGAGTGCCGGATGGCCGAATTCCTGGAGCACAGCTCGCTCTTCGCTTTCGGTACTTTCTGCTGTGAGCCGTTCCGATAATTTTCTTCTCAAGTCTTTTTCCGCTTCCTGGCGTTTGTCTTGCGGCAGCCGTTCGAGCACTGCGCGAATATACCGTTCACTCAGTTTCATAACCCCATCTCCTTTTGAGGCAGCCTATTATTAACTCTATCATGAAGGATTTTTCTGGAAAATTCAATATAACAATCAGATTATTCCGATATTTAAATTCACTTTGGTTTCCTCTTTCTACGACAAAACCCGGCTGTCTGGTCAATAGCCGGGTTTTGTTTCTTCTATTGAAAAACATGTTCCATCAATCGAGCTTGATCGTGACGGTTTGCGCAGGTGCTAGCAACTCTCCATCCGTAGCGAATAGCTTACTGGTGGTCAATTTAATTTCTTGTGTCCCATCTTCCACAATGAAGCCGACATTCCCTGATTTTACTTCTCCAGGTTTCAGCCCTTCATTCAACGACTCTAAGTACACATCGTCTTCCCAAGTCTTCACTTCGCCGCTTTCTGTCTCGATCAATGCGGCTGGCGCAAAATTCACTTCTTCGCTAGAAGTATTATTGATCTCAACAAAGAACTTTGCCAGCTCGAATTCCTGGTCATGCGTGTAGGAATGATAGAAATCGATCAGGCTATAATCCGGGGTGTACTGCAGCAGCTTCGCTTCATGGATGGTCAGCTCAATATCGCCGATCTGCACCGTGCGAGCTTCCATATCAGCCGCCAATAGCTCCAAGCCGCCTTTCGCATCACGCGCCTTCTGGCCAGGCTCCTGTAAACGTCGGTCGTCGCTCACTTGCGGGCTGAGGACATATTGATCCGTGTACTCGGGCGCTTCCGACAAAGACGCTGCGTTCGCCGTCCCGTGTGCTGTCTCATCCTGGCAGCCCCATAACATTGCCAATGGGACGAGCAGCCATGCTAATCTCGCTTTCATCCAATCCGCTCCCTGCTATCGTTTATTGTTTGTCGTCGATCGTTACGTCCGCGCCCATCAAGTCGAAGATGATGCCGGCGTGATCGGTATTGTCCAGTTGCCCTGCAAATTTCTGGCTCGCAGGCCCGTAAGCATAAACCGGCACATCTTCTCCGGTATGGCCGCCAGTTGTCCAGCCCGTGTGCGAACGCTTATCGAAAATGCGCTCGATGGCGTTATCGATGTCCAAGTATTCGCCTTCGTCGGCTGCTTTTTTGACAGAAGCGATTTCTTCTTCAGTCAAGTCCAAGTCAATATAGCATTCCAAGGTTTCCTCTACGCCAGCCCCTTCTGCAATCTCAGAAGCCATGAAATCCGGTGTCCGCTGTGCAGCGAGAATTGGCTCCGCGAACCAATTATAGAACCGCCTGTCGAGTGGTCAGCCGTCGCCACAACCAATGTATTTTCATCTTGCTTGGCGAATTCGATCGCTGCCTGGAATGCACGGTCGTAATCCTCCATCTCGCTCATCGCCGCGACGATATCGTTGTCATGGCCTGCCCAGTCGACTTGGCTGCCTTCCACCATCAAGAAGAACCCGTCCTCGTCCTGTTCCAAGCGGTCGATCGCTGAACGCGTCATGTCTTCAAGAGACGGCACGCTGTCTTCCCGGTCGATCATTTTCGGCAACCCGCCTTCTGCAAACAGCCCGAGCACTTGCCCGTCGTCATTTGCGAGCAGTTCTTCTTTCGATGTCACATAGCCATAGCCGGATTCCTGGAATTCTTCCGTCAAATCGCGGTCCGTGCGGTCGAACAGTTTAGTGCCCCCGCCGAGCAAGACGTCGATTTTATGTTCACCGTCGATGCGCTCATCGAAATAATCATCAGCGATGGCGTTCATGTTGCGGCGGCTGATGTCGTGCGCGCCGAATGACGCCGGTGTCGCGTGGGTAATTTCAGAACTCGCGACAAGCCCGGTCGCTTTGCCTTGTTCTTTCGCCGCTTCCAGAACGGTTTTCACTTCCGATTCATCGTTATCCACGGAAATTGCATTGTTATAGGTTTTGATGCCCGCCGCCATGGCTGTCGCGGCGGCAGCCGAATCGGTGACGTTTTGATGTGCATCTTCCGGATAGGTCATTTGCTGTCCGACCAAATAGGAATCGAACGACATTTCATCCGCGAAGCGCGCAGATGGATCATCCTGCAAATAACGATAAGCGGATGTATAGGACGTGCCGACGCCATCGCCGATCAGGAAAATGACGTTTTTCGGTGCATCTTTATCTTTATCTTTGCCTTTCCCTTTTCCAGGATTTTTGTGTTCTTTATGTACTTCGGCTTTGCCATTCCCGTGCGCTTCAGCTGGTGTAGACGCGGTAAAGCTCGTCACGGCAACCGCTGCCACCACGGCAACTGGAACAAGTTTCTTCATTGATTTTCGGATCATCTGGCATTCCTCCTCGTGTTTGTTGACCATCGCCAGTGTAGCGGAGGAATATTAAGGAATTGTTGAGGGCGTGTATGGAATTTGTTAAAGGGATTCTATTTCCCGGGAAATAATTTCGGGGATATTTTTAAATTAAAAACCGGCCCCCATTAAGGAAGCCGGTTGTGTGCCGATCAATCTTCGTGATCGACGAGTGATTTGTTTTTCTGGAATTTGCGCAATACTTCATAGACGACCGGCACAACAATAAGTGTCAGCAAGGTCGAGGACAATAAGCCGCCAATAACGGTGATCGCCAAGTCTTGTGAGACGAGGCCACCGCCACCGCTTGAGAGAGCCATTGGAATCATGGCGCCGATTGTGGCAATGGCCGTCATGAGGATCGGCCGCAGACGCGTCGTTCCTGCTTCAAGCAAAGCGTTGCGCACCGTCATGCCTTCGCGTTCCATATGGATGACGCGGTCGACAAGGACGATGGCGTTCGTTACGACGATCCCGATGAGCATGAGCAGCCCCATCATGACCGATACGGAAATCGTTTGGCCGGTTACATATAGGCCGACAAATGCACCGATGACCGCAAACGGCAGCGAGAACAGGATGGCGAATGGCGCAAGCCCGCCGCCGAACGTCACAACCAAGATGAAGTACACAATCGCGATTGCCGCTGCCATCGCCAGGCCAAGCTGGGTGAAGGTTTCATTGATATCCGCTGTCACGCCGCCGGTTTCTACCGTCACGCCTGTCGGAAGATCGAGTTGATCCACTTTTTCCTGGACGGCCGCACTTGGCGCAGACACGTCATTGCCCGTTACCGTGCCGGAAACAGTCGCATAATAAGCGCCTTCCGAACGGCTCAAGGTATTCAAGGTGGTGCCTTCTTCGACTTCGACCAATTCGCCGACAGTCATCATGGTACCTGCAGCTGTTGGCACAGACGTCTCCAGAAGCTCTTCAAAAGTCGCTGCGTCTTGCTGGGCATCACGCTGGACAATGACTTCAAGTTCGCCGCCGTCTGTATTGACGGTCGTCAGTACTTCGTTTTGGCCCCCGCCGGACAAAGCCATCGCGACTTGTCCCGCCGTCAGGCCATATTGGAGAATTTCCTGCTGTTCGATGCGCAAAGTATGCTCGACATAAGGATCTTCCGCGTCGGAGGTCACTTCTTCCAAGCCGTCGACATCGCTCATCGCGCCTTCGACTTGTTCGACGGTATCCAACAAGTCATCGAGGTCTTCGCTGTACAAGGTGTACGCGACTTCACTCGATGCCGCCATGCCGCCGCCCATCATATCCTGCTCGCCCCACTCGCCTGACTGGTCGAGTCCTGCAAGATAGTCAGTAACTTCGCTGCGGGCTTCTTCGAATTCATCGACTGAAATCGAATCATCAAAGATCAAATACAATAATGCACCGTCTCCGCCGCCCATCATCATCTGGGCCATATCGGCATTGGCTGAATCGTTGATCGATAATTGGAGAACGTCGATATCTTCGCGTTCAAGCAAGTCTTGCTCGACCGCTTCGATGTTCTCGACAGTCTCTTCCTGCAACTCCCCTGCGGAAGGGGAATACGTGATGTACATCATTTTCTCGGTTTGCGAGCCGAGGAACGAGAAGCCGATCAACGGTGTCAGCGCCAAAGACCCCGCGAGCAACACGACTGCAATGATCGATGTGATCCACTTATGGTTCAAGGACTTCTCAAGGAATGAACGGAACCAAAGCGCCAGCTTTCCGACTTCTTGATGCTTGGAAGCCGTTTTCTCACCGTATAGCTTCTTCTTGAAGAAACTATGCGACATCGCCGGCACGATGCTGACCGCCACTGCAAGCGATGCGAGCAATGCAAACGACATCGTGAGTGCGAACGGCAAGAACAACTCGCCGACCATTCCGCCGACAAAGACCAGCGGCGCAAAGACTGCAATCGTCACAAGCGTCGACGACAAGATCGGCTTGAACATTTCGATCGTCGCCGATTGGATCAATTTGCGGCCGGATAATTTCTCTTCTTTCAAATGCATGCGCCGGTAAATATTCTCGACGACGACAATCGAGTCATCGATAACCCGGCCGATCGACACGGTAATGGCACCTAGCGTCATGATGTTCAAGGTGATATCGAGCCAGTTCAACAGGAGCAATGCCACGAAAATGGATACGGGGATTGAGACGATGGCAATGAGCGTCGAACGGAAATCACGCAAGAACACCAAAATGATCAGCACGGCGATCAAGCCGCCAAACAAGGCTTTTTCCACCATCGCGAAGACCGATTCCTCGATCGGTTCGCCTTGATCAAGCGTAATATCGACGATCAAGCCGTCCACTTCGCTTTCCAAATCCGCCATCAAGTCTTTTACTTCATTGACCACAGTGACCGTATTGGCTTCCTGGCCTTTGACGATTTGAATCGCAATGGCATCTTCACCATTGGTCCGGGAAATCGACTGCACTTTCCCAACCAGTTCCACATCGGCAAGTTCAGACAAGGCGACAAATGGTTCTGGGTTGTCTTCTGAAGGCGTCACGGGAATCAATAAGTCCTCAAACTCTTCAATAGAAGCAACCGAACCGTCGATATAGACCGCTTCTTTGCCTTCTTCAAATTCACGAAGGCCGAGCGACAAGGCAATATTGCTCGCTTCGATCATCTGCTGGATGTCCTCTTCCGTCACTTCACGGGCAGCCATTGCCGCTTCATCGTATGTCAGATGAATTTCTTCGACATGCTGTCCGGTGACAGTCGCAGACGCGACGCCATCAATTTTTTCGATCTCCGGCAAAATGGCCGTTTGGACACGGTCCGTCAATTCGACAATCGATTCCGTCTCACTGCTGACAGATAGTGCAACCACCGGGAACATATTGAGGCCGATCGACATGATCGACGGAGTCTCCACTTCCTCAGGCAAGTTTACGCCGTCGACTGCGGATTCGAGTTCCCGCTTTTTCTCATCCATATCGACACCGTAATCGTATTCGATCTGGATTTGGGAAACGTTTGAAGAGGAATTCGAATAAACTGCTTTGACATCTTCCAGGCTTTCGACTGCCTGTTCGACAGGTATCGATACCTCTTCCATCACCTGTTCAGGTGCAGCACCTGGGTAAACCCCCGAGACGATTAAATAAGGAATCGAAATATCGGGAATCGACTCCATCTTCATTTGGGTTGTTGAATAAATGCCGGCAAAGGTTACAATTAAAGTCAACAGCCACACGGCAAATTTGTTTTTCAGAACAAAACGCACGAATCCTTGCACACAAATTCTTCCTTTCTTTGACGAAATCCGGTTATTACTCTATATTAATGACCGATTGGTCAAGCGTCAAATAAGTAAGGGGAAAAGAGGAATCAAATATGTCAAAAAAGCAACAGATCCTGGAATCAGCGCTTCAACTCTTTGCTGAAAACGGCATCGAAGCTACGTCTGTCCAGCACATCACTCAAGAAGCAGGCATCTCTAAAGGCGCGTTCTACTTGTCTTTCCCTTCAAAAGAGTCATTGATCAAAGAAATCATCGATTCATTCATGAAAGGCTTTGTCGCTGATATTGACCGAGTAGTCAATAGCTCGAAAAAACCTGACGAAAAACTGCGCCTCTATTTTCTCGCCCATCTGGCATTGCTCGAAAAGCATGCGGATTTTGCCAAAATCTACGCACAGGAGCCGATGCATGCCCTAAACGAGGAAATTTTGGAGAAACTTATCCATTACGATACGTGGATCGACCGTTCGCTGCTGTCGTTATTGGACGAGTTGTATGGCGAACAGCTTCAAGGCCGCCGCTATGACTTGCTCATTTCCATCAAAGGCTTCGTGCGGATTTATTCGCAACTGGTGTTGTTCCATCCATATCCGCACGATATCGAAAAAATTGCAGAGCTCCTCGTCGAAAAGACCAATGTGCTGGCCACCTACTCCACTACGGCTTACCTGACAGAAGAGATGGTCGAATTGCCGATGCCTGGCCCCGAGGAAGTGACCACCGAAGAAAAATTGCTGTCGGTAATCGCCGAGTTACTGGAAGACGGACAGCACCCGCCGCTCATGGCCGAATCGTTCTCGCTGCTTGCCGAAGAGCTCCAGTTGGAAACGCCAAGACGCGCGATCCTCCACGGCTTGCAGGCCAATATCTACGATTACGCTCCTGCCAAATGGCTATCATATCTATTAAAGAAATACGAACAGAAAAAAAGCCCGGACAATTGATGTCTGGGCTTTTTACTTACGCTGATTTAGTTGATTTCCACGGTCCAGTCGAGTGTGTCTTCGACTTTGCCCGTCTGGATGCCAGTGATTGTGTCGTACAGCTTTTGTGACAATTCACCGATCTCGTGGTTGTTGATGATCATTTTCTGGCCTTGCCAATTGAGTTCGCCAACTGGGGAAATGACCGCAGCCGTTCCCGTCCCGAAGACTTCTTCGACTTTTCCAGCTTGGTACGCTTCGTAAAGTTCATCGATGGCCATGCGTTTTTCCGTTACCGGAACGCCCCACGAATTCAACAGCTCAATGATCGACATGCGCGTGATGCCTTTCAAGATGCTGCCGTTAAGCTCAGGGGTAAACACTTCCCCATCAATTTTAAAGAAAATGTTCATGCTGCCCACTTCTTCAATATAGCGCTTCTCGACGCCATCGAGCCACAACACGTCCGCATTTCCTTCTTTCTTGGCATTCGCTTGCGCCTGGTAGCCGGAAGAATAGTTCCCGGCCGTTTTTGCCATTCCCGTGCCGCCTTTGACTGCGCGCGTGAACTTGTCTTCGACATGGATGACAACTGGCTGCAAGCCGCCTGGGAAATAGGAGCCGACAGGAGACAGGATGACCATGTATTTATATGTAGACGATGGCCCTACTGCCAAATTGGCATCCGTCGAGATGATGTACGGGCGGATATAAAGCGACGTGCCCGGTGTTTTCGGCACCCAATCTTTTTCGAGCTTGATCAATTGCTTCAGGTGCTCAAGCGCCAAGTCTTCGTCGATCGGCGGGATACTGAGGCGCTCACTCGACAAGTTGAGGCGCTCAAAGTTCTTCTCAGGACGGAACAGCAATACGCGCCCGTCTTCTGTGCGGTATGCTTTCATGCCTTCAAAAACCGTCTGCCCGTAATGGAAAATCATCGCTGCCGGATCCAAGGAAATCGGACCATAAGGCACGATTTTCGGTTCATGCCAGCCTTTCTCCGTTTGGTATTCCATGATGTACATATGGTCAGTGAAAGTTTGGCCGAATGGAATCTGGTCTTGCGCCGGCTTGTCTTTCTTCGCAGTGTTCTCGATTACTTCCAATTGATAAGTCGTCATGGTCATGTCCCCTTCTTTGCAGCTTTTTTATTTTCACAATTTCGAATAATTATACACACATTTCCACGTACTGAAAAGGCTGTTCATCAAATTCACCAAATATCGGCCAATCGGCTCAGCGGATCAATTCCATGAAATGCATGAGAATCTTCGCCGTTAATCCCCAAATGACGCGGTCTTCGTATAAATAGAAGAATTCATCCACTTGCCGCGCACGCCAGCTGTAGTTTTCGCCGCCGGCAATCAAGTCATACGGAAAACTTTCCTCCGGCTGGATATCGAAATCGATGCGGTACACGCGCGGCTCATTATCCAGGAAGAATTGAAGCGGTACTGTGAAGACCGTATCGACTTCTGCTTCATTCGGCACAAAATCCGTTTCAGGGTCGATAAAGCCCGCAAATGAATAAACAATCATGCCGAACGGCGAGACGATGTAATCGAGTGGAAACACATTGCTGATCGCCTCTTTACGGATGCCGAGCTCTTCCATCGTCTCACGCAAAGCTGTTTCTTCTTCATCTTCATCTCCGCGGTCAATGCGCCCGCCTGGAAAACAAATTTCCCCCGGCTGACGCCTCATTTCAAACGAACGTACTTCAAATAGGATATGGACGCCGTCTTCTTTTTCAATCAATGGGAGAAGAATCGCATATTTCGAGAAATCCCGGTTGCCGAGTACTTCCGGCACCCGCCCTTTGACTTTTTCCAAAATCTTTTCCGGTTCCATGCCATCACCTCGACTTTCTTTTTCCTATCTTACCAAATAATCGATGGGACCGGCCTTTCAATCGCTCCGGAAAGATGAAAAATCCGAATTCTCTTGCCATCTATTGGCGAACGCGGGGCGCCTTCGCTACAATGGGAGCGGAGGGGATAGACGTGAACCGAAAAACATATATCGACAACGATTCCTATACTGCGGGCATGACCGTAAAAGACCCGCAGGCAAAGGGTGGCAATAATTTGGCGCTGCACGCCGGAACCCATCGCGAGCATTCTCTCGAAAACCGGGAAGCCTTGCTTGCTACACTTGGCTACAGCATCGATGAACTCGTATGCGCCAATCAAACCCACAGCAATCGTTTCCGAAAAGTGACCCATGCGGATGCAGGCAAAGGCGCCCGCATTTTGGACGATGCAATTGCGGATACCGATGCGCTCTATACGCGCGACACAGACCTTGTTCTCTCGAGTTTTGCCGCCGATTGTGTGCTGGTAACTTTCTATCACGTAACAGAAGAGTTAGTCGGCGCCGTGCATTCTGGATGGCAAGGCACCGTAAAAGAACTTGTGCCGCGCTTGTTTGCCCATTTAATCGCCAATGAAAACTGCGCGCCGGAAGCATTCCGCGTCCAGATCGGCATGGCACTCAGCCAGGAGAAGTTTGAAGTGGATGAAGACGTCTACGTGAAATTCAAAGCACTCGGCTACGCAGATCCGTTCATCGAATTCAATGAAGAAACCGGGAAATACCATATCGACAACCAGCTCACGGTCAAAACCCAGCTGGAACGCGCAGGCATTCCAGCCGAATATATCGACACCGACCGGAGTTGCACCTTCAAAAGTCCAGACGGCTTCTCCTACCGCGAAGACAGACAATGCGGCCGCCATATGGCTTATATCGTCAAGAAATAGCAAAAAGCTCTTCCGCGTAGGGAGAGCTTTTTGTGTTTTGAGAGTATATGCGATAGCTAAACTTCTTTGTTTTTGTGAGCAATCACTGTTCATTCATCACATAAATAATCGCAGCCTCGCTTGGGGTTGAGCTTTCGCAATGAGCCAGAAACCCGCTGTCTCATTACTTCGCTTCACCCGTATGCGCGAGGCTGCTTTTCGATTTCATTGAATTAAATATGTGCAAGAGTAGCTGCTGCTTTGCTGTTCACATGCTGGAACTAAGCTTATAAGAGGTATTTATCTCTTTACTACTGTAAAAGCGGTTGTTGGATCTTCTATAAAACTCCTGAAGGCTAGACACTTTTTCATTACCTGTAAAAGAAAAGATTGAGAAAACGGCATTTATGCGACAAGGAAGTTCGATTTCCGCCCGAAGCACAATCCACTCCCTATATGAAGATCTACAGTTCATTCAAATCATCAAAATCTCCCGAATATCCTCTTCACTCATCGACTGTACGGCTTCTGAACCGGATTGAATCATCTCATCCACCAAGTCCTGTTTGCGCAGTTGCAGGTCGTACATCTTCTCTTCAATCGTCCCCTTCGCCACTAAGCGCAGCACCTGCACTTCCCGCTTCTGCCCCATCCGGTGCGCACGGTCCGCAGCCTGCTGTTCGACGGCCGGGTTCCACCACAAATCATACAAGATGACCGTATCGGCCCCCGTCAAATTGAGCCCGGTCCCGCCCGCTTTCAAGGAAATCAAAAACAAATCCTCTTCGCCTTCGTTAAAGCGGTCGCATAATTCCACGCGTTCTTTCGGCGGCGTCGAACCGTCCAAATAGAAATACGACCTTCCTGAGCGCAACAGCGATTGCCCGATGAGATTGAGCATGCCCGTGAACTGCGAAAATACCAGCACGCGGCGGCCCGTCAAGCGAGCCTCTTCCAAAATCTCCAGCAATTGCTCGAACTTTGCCGAGCCCCCTTTGTAATCTTCCACAAACAACGACGGGTGACAGCATAATTGCCGCAGGCGCGTCAATCCCGCAAGAATGCGTATGCGGTTTTTGCGCATGCTATTGTCGCGCAAATGCTTCAGAGCTTCGTGGCGCAGTTCCGCAAGATACGCCGTGTACAGTTTCTTCTGCTCTTCGTGGAGTTCCGAATGTTCGATGCGCTCGATTTTTTGCGGCACTTCGCCGAGCACTTCCGCTTTCGTCCGGCGCAATAGGAATGGCCGCACACGCTTGGCGATATCGGCGTTGCGCAGTTCAGCAAACTGGCTGCGGTCCGGAAGCAGCGCCGGAAAGACTACGTTGAAAATTGACCACAATTCATCAAGCGAGTTTTCGATCGGTGTTCCGGTCAAGGCAAAACGGTGGCGCGCATTCAATTCTTTGACAGCTTTGGCGGTTTGGGTCGCCGGATTTTTAAAAGCTTGCGCTTCATCGAAGAAAATCGTATGGAAGGCCCAGTCTTTATAGGCGCCCCGGTCCATCCGCAGCGCCGGATAAGAAGTGATGTACACATCACCGGGCTTGTTCAAGGCTTGCGTGCGCTTCGCTTTCGGACCATCGACGATGACCGTCTGGATGTCCGGTGCAAAACGCTCGAACTCGGCTTGCCAATTGTACATGAGCGAAGAAGGCGCAACGATCAGCGCCGGCTCATCACTCTTGCGGATGTCTTCTAGCACCGATTGCACGAAAGCAATGCTTTGGACGGTTTTTCCGAGTCCCATCTCATCTGCCAATATGCCGCCGAACCCATATTTCGCAAGCAGGCGGAACCAACTGAATCCGCGCTTTTGGTAATCCCGCAAAATGCCTTCAAAACGTTCCGGCAATTGTTGTGCTTGTATCCACGGATGGTGCAGCTCTTTCAACAAGCGCGCAAATTCCGTTCCGGTCTCCGATAATTCATGCTGTTCGAGGCTCCCGGCAAGCCGCATGCCTTCCAGCAGCGGGATGCGCTGGACGCGTTCAAAATTATCTTCATCGATGTTCATGACCGCCAGATATTCCTCAAACGCCGCCATACCCGGCGTTTCAAGCGACATTAACGTACCGTTAGGGATGCGGAAATAGCGCTTTTTCTCCCGAATGGCGCGAATAATGCCCCGCAATTCTTCTTCCGGTATGCCCCCGAGATCAAAGCGGAACTCCAGCCAATCGGTCCGGTCTTTCGGGAGATTGACACGGATTTTCGGCCCCGGCAAGGTTTTTTGGATGCGCATTTTCACCGAAGTCGTGGCATAGACCTCGAGCCATTCTTCGAGCAGCGGCACTGTATCGTAAAGGAAATCATATTCCGCTTCTTCGTCCTGGAGATAAAAACCGCCATCCGTTTTCGTCAGCCGCCCCGACGCCATCAAGTCCATGATGGCCCGTTCTTTTTCGAGCTGGCGGAACACGCCAGGATACTGCCGATAGGTTCCGTCGGGCTCTTCGCACGGATTGATGATGAGCTGTCCGTAATGAAATTCAAGTCCTGCAAGCAGTCGGCTGCGCACGCGATCGAGATACAGTTTCGCGCGCAGCGGCGTTTCCCCGATTTTCTCAATCGCGTTTTCAGTCACGATGACCGGACCGAGCTTTTCCAACCCCGGCAAGACGGCTTTCATCATATGGGCGACTTGGCTTTCCTCGACCGCCAGCTCCTCGCCTGCCCCTTGCATCAATTCCTGCAAGCCTGACAGACGCTTCATATCGGCTGCGGCCGGCTGGACGATTGATTCTTCCGTCAAGGCGACGCCGTATTTCGGAAAGATTTGCAGTCGCTCCAACCCGCGGACGATCAAGCGGTATCCGCTAGTGCCGTGGTCCAGCCGAAATGACACCGGCAGTGTATCCGTTACGTGAAACGGCAGCACTTCGCCGAGCGGATTTTCGAATTTAGCGTGCGTTATTTCGCGAAGCAGAGGCAATAAGCGCTCCCAATCGCTTGCGGACACGAGCAATTTTCCGTTTTCATCCGGCCGGGGATTGCTTTTATCGAGCACTTGAAGCAGCTCCAGGACCGGTTGTTCGAGTGCATGGCGGCTTGGGTCGTATGGAATCGCTGCAGTCTCCTCGTATTCGCCATTCGACAGGGCCGAGATGAAACGCAAGGGATCCCAGATATTTTTCAAGATTGCCGTGCCGCTCCTGAACGTCAGTGCCAATTGTCCTTTGCCGCCGCTGCGGATGGCTGCTTCGACGTGATACGGCACGCGCCGGTCGAAGCGATGCAACCGGGCAGAAGGCTTGTCGTCTTCTTCAAACAAGCCGAACATCTGCTCAGCTAGCGGGCGCTCCCGCCGGCCAAGCTCTTCCGCGGCGATCATCACCGCTGCAATGTGATGGCAATATGTATGGATAAACCCGACAGGCGGGCAGCTGCATTCCGCCTGGATGGTCCCAGCTTGTGAGCGGGTCAGCTTGACGTGGAATGAACTGCGCCCTTCGACGACAGCTGTAATGGACTGGGCATTGGCTTCTGTAATGTTGACTTTTCCGGCCATTTGAAACGCCTGGCCTTTTTTATAGGCAGCCTGGCCGCATAATTTGCGGATGTGTTTATCGCTGATCCAAAATTCCATAGCGGCCCCTTTCTTCTGCGTGATATTGTCTTACTTTCATTATCCGGCATGCTGCGTTCGTCTTCAAGCGGAGGCGCTTTACACAGGCAGTGCTTTAGACTTATAATAGACTTAATTTTCAGATATTAATTGATAGCTCGATTCTAAGGGGGAGATCGCAATGGCCACTGCCCATCAAAGCATATTCATTCAAGCACCGATCGATGAAGTGTTTCAGTTCGCCAAGAAGCCCGAAAACTGGACGAGTTTCTACAATCATTTATCTAAACCGGAAAAAATCGAAGGCTCCGGCGAAGCGGGCACTGATGTTGAGACGGTGTTTTCCATTGTCGGCTTACGCTTTCCAGTGACGATCAATGTGGTTCGCTGTGAACGCAGCGGCGATGAAGGATTTTGGGAAGGCATCATCACCGGCAGCTTTATCGCCCATCAAAAGAGCTATTATCGCTCGATGGACGGCGGAACGGAAGCTGTTTTCGAACTGGAGATCGATTTGCCCGACAGTGCTTTCGACCGATTCACCGAACGTCTAGTCTACGACCGGCTGGAGCGGAATACTCTCCGCCATACCCTGGAAAATCTCAAAGCGGCTTGTGAACTGGAGCGTTAAAACCTACTTTCTGAGAGGATGAATCAAATGAGACTAGAAGGAAAGGTCGCGATTGTTACCGGCGCAGCATCTGGCATAGGAAAATCGATTGCCTCCTTATATGCGAAAGAAGGGGCAAAAGTCGTCATTTCCGACATCAACCAGGAAGGGGCCGATGCAGTCGCAGAAGAGATTAAATCAACTGGCGGTAAAGCGATTGCTATCGCATGCAATGTAGCGAAAGAACAAGACATCCAAACGCTGATCGACAGCGCTGTCGCCGAATACGGCACCCTCGACATTCTCGTCAACAATGCCGGCATCATGGATAATTTCGAAGCTGCCGCGGATATCGAAGACGATAGCTGGGAGCGTATTTTTTCCATCAATACGACAGGGGTCATGCGTGCCACGCGAAAAGCGCTGAAAGTCTTTCTTGAAAAAAACTCCGGCAATATCATTAATATTGCATCTGTTGGAGGGTTGCAAGGAGCGCGAGCCGGCGCCACCTATACCGCCTCGAAGCATGCCGTTATCGGCTTCACGAAAAACACCGGCTTTATGTATGCCAATAGTGGCATCCGCTGCAACGCAATCGCACCCGGTGGCGTAGAGACGAATATTGGTTCGACAATGACCCATATCAGCGAATTCGGCATGGGCCGCACACAGCCCGGAATGGCGGTCAATCCGCGTATCGGCAAGCCCGAAGAAATTGCTTATGTCGCTCTGTTTCTTGCGTCTGATGAATCGAGCTTCGTCAATGGGACTGTCATCACTGCGGATTCCGGGTGGACTGCTTATTGAACTAATAGAAAACCCGTATGCCGAATTCTGGCATACGGGTTTTTTTGGCATTAAAAAACACCCCGCATAAATGCGGGATGTATCGATAGCTGCGGCGTATCAGGCCACGCTCCACAACGTGTTCCGTAAAGGAATGCCTGTCCGTCTTATGCAGCTTAGCTCATCGCGTAGTTAACAATAGCCTATGTGCCGATCCCTGTCAACTCGAAAAATCCGAAGCCTCTCACTCTTCTTTCAAAACTGACCCCTAAAAATTATTCGGAATTGATACTTTCAACTAGGTCAATTCCTTGCTACAGTAGTTCAAAACTACATGGTATCGCTGATGGGCCTTGCGCCTGGTGGATGTCCAAGAAAGAAGGAATCGTTTCATGCAAAAAACTACGACTTATTCCAGTTCCAAAACTTATGATTTGATCATCACTTCGATGCTCATCGCACTTGTTTTTGTCGCGACGATGCTGCTCAATATCCGCTTGCCGATCGCGGCAAATGGCGGGCTGGTCCACCTTGGCACAACGATGCTATTCACGGCAGCCCTGTTGTTCGGGCCGAAAAAAGGCGCCATCGCCGGAGCTGTCGGAATGGGGCTCTTCGATTTAGTATCCGGCTGGACGCTGTGGGCACCGATCACCATCATCGCTCGCGGCTTGCAAGGTTACTTGGTCGGAAAAATCGCTTGGTCTGGCGGGCGCGGCGGCGAAAGCCTTGGCTTCAACATCCTGGCTGCTGCACTATCCATTCCGGTCATGGTCGCCATCTACTATATCGGTGAAGCGATCATCTTCAGCAGCTGGATCATTCCGGCAGCTTCCATTCCAGGAAACCTGGTGCAAAACGCAGTCGGTTTGGCACTCGCCATCCCTGTCGTAGCCGCGTTGAAGAAAACACCTTATTTCAGAAATTAATAAAATGCCGCTCCTGAAATTTCAGGAGC
>NZ_JAPEHT010000054.1 GCF_028823615.1 Planococcus sp. A6
TATAATTGTTGGTTTTGTAATTTCATCTTTTTTTAAAAATCAGTTTACATATCATAACTTATCGGAAGGGAAGGAACTTTGCATAAAATTTCTTTCCTTTTTTGTTTGGAGAAATATGCTTTTACGAATGGTTTAGAATAAGCGAGGTTATAAGTGAAATACGGAATTAATTTCCTTTTTATTCTGCGTGTTATAGTAATAGCATATTAGAAATTCAAATAACATAGGAGGTAACTTCTTTGATTAGACAGGAATTAAAAGAACGTGCAAAAACAATCGTTCAGCTTCCAGGTCATTTTCGACCGGCTATCGAAGAATATTTTGAAGGGGAAAATGGCGAAGGGGAAGCTATGTATTGGTGGGTAGATGAACAACAAGAGGAAACGATTTCCATTACGCTGGACTTTGCCGGAAACCTGACAAGTTTAACTATTGACTTAAAGGAAACTATTCCTGAGAATGTCACTCTTCATGAAGGCCAGTTAAAAGAGCTGGCGGATCAATTTTTAAGCAACCATTATCCACAGGCCATTGAAGCATTAAGTTGCGGAGAAGCGAAAAAAACAAGGGATACCCATCGATTTCATTATGAACAAATTTTTTTCGACTTACCATTAGCTTATGCAGGCTGCTTTATCGATGTTGCTCCCAATGGAGAGATTGTCAATTTTAAGTATTACGGGATAAAACCGGAACCGGCAATTCCGAAGGCATTGATTTCAAAAGAAAAACTGATTGATCACGTCAAAACTCGCCTTGATTTTCAGTTGACTATAGCGAATTTGGATACGGCTATTTATGATGTAAAAGAAAATGGTCTCCAACTGGTATATGAAATAGAGCCTTTTTTCATGAAATATAAAGCGGGTGTGTTGGATCCGACCTTAACGGTCATTCACGATGAAGACGAAGGCAGCCAGGAAACCTATGCACCGCTGCCACCGCCCCATACCTGCATGCGAAAAGATGTTTCCAATGAAGAAATCATTGGTGTTACTCAGGAAATGGAAATCGTTCGTGAAGGCGAATTGGGGGAAGATACAGGAATCGTCTGGCGGGAACGGGATTGGGAGAAGGAAGAAAACGATTTATCAATCAATAGCTTTTTTCAGAACCGCAATGAAGACACCGTAAAAGCGTTCATTTCAAAGAAAACAGGGAAAGTTAAAGGCTTTATGTGGTTTAAGGATCGACAAGGCGATCTCAACTTGAACAGGGAAGAATGTTACCAAAAAGCCATTGATTTATTGCAGATAGTACTGCCGAATTACGAAAAATTTTTGCAGTTGATTATACGTACTGACGAAGAGCTGGATGACACGAGTTCACATGAGTCATTTGTTTTCCGAGTGCATAATGGATATGGAATACCGGTTTATTTAGAAAGAGTACTTGTTGCTGTTAATCGGCTGACTGGCCAAATCGATAATTATAGTGGCCCGAGTTTTGACCTTGAAGAGCTTCAGCAACTTCCGTTTGAACCTGCTATTTCTAAAAAAGAAGCAAGTAGCATTTTCCTTCATCACTTGGATTTTGAATTGGCATGGAATGAAAGCTATGAAGAACAAGAAAAAGGCGACATTCTCATCTATCAAGGATGTGATCAATACACAAGAAAATCTATCAGGTATATCGATGCTTTAACTGGAGTAGCTATTACTGAAAAAGAGTAATTAATACCCCTAATTCGAATTTTTATGCACTATTCACTTTTTCTGAATTAGTTAACATATGACCCCTTATCGGAAGTCACCATGAATTTAATAGTAGAAAGGATCAATTCAAGTCAAACCAAGTATAAAATTTCGAGTCTAATGGCCAGATTTTCTTTGATCAGGATGTTTTTTTGTGTAGTACAAGGGTGAAAAAGAACAAGAACGCCAAGAGGGTAGTGCACCTTCAAAGTTAGTATTTAAACTTAACTTTGAAATGCACTACCCTCTGATGATCTTTTTTGAATCTTACTGACTTTCAATGAAAGGAAGGATGACTTTGCGATGTGTGGCATCGTTAACAAGTACACGATTGATGTAAAAATTATCATCTGTTGGTGCTATTGTTTGAGGTGCTAGTATATATCCTGCTTCTAGCCCTTGATCTCGTAATGCCTGAGCCGTAAACTCATCAGTATTTCCGTATGGGTAAGCAAAGCTAAGTACGGTTATTTCAAGCTCTTTTTCAATAACTTCAATACTTTTTTTCAAATCGCTTTTAAATTCCCCTCTATTTTCTGGGACCAGAAATATGGGGGTTTCGTTTTCAAATCGATGCATTTTATATGTGTGAGATCCAACGCTGGCAAGTCCACTGCTTTCCATTTCTCTTATTTGATCCCATGTAGCCATTTTTAAGTTACTGAAATCTTCATCTCCCACACGTCCTGCGATAACAAACATGGTAAATGGAACCTCTGCTTTTTTCAAAATTGGAAAGGCATTTTGGTAAACCGAGTAATCAATGTCGTCAAAAGAAACCCACACACATTTTGAGGGGAAGTTTCCTGATTCCTTCGCTTGCAGTAATTCGTCTTCTGACAAGAAAACAGCTCCTGCATCAGCTAATGATGTCAATTGTTCTTCAAACTCTGTAGTTAATACACTGTACTTAACCAATTCATCAGAGTTTAATAGCCACCTGCTGATTCGATTGGGAATAGTATCTTCTAATACACGGTGATAGTTTAACCCCAGGCAACCCTCTTTGTTTAGCTCTTTCGGAAAAGACATCGCGGACTCATCTACTGTATAAACGTTTTCTTCGATATCATCCTTAAACAGAAAAAATGTATATATCAAAGCTAGAACAACGGTTAGTTTAATGGCTTTCTTCATGCTGCTTTTCCTCTTCTAATGAAATTATTGGATTTTTTTCAAAAACCATATAGTTACTCTGGAGTTTTTCAATATTTTCGACACTCATTAATTGCAATGAGAGTAGATCACGTTCAGTTACCATTTTGGGGTAAGTTCGACGAGTCAATTGGCCAAACCGTTTTTTATTGTAGAGATGATTGGTAAATAGCAGTAAATAAATGACAATAAACATGGTGAATCCAAACCCAATGACTGCTTGAACTTCGCTATTTGTTGTTTTGAATGTCGTGTTCAGTGTTCTTGTTACACCATTACTAATTCCAGTAGTAGCTGATAAAATGAAAATCATCACGATAATCGTATATCCCCAAAAAAATAACGTAATGAGCAGATCGCTAACAAATCTAAGGTTTGAGCGATTTCCACTTATGATCATGGTTTCTTTAGACCTCGATCTGGACTTGACCATACAGCGTAACCTCCTTTATAACGGGATTTTATGGCCCTTGGCAAAGCAACAACGACTACTAATGTGTTTACCATCCAATAAATAGCCGGATACCATGCAGCCCACAAATAGTACTTCATCACACCGTTGTGTCTAGAATCAATTACGAGCGAAATGAATAGTTGAATCATGCTGATAAATACAAGGAAAAAAGAAGTTAATGTCAACCAAAATAAGAGATCTTGGAAGGTATTAGCCGAAAAAATAAGAACCAATGTAATAAATAACCAACTAAAAGCCCAAATGGTACTGACACATTGTTCTAAAAAGATAAGCCACAGTCGTCTTTGTTTCCAGCTAAAAAGAATGCGCCAGTGGCGTAAGACGACTTCCTGTCCTCCTTGTGCCCAACGAATCCGCTGTTGCCAGATACCAGAAAGTGTTTCTGGTACAAGCATCCAACAAATTGCACGAGGTTCATAGCGAACATCCCAAAATCGTTTTTGCAATTTCCAGCTGACCGCAATATCCTCTGTAATCATATCGCGGTCCCACAATCCAACATCTACTAATGCTTTTTTACGAAATGTCACCACGACTCCCGATACCGTCATTACTTTTCCTAATAGTCTTTGTGTGCGCTTGATCGCGCCAATAATTGAAGCGTATTCAACCAATTGCATTCGGCTCAGCAGCGTATTTCGATTCCGAATGGATGGACTTCCTGTAACGGCGCCCACTCGTTCTCCACTTACAAAAAACTGATGAACCATATAGTAAGGGGCTGTATCTGCTAGGAGGGCATCTGCATCAACGCAGACTAAATACTCGGCTTTAGAAGCAAATAAGCCAACTTGTAAAGCATTTGCTTTCCCTTGGTTTTGTTCAAGTTGAATCACTCTTACTTCATCGTATTTTTTTGATAGTTCCTCTAAAAGGTAAGTGGTTTGATCGGTTGAACCATCATTTATTAAGATAATTTCCTTTTTGGGGTAAGATAGCCCAGTTAGGTTTTCTACGGTCTCCATGATCGTATCTTCTTCGTTATAACAAGGAACGAGGATACTGATCATCGGCCAATCAAATCCATCTATATCGATATCACTTTGTTTATTTTCTTTTGTTCTTAAAAACAGAATAGATCCTGCCATCCAAAAAAGTGCCATTAGAAATGGATACCAGAAAACAAAACTTGCAACCACACCATATGGTTCTGAAAAGAAATTCATTTCAATGTTCCTTCTTTCGTATGTTTCTATTTAAAATAAGCAGTTTCCAGCTTAATTTCCGAGATTTCTTTGCATCCAGAATTGTTGTTGGAAAAAAATAAGTGTATCCACTTTAGTAACTTCTTTATTGAAAGGTCACTATGTAGAAAGGAGGTTTTTATATTGCCGAACCGCATCAAAAAAGAGCTCTTCCATTTACCGAAGCACCTCCACGAAGAAGCCACTCGTTCTCGGTTGATCAGCGGTGTCATATTAGATACTTCGAGACGTCACGTTTCATTGATGTTCTTAATGCGCATAATTGATGAGATTCAATCAAGTGGTGGAGATTATCTTCAATTGCATTTCTCAGATGCAGAGGGATACCGGGTATTCTCTGAAATTCTAGGTCAGACTTCGACGAAAACGAATGATCAATACCTCACTAAAGGCGAAATTTTGGAACTCATCACTTACGCAAACGATAGAGATGTGATGATCATTCCCGATTTTGATGTTCCAAGCCATTCAAAAGGGTGGTTGAATCTGGTGAAAGAAAGGTTCGATAAAAAATTTTATAAATCGATTGTGTCAGACTTCGATGACAATCTAGTTGACTACTTTGATAATCCCAGTGCAGCAACACATGTCAAATACTTGATTGAGGAAATAGCCTCGTTGTTTAAGCAAGATAAATATAAAGGACAGCTCATATTCTCAATAGGCGGTGACGAAGTACCAGGAACAATTAGCTTTCAAGATGAATATATAAGGTTTATGAACATAGTTTCTAACTATGTCGAACAATGCGGTTACAAGCCGAGGATGTGGAACGATTCTTTAACTGAAGTCGGGTTGCATGCTTTAAATTCAAATGTAGAGATTGTCTATTGGCAAGAAAGCATGTTGCCCCCCGAGGTTTTCATTTCAAACAATAGAACACTTCACAATTCGAATTTTTATACTCTAGTTTACAGTCCAAGTAACGACAATATAAATACAGAAGCTATCACTGAACAAATTAACTACGTAAAGGCGTTTCATAACTCATCTGTATTTTGTTGCAAAGATAACCCTTACCGTGAAGTTAATACACAAGATGCCCTTAAAGGTACTGCATACACGTTCTGGACTGAGCGCGGAATTGAACTAACTGATGAACAATTATTAGCTCAAATTTTACCTTTAATAAAAAACTATTTGAACATAAGCCAAAACTAATCATGCCTTGAGATACGTCGAACTGAAGATTTTGTAGACGATGACAGTTGACTAAATGGTCTCGATATTGCCTATAGGAAGGGCAGCAACTGCAAATGGTTTACACTGCAAGAGTCGACTAATGATGTAGAATCAAAAACGCATCATTGGGCATAATATGAGTTCGAAGCTCTTGTTCTTTTTGGGGAATCTAAAAACTTAGCCATATAAATTTCATTGTGCAGTTTATTATTGGTTATTATTGAGTTTTTACGAATACCTTCTGGTTCATATCCATTTTTCTCAAAAAGCTTTTGAGCTGGAGTATTTTCGTCTGAAACAATCAACTCGAGACGAGTGATGGTATTTGTAGCAGCCCATTCTTCAGCTTTTTGAAGAAGGGAGGAAGCAATTCCTTTCCCTTGTGCATCAGCTTGAATCCCAAGAAGCAAAGCAGCACGGTGACTAGCTCGCTTGGCCTCATTTCCTACGACCATTAAATAACCGACGTGTTCCCCGTTTAAAATAGCAAGAAAGGCGATTGAATGACCGCTTTGATTCCACTCAATAATCTGCTTTTTCATTTTTTGTGTAGACAGTGCTCGTTCCTCTTTTCCATACAATAGAAAGTCCGATTCTCCTTCAATTTGCTTCTGCAACTCTGCTAGAAAGCGAGCGTCACTATGTTTAGCTTGGCGAATAAGCAAAATATCTTTCTTTTCATAATCATTATTTCCGCCGTTTTTATCCAGAAGATCCATTCTTTCAAAACTGACAAAACGATTTGGTTTAAATTCCTTGACTCTGTAGCCATGGTCGATCCAAGCATGAAAATACTTAGAGGGCGCTTTAGTCTTTTCCCACCAACTTTGATTTAAATAGGCACTGTTAGGTAGGTTCTGGCCAATGATCTTTTCAACTTCAGAAAGGTGTAGCGTCAGGAGTGGTTCTGTTGCCATGGAAAAATAGTTTGCTAAGGGAATATATTTTTTTTCAAGCGCTATAGTCATTGGTTTAAATTCCTTTCAATCTCAATCGTTTTTATTAGTTGAAGTACGGCGTTCGTTAACGCTTTTTGCTTCCACACTCGAAACGTTGTCTTATTTTTTTAGTCGTTTGTCCCTCAAACAAATAATCGTTGTCTTTTTCACATCGATGGAAATGCCTCCAAGCAACAAACGCTTCTTACGCCATGCTCCATTTTTTCAAACCTTCCACCACATAAATTCTGTGCAGGCTTTTTCTTTAAAATATCCTGTGTTGATTCTCCATTCCACTTTCTAAAATGCTTGTATTTCTATAGAAAACCTCCTGAATGATAGCGAAAGATAGAATCAATGGCTGAGGTATTTCTAGCTCGATCACTTCGACTTTGCATCATTTTAAATTTTTTTGTAAAAACTAACGGACGGCAGATCACTTTACCCGGGTTCTGGTGTTCGATCATGAAGGAAAAAGTTTCCAAAAGGGGATTCGTCTGAAGTAATGTCTTGTCGTTCTGTGGTGTTGGAACATTACGACCGGTCCAATGAATGCAAAAGGAATTTATTATTGCATTACCGAAAGAAATATACCGCTGAAGCTCGAAATGCCTGCTTTCTTATATTTTCAATATCAGCAGAACAACGAACCTTTTACTTAAAAAGATCTCTATTCAATAAAATACGAGTCTTAATACCCTTTATAAAGTGAGCGACACACAACTTATATACCCACTAATGTGAGTTATATTTAATTTTTTTGAAATTAAATACATATATATGAACTATATGTTTAAAGATAAAAATTAATTTTAATAAAGCAAGGTAAAAAAGAATCTTATTTATGGGATATTAAGGAATATTTAAGGCAGTTATATCGGTATTTTCTGAAATAAAGCATATGTGAGAAAAAATTGGGTGAGGAAATTTATTTTATCTCGAAGCCTAGAAATATCGATAAAATAGTTGGAGTTTCTATTTTTTATAAGAAGTATAGTGAGAATCTCAAGCGATTTAGCTTATTGCGCCTCAAAATCGCATTTATCTGAGGCAATGTTTACTTAAAGCAAAACATAGGTAGGGTTGGATGAATGGGAGGTTTCATATGACGGAGTAGCTGAATAAAAGGAAGTAACTAACAAGCAATTTTCTTCATAATATTGCATGAGATTTTTAGGTAGTTTTGATAAAGCTGAAGATTTATATTGAATTAATCTAGATGCAGTAGTAAGTAAGCAAAAAGTCTCTTCATGGAATATTTTTTATGGGGTAAAAGGTATATTTCGAGGAATATTCTGTTATCATAAGTAAATATATGGAGAAATAACGTTTGTCAAAAAGCATTGTAGGGGGCTTATGTATGATTCAGCATCAAGCATCATTGTCAATCGATCGAGCGTTAATGAACGGAATACAAGAAATGGTCACTGGATTTGGTCAGAATTACTCGCGAAGCCAGTTTTTGATGCATCCGAGTCTTACAGCCATATGGTAATTATCATTCGAGACATCGATTTGCAAAAAAAATATGAAGCCAAGTTAGAACTACTGGCCTTTCGTGACCCGTTGACTAACCTGCCTAATCGTCGCTACTTTCAGGAGTCACTTGAACAAGCATTGATTGATTTTCGCGTGAAAGAGAAGCATTTTGCCGTAATGCTGCTAGATGTAGACGAGTTCAAGCAAATAAATGATCAATGGGGACATGAGACAGGGGATGCCATCATACAGGAGTTTGGCAGACGTTTAGAAACAACTGTATTTGAAAGCGATGTCGTGGCGCGTTTAGGAGGAGATGAGTTTATTATTCTCTTAGCCAATATAGACTCCGTAAATTGTGCGTTGACTGTCATCGAGAAAATTAGAAATATAATGAAAAAAACATGGACAATTGAAGGGATGTCGCTGTCTGTATCGACTAGTATTGGTCTAGCTATGCCTCATCCAGAAGCTACAGTGTCCTCCATGTTGAAGGAAGCCGATCAAGCCATGTATAAAGAAAAAAGAGCAAGACAAGGCACCAACATAAATCATCGCTTTTAATTCCAGAAGTAGAAGCGCTACACGTGACTCATTTTCATAAGAGGTGGACGTATCGGTATATATACGTAAGAAGACAACGAGCACAACGCTTACTTTGACCAGTTTACTTGTTTTGTAAAGTGGGTATTTAAATTTATTGAAGGACACAAACGGACTGTTTTCATAGATTTTTTTGAGGAAATTATCTCATAAATGCAGATAAAATATCATTAGACAGTCAGATCGTTGCTTGTCCCGTTTGTTTTTTACCGTATAGATGAAATCAACAACTATAAATGTTTATTCTTAATCGTATCTAATTGAATGACGTAAATAGGTGATGTGCTTTAGACTATGGCGCTACTAGCAACGCCGCAAGGAATCCCACGATTCTTTGCGGCGTTTTTTTCTAAGTAGCATAAATGAACGTTACAAAATGACAAAATAACTTTTTAGTAGGAGGGATTGAGTGGTGACAGCATTGGAAAAGAAATATCGCTCGTTAGCTATGTACTTTTCAGAATCGACAAATCAAATCATTACATTAAAATTCACAGAGATCGAGAAGATTATGGGATATAGTCTCCCGAGCAGTGCATATTTGAATCACAGTTGGTGGAAAAAAGAGAAATCATATACAAGGCACTATCAGGCATGGGTCGCTGCAGGGTATGTGGTAAAGTATGTGAAGCCAAATCAATACATCGTTTTTGAAAGAGAAGATCCACTTTTCAAAAATGAGAGTGATAAAGATACTTTAATTATCCGTCCTGCTTTGCATGGAGATGCGCCTTCCCTTTCCAAATTACACAAAAAAGAGAATGCAAAATTAACGTTTTTTATCGAAGGGCAGGAACACCAGGAAACTTCAGAAAAAGGCTTCAGACAGCAAATTACTGCATGCAATCAAATAGGGCACTCGGTCATCTTGTTGGCTATTCTGAACGGTGAACATGTTGGATATATGAAAATTACAGGGAATGAATTGAAGCGAGCTGCTCATCGGGCAGTGGTTGAGCTTTTTATTCAAGACATCGAGTACGATTTAGACGTTTTTTCTAGTCTTATGCGAAAATCAGAAGAATGGGCAGAAGAAAAAGGCATCAAACGTTTTGAGCTTACGATGTTAGAAGAAAACGTGCAGGCGCGTATGCGTTTTGAACAAAGTGGATATGAAGTAGAGGGAATCCGGAAAAGCTCAGTTGTTCTTCTCAACAAACTGCACAACGAAGTCTATATGGGCAAGGTTTTAGCACCCAAGAAAGACAGCGCCTGATAAAACAGGAACATCCGCCTATAAAATGAAGGCGCATTTCATTCTTCATCATGTCGTTAAACGAAAGGGAGAGGAAAATAGATGGAAATTAAACGTAAGTATTCGGATGTCTCAAAAACTGCCACCTATTTTTTTACACGTTCAAAGCATATACATGAAGAAAATGGCATAGTATTCCTGACACTATTCGCGCGTTTAACAAGAGAGTTCGTCCATCAAGGAACCCCGTATAATACGAAGAAAATAGAACCAATATGGGTAAATGTAGAAGAGCTGAAGCTAGAACATGCGACGGAAAAAATGAAGTTATTACCTAACTATGTTCAACATTATGAAGTGTCAAAAGAAATCTTCTTAACGCTATACAATGTATCGTTGGTTTGTCCTCATGAACTTTACTACGTGACACCTTTTAAGCCTATTCATAAGGTTCAAGCGACCTATCGTTTGTAGGCGAAATACCATTTCTGCGGCTTAGAGGTTGTGTTCGTTCGACGTTATCTAGTGACTCATCACCTGTATCGAGAAAGACTGCACCAGTTAAAGAAGAATACGCTAGATAGTCTACACTTTGTTGGACAGAAAAATTAAGGGTGCGTAAGCTAGTACCACATCACCCCCCGAAAAGGAGTCCTTATCATGTCTCAAGAACGTCGCGCTTTTTCGCGTGAATTCAAGCAACAGATGGTGGATTTAGTCGAAAATGGCAAAAGCAAAAAAGAAATTATCCGAGAATACAATCTTGGCTCATCCTCACTCGACCGCTGGATCCTTCAAGCTAACCGTTCCGGTTCGTTCATTGAAAAAGAAAATCGAACGTCCGAGCAACAAGAGTTGATCGACTACAAAAAACGAGTGAAACAACTGGAAATGGAAGTCGATATTTTAAAGCAAGCCGCGCTGATCATGGGACGAAAATAGAGATTATTCAACAAAATCAGGATCGCTATTCGGTATCAGCAATGTGTAAAGTCCTCGGAATCAGCCGCAGTAATTTCTATTACGGAACGACGACTGCGGTGGTGAATCAACAAAAGAAAGAAGACGAAGAGCAGGCGTTAAAAAAGAAGATCTCTACGATCTTCCGCCAGCACCGCAGTGTGTATGGCGCAAGCAAAATCAAAGTGGAACTAGAACATCTGGGGGAAACCATTTCCAAGCGACGTATCCGTCGACTCATGCAAGAAATGGAACTCGTGTCGACGTATGCGCGACCGAGTTACAAACCGATGAAAACAGCGACCAACGAGGCTGCATATTGCAACGTGTTGAACCGCCAATTCAAGGTAGGCCAACAACTCACCATCCTGGTGAGTGATTTGACATACGTGAAAGTGGGAAGCAATTGGCATTATATCTGTCTACTTATCGACTTATATAACCGCGAAATCGTGGGTTCCAGCGCAGGCGCTCGAAAAGATGCCGCGTTGGTTCAACGTGCATTCGCAACCGTCAAACTGGACCTGCATGCGGTCTCGGTTTTCCATACCGATCGTGGATCCGAATTTAAAAACGAAGGAATCGATGAGATTTTGGAGGCGCATGGAATCGAGCGATCGCTTAGCCAAAAGGGAAATCCGTATGATAATGCGGTTGCCGAAACTACGTTTAAGACACTGAAAACCGAGTGGATTAACGGTCGGCGCTTCGAGTCGCTCAAGCAGTTGTCCCTCGAACTATTCGATTACATCAATTGGTATAACAACCTGCGAATACATGGCTCGTTAGGCTACCTCAGTCCGGTTGCTTACCGGCTGTCTTCCCTTAAAAAAGTTGTTTGATTTTGTGTTGACTTACCAACTTAAGCCGCTTTAACTTTCAGTGTTCTTATAAAAAATATAAAGGTAGAGATAAAGAATCAACTATGTGTATAATAAAAAGAAAAAATAGAATTTAATAATATACCATAAAGGTGCTTATGTTCTAGGATATGAGTTAAAAGGGAAGCCGGTTCGATTCCGGCGCGGTCCCGCCACTGTAAGTGAGAGCAATCTGTAGAAAGCCACTGAAGTACTGCTTCGGGAAGGTGCAGAACGCGATGATCACGAGCCAGGAGACCTGCCTTTATGTTAATGGCCGTATGCTTGCGAGGACAAGCTGGAAACACGCAATCTTTTTGTGCAGTCTTCCAATCCCTCGCGACTTGCGGGGGATTTTTCTATTTTTAAAAATGGAGGATTTAATTATGAAAAAAGTATGGAGATTTGGGTTGAGTGCAGGAATAGCAATGTCATTATTGACAGCATGTGGAGAAGAAGCTGAAACGGTGAAAGAGTCACCGGCAGAGCCGGTAGAGGAAACTGCTGGTGCAGAATTCCCTGTGACATTAATCGATGCTGTTGGAGAAGAAATAGTGATTGAGGAAGAACCGGATGCAATTGTTTCTCTGGTTCCTTCAAATACAGAAATTGCGTATGGACTTGGACTTGGGGATAAAATGGTTGGATTATCGGATTACGATAACTATCCGGAAGAAACAGAAGAAGTTGAAAAAATCGGAGGACAAGAATTCAATGTTGAAAAAATAATTAGCCTCCAACCTGACATCGTGCTAGCACATGAATCTGGCTTGGGGGTTGGGGAGGGCGGATTGCAACAATTGCGAGAGGCGGGAATTTCTGTACTTGTTGTCGATAGTGCAATCAACTTTGAAGAAGTATATGAAACTATGGCGACTATTGGACAGGCAACAGGTGCTATCGAAGAAGCCGAAATGATGGTAGATGAGATGAAGCAGGAAGTTGGAGAAATTGAAGAACTCGCTGCAAGCGTTGAAGAATCCAAGTCTGTATTTATTGAAGTTTCAGGCCCACCTGAAATTTACACCGCTGGCAGTGGAACGTTTATGGATGAAATGCTTTCGATTATCAATGCCGAAAATGTAGCGGATGACTTTGAAGGATGGGTTAGTTTAGATCCTGAAGCCATCATAGAAAAAGATCCAGATGTTATTTTAACGACATACGGCTATTACAATGCAGAAGCAATTGATCAAGTGTTGTCTCGAGATGGCTTTGGGGGAATAACTGCCATAGAGAATGAGGCAGTTTATGATGTAGAATCAGATCTTGTTAGTCGTACAGGCCCCCGTTTGACAGAAGGGCTGATGGAAATGGCAGAGGCGGTTTATCCTGAGGTATTTAGCGAGTAAGATTGCATTAATTAAATGAATAAATCCTAAGAAAAAGAGAACTAATGTCTGTCTCTCGTTATTTGGAGTTTTTCCTGACCATTCAAAAAAGTTGAAGAATTCTTTTAGCCTATAAGGTGTAAGGATTCTGAGATGAATTTATAAAAAATCTATAGTAAAACTATTGGTGAAATAGTCCAATAGCGATTAACTTGCATGAGAACTGCTTTTAGCGCCGCTGCAGGAACATAACTTGGCTATATGAAGGGATGAGCAAAATGCAAAAAAAGGGATTATTACTGGTCTACACAGGTCACGGTAAGGGGAAGACGACTGCTTCACTTGGGGTGACTTTACGAGCGGTTGGCCGTGGGATGAATGTCCGTTATCTACAATTCATCAAATCGCCTGAGCGGACTTACGGTGAGCAAATCGCTCTTCGAAAACTTGGTGTGGAAACAGAACAATTAGGCATCGGTTTTACGTGGACTAAAACACCCGAAGAACACCGCGAAGCACTTGCAAAGGCATGGAAAAAAACACATGCAGCCCTTCAGGATGAAAATTTGGATCTGTTGGTGCTGGATGAGTTAAACAATGCTCTGGCCATTCAAAAATTCCCTGTAGATGACGTTTTGCCGCTCCAAGAAGTTCTGGAAGCTATCCAAAATCGCCCAGAAAAGATGCACCTTGTGATCACTGGCCGTGACGCTCATCCAGCCATTCTGAAACTGGCAGACTTGGTATCTACAATTGATGGAACGAAGCATTACTACGACGAAGGAATTCCAGCCGTCAAAGGACTTGAATTTTAAGGAGGCAAAAAACATGTCAGCAGTTTCCATTATGATTCAAGGAACGGCTTCAGATGTGGGAAAAAGCTTAATTTGCACAGCTTTGTGCCGAATCTTTTCAGATGATGGATTTCGGGTAGCTCCTTTCAAATCACAGAACATGGCTCTTAATTCTTTCGTGACGGAAACAGCTGGAGAAATTGGACGGGCGCAAGGAGTCCAAGCAGAAGCAGCCCGTGTCTCGGCGACTGTTGATATGAACCCAATTTTGCTCAAACCCAAGCAGGACATGGTGTCAGAAGTAATTCTCCATGGCAAGCACTTTATGGACATGAATGCTAAAACCTATCGCAATGATTTTTTGCAGCAAGTAATGCCGGCGGTCGAGCAGTCGATGCACAAGTTGCAACGTGATTTCGAAGTGTTAGTACTAGAAGGTGCCGGAAGCCCGGCAGAAATTAACTTGAAAGATAAAGACATTGCCAATATGCGAATGGCCCACCTAGCAGATGCTGCAGTCATTTTAGTTGCAGATATAGATCGGGGGGGCGTTTTTGCCTCTATTATCGGGACATTAACACTGCTCGATGAATCAGAACGCCAACGGGTAAAAGGAATCATTATCAATAAGTTCCGTGGAATTCGTGAACTGCTCGATGACGGTATTGAATGGTTGGAAAAAGAAACAGGTATCCCGGTACTAGGAGTCTTACCTTATCTTGATGTCCAAATTGATGCAGAAGATTCTCTCGCGCTTTCATCGCTGCGTTTTAAAAAGCCGAAAAAAGGAGAGTTTCCGATAGATATAGCAGTCATCCGGCTTCCTAGAATCTCTAATTTTACGGATATCGACCCATTTTTCGATGAACCCGAAACGGGAGTTCGCTTAATTGAAAAAATCGAAGATCTGGGTACACCGGATCTTATCATCATACCAGGAACTAAAAATACATTAGCTGATGCTGAATGGCTCAAAGAAACAGGGTTTGATCTAGCTATTAGAGAACTACGGCAACACGGTATCAAAATCTTTGGGATTTGTGGAGGTTTTCAATTGTTGGGACACTCCTTGGTGGACAATGGAGCCTTTGATGGAGAGGGCGGGACAGCGAGGGGTCTTTCCTTATTGCCAGTGGATACGGTTTATATCGGCGATAAGAAGACAATTACAATGACTGGTAACCGAGTGAAAGATGGCCAGGCCCTGACAGGCTATGAAATTCATTTGGGAAGATCGATGATCCGAGGAGAAGCAGAGCCATTTATGAAGGTTTCGGATGGCCGTATGGATGGGGCGGTAAGTCTGGATGGCAACGTTATCGGTACATACCTTCACGGCATCTTTCATAACCGTAATTTCACACGTGAACTAGTCAACGAATTACGTGAAAAAAAAGGATTGGCCTCTTTAAAATCTGATGTAAAACCCGATACACAGCGAAGGGAAGAAGCGTATGATTTACTGGCGGTACAAGTTCGCAATCATATGGATATCCCAGCGATTTATCAATTGCTCGGTTTATCGACTGCCAAGGGCGACAAGAGCAATGTATAAATAATTTCGGATAAAAAACACACTTTTTTTACAGCGCTCTACTATTAATTAGATGTTTCAAAAAAATTTCTATATATTTAAATGAAACGGTTTTATACTAAATTGCTTTAATCAATTATTCTGATAGCCAAAGAACTGTGAATTGTCTTTTTTTAGAAAAATTTACAGAACTATTGATTCGAAAGTGTAGTGAGATTGAAAAGCAATTATAGGTCTTTTAAAATAACTTATCCTTTTTTCTAGTGGAAGTTTTTATTGTCAATAAGGAATCAAAAGAAGGAAAGAATCGTCATTATGAACTGAACCCCAAATGGGAATCACTTTTTTGAAGTGTCTTCCATTTAGGGTTCAATTTAAAAAAGGCGGTTTTTCCGGCTTCTTTTCAGGTGAACGAAAATTAAAAATGACAGATGCAGACTTAATGAGATAACCGGAACAGTAAGCAAATAAAGTTTATATATTTCAGGATTATCGGAAGAGAATCAAAGTTAAAAAAAGAAAATTTAATTGAGATCTCGAGACCCATTTTCAATTCTAATAGAAAATGGGTCTTTATATATTAGTTTGGAAAAAAGGGATTCAGTATACATTCAAAGTGGTATTATAAGAACGTATGTTCTTTATTTTAGGAAGGAGGCGATAGCATGAAAACAACGAAACACACAAAACAAGTAGGCGCTGTCAGTGATCGAGGGTTAATCAAGTGGCAAGGGATGCTGCTGACGGAACACGTCCGGTTAATCAAAGCATTCTACGAGGAACAGGACCAGGTGCCGAAACCCGAATTGACCGAGTTTGATTTGCAAGCCATCCAGGAAGAAGTGGAAATCGCCATGAGCCGAAGATGTGAGGTCCAACTGAAGACATGGAAAAATGGCGCGTTTTTTACGCATACTGGGGTAATTCAAGAAATCGATTTGAGGAATGGGCAACTGGTTTATGAAGACACATCCGGACGGCAGCGATTGCCGGTTGAGAGCTTGGTAGGCATTCAGTTAATGGATTGATTCAAATAATCAAAAGGAACTGATTGATGCAAAGCAGGTGGCATCGATCGGTTCCTTTTTCCTTGCTATTGTTTCAGCGTAGCCATGAAGTTTGAGTAATCTCCCTTACAAAAGGCAAATCCCGTGTCTGAGATTTGCCTTCTGAGGGATTTATCTTTTCTGAGACGATGGAAGATGCGATTCATTTCGTCTGAGAATCCCGTAGGGACGGGGTTTTTAAATAACCCCGATTTCCCTCAAGGAAACGTCTCCTTTTTGGCTGACAATCAGTGAATCCAACACTTCAATGCCAATCAGTTCGCCGGCATCCATCAATCGCTTGCTGACAGCCACGTCCTCATGAGAGTATTGGCAGTCGCCCGAGGGATGGTTATGTGCCAGGATTATCGTTCCTGAATTATTTAGAATAGCTGCCTTAAACACTTCGCGTGGATGAACGACACTGGCATTCAAGCTTCCGGTGTGGCAACGATGAACCACCGATATTTCATTTTTAATGTTCAGGCAGATGACTAAGAAAACTTCCCGGTCCTCATCTCCAATGAGGGCTTTCGCAAAGTTAATGGCATCTGTGGAACTGCGGATACGTTCGGGAAGGATGCTTTTATAAGTTTCTTCGACTTCTTTGATTTCCTGTTTAATGCGTGTGATTTCAATGATTTTTTCGAGTTTCATGGGGTATCGCTCCTTTTTGATTTTGTCCGCCGGGCGGGAATGGTCCCAAAAGGGATTATTTTTTGCCTTTTGGTAAGGAGGACGGCCACACCCCATAGCCGACCAGTCAAGGGTCCCAGCGCCAAAGTTTTTTAGCGAAGCCGATCTAAAAAAGTTTGGCGCCCCTTGACTGAACACGGGCTTTGTCGGCTCCTGTCTTGGCTTGAAATAGGGATAGGGCGAAGCCAAGGAATCTGTCCGTATTTCGAGCTTAGAGAGGCTGGGGCTGTGTACGCTCCGGTGGCCAAAAGCAAAAAATAACGACAAAAGGCAGCCATTTCGGCTGCCTTCCCATTTTGCTCGGTCTTCTGTTGTTCGACTCGTTCACCCGTTAAGAAAAGGACAGGAATCTAGGGGCTGTTTCCAACAGGTTACAGCCCCTGATTATCGGCTTTTTCAGGGGGAAGCGACACATAGAGCGCCTTGAAACGACGGTTGCTAGGCGTTCTTGTGCAGTCGCCTATAAGAATTTTGCTCTTTATCTTTATAAGTATCCATCAAATTTCACAAGAAGTTTGATCACAAAGAAGAGAAATATTTTCTGCTGTAGAAAATCATATTATTTCTCTGGATATAATTTGGAAATGATGAGAAGATAAAGGAAGTTTGAAAATCAATTGATCATTACAGCGACTGGAGACGAAGAAATGAACTATCTCAATAATGAAATACGCAATCATCTATTTGAGGCAATGATTAATGGTAGTAGAGTAGCCACCGTGGTGACAGATCCTAATCAAGAAGATAATCCCATCATTTATACGAATCAAAACTTTGAACGATTAACAGGCTATTCACAGGAAGAAATTCTCGGACATAATTGCCGATTTCTTCAAGGTAAAGATACAGATCAAAGCGCTGTTCAGCAAATAAGAAAAGCCATTGCCCATCAAGAACGCTTAGTCGTAACCTTAAAAAATTATCATAAAGACGGCATGAGTTTTTGGAACCGCTTACAAATAGAGCCTGTCAAAGTCGGGGAAGAGGTCTATTTTATTGGTACTCAAACCGATGTAACTAATGAGGTTCATCAGCAGCTTCTTTTAAATGAAAAAGAAGTAGAACTGAATGAACAGCTTCTCGCAATCATGCCAATTAGTTCGGATATTGGAGCTGTAGCACTCGTAGCGCGTATGAATAATCATCGATTTAATATCTTAGTCTCAAAATTAAGCGATTTTGTTCAAAGAACTTCTACTCGTTATATACTAATTGATGTGACCGGGGTGATATGGGATCGAGATTTCCTATACGATCATTTGTTGATGGTTCAGGATGTCTTACGGTTGATGGGTAGTGAACTCCATGTAACCGGAATCAGCCCGAGAACGGCTATTATGATTGCCCAGAATCAATCAGACAGTCGTCAATTGAAGACGTATTCAAATATACAGCAAGCTATACAGCGACTGCTTGCAGCTTAAACTCAAAAAAACGAAAGACATCTAATTGCTCTTCATCTGGTCTTTTTGTGTGGCTGATCTCTTTGATTATTCCATTTCATCAAAAAGTGAATCAGTGTTCGATGAAATTGTAGATCAATGTAGAAAAAGCAATGGAGAAGGAATCCCTCTCCATTGCTTTTTAATTCAACGTTCTAATTCATTTTCTTTCTCTTTCGTTCTCTCACCTTTATCCAATTGAGAGAAGGCTTCTTTTAGTTCAGAGGTTTTCCTATGATTCGGATTCAATTCACTCAGGTGTTTTTGGAAATCATCTTTGGACTGAATCTGCGGATTTTTCACTAACTGCCATCCGACGGTGACGCCGTGCTTAGCTTCTGCATGTAAATTCGGTTGCTTCAGCACGCGGCTCAGTCGTTCATTTAGATGCTTTTCATTGAGTTGCTGAAGATGAGGGGCTTCTTTGTGTTGAGAACGGCTCAAGTACCGGTCTGTGTTTAACGATTGGGCAAGTGCAGCTTTTCCGATGAATCGTTCCCCTTCAGCTTTTTTGTGGAATGTGCGCTGCGAACTTTCGCCGCCTTCTACGGTCACCGCGTATTTCCCCTCGTCCAGTTTCGTCACTTCCAAGACATCTTCAACTTTTTGATACTCCTGGACCAACTGCCCTTTGTTTTCTAGTATATTTAATACCGCATAACGATCGTCCAATTCACTTAACGGAAGAATCCGATTTGTATTGGTACGGAGGGTGAAGTGCTGATCCCGTTCGTTCTGTTCCACGGTCGCGAAAACGACGAGTCCATTTTTAGCATCCAACAGCTGCAAGGTCGGTTTATCTTCAAGCGATAGTTTCAACTTGGTTTCGACCGATTCCTTCACCTGTTCCGGATTGATGGATTGATAAAAATCTTGAATCTTTTCGTTCTGAAGCGAGTTCACGTGTTCAATCGTCGCTCGGGAGACATCTTGTACTTCTTTAATGGCTTGTTTAGCCAAGTTCAAATCTTGCGCCCATGTGGCGATGTAGCCAGTGGAAGAAAGATCCGTATCGAAACCATAGTATTGGGAAACGATATAGGCTGCGCATTCGGCCTGCGCTTCTTTATGTCCTCTCGGCAGGTCTTTGATGTCGCTTTCCTTATGATGGAGCTGACTGTGCGCATATTCGTGAATCAAGACACGGAATTTTTGCTCAGTGCTCTTGGAGACAGCCGTGTTGATGACAATCTCCTCTTTTTGAGGACTGAAATAACCGCCATAGGTCTGCCCCTCATGTGCTTCTTCTCGAATGGTTAACGACTGGGAGTTCTCATTCGTTTGATGGATGAACCGGTCATACAGTTCCCTCAAGGAATCTGGTGATGTTAAGTCTTTTTGGATAAAGTCCCGGACGTTCGGAATTTCTTTCCCATCCGTTTGAGAGACGTCGAAGACTTTGCCGATTCGGAAGCCAGTAATGCTTTGTCGAACTTCGGATTGAGGATCGCCATTCTTATCGCGTAACACTTCACCTGTCTGTTCGTTCACTTTCTGCACTTCAACTTTTTTAAATGAAGGCACCAAGATATCAAGGCTCTTTTCCCCTTTGTTGACGTGACGCCCCAGGGCTTGCCATTGCCTGAATCCACGAACCATCGTCGCTTCAGGGTTTTGCCCGGCAATCATGAGCACGTTATTGAATGAGTATTGGTGGCCACTGGCCATCACATTGAGCATATCCTGGAATCGGTTGTTTTTGAACATTTCTTCGAGGTTTCGTTCCAGCCGGTCATTGATTTCGGTCAAATCCACCTTAGTCGACATTGTGCATCACGTCCTTTCTGACATACCAAGCTTCATAAAGGGGTTCGACTCGTCCGGGAATCCGAACGGGACTATAACAAGTAATCGCATACTCTTGCACGTCTTCTTCAAGGTCAATCAGACCTTCATATGTAAGTGCCTCAAATGGCACAGGATCGTAAAAGCTCAAGATCCGTTTATCACTTGCGAGGATGTCGCTAATCGTGACAAGCATCGGTTTCTCCCCTTTCGCTTATAAGAGCGTACGTAAATCCGTCGCTTCCTTTTCCTTTAACCGGTCCTCGATGGACCGTTCTTCCGTTTCTTCTTCTTGCATGGCTGCCCATTCTTCTTCCAGTCCGTCGTCCGTTAAATCAAACACATCCGATTGATCAATCTCTTCTTCAATCACATGCGTTGCTGTGCCTCCTGAAGCGACATGAGCATCCTTGTTGGGTTCAGGAGGTGTCGGAACCGTGAAAGCTGATTCTTGCTTCACGGTTGGTTCTGAAGCGACAGACGTGTGTTGCTGAACGTAGGAGCCGAACACTTCGGATTGCCACGCTTTCTGTAGCTTCATCGGATGCAAGCCACTGACAAACAAATAGCAGTCGTTTTTGGCAATGCTCGCTAAGTCCCCTTCCGGTATCAAGGAACGCTTCACGTACTGTTCAGACTGGCTCTGGCTGGCACTCGATTTCCCACTCATGAAGCCTCCACTTTGACTGGAAGAGCCCGTCTGGATCTTCGCAGTCGTTTCACCGGCGAGTTGTGAGAAGTACTTAATCGTCTCCATATCCTTACTTCGCAGAAACAGCAGCGTGTCGTGGTTGGATAAGATGGAACGAGCCATTTCTTTCCCATACAGCGATTCAATCTGTCCATTGTCCTGGACGATGGTGTTCATCGATAAGCCGAGTCCTCGGCACGTCGCCAAGACCCGTGCGTATTTCTCGATTTTTCCGATGTTCGCGAATTCATCCAATAAGAAGATGGTGGGAATCTTCAATTGCCCGCGGTTTTCATCAGCCAGTTTATAGAACTGCGAAATCAATTGATCGAAGAACACAGACGTTAACGCTGTGAACGGGTTTTCGTCCATCGGAAGCTTCACATACAGAATGCTTTTCTGTTCCTGAAACTCACGGAAGTTGAAATCGCTCGTGCGGGTCATTTCGCTAATTTTCTTCAGCGTGAAAATACTGACTTGCGAAGCAAACGACGATGTCACACTGGTTCGCGTGTTTCCACCGAGTGTTGTTAAGCCCTTCAACAGTTGATAAGCCGGATGATGAGGACCGAGTTCTTCATCCACCCACTGGCGGAACGATTCCTCGTCCGGGGAGACTCGTTCATTAAAGACATTCAGCACGTCTTGCATGCTGGCGTTCGGGATTTCGGTTTTGCAGTAGACAATCAAGCCTGCCAGCATCTTCTGCGCCCGTTCCATAAAGAAGTCCTCTTTGCCGTCCTTGGTCGAGTTCTTCGCGATTGTGACGGAAACGCTTTGCGCGTCCTGATCATCAAAGACGTAATCGAGCAAGTTGTAATTGTCTTGATTGAAGTTGATGAAATCGATTTGATACACCTTGTAGCCTTGTTTTCGCTTGATGTCAGCTGTTTGTTCAAAGAGCTCACCCTTTGGATCCGTGACAATCAAGGTTTCCTCATAGTTATTGACGAGGTTTGGGATGACGTAGGACTGGCCTTTACCACTCCCGCTGGACCCGACAATGTAGACGTTCCGGTTATCAATCTCTGTTGATCGGGGAATGATGAGCACTTGTTTCTTATTCGGTACTCGACCGACAATCAATCCGTTCTCCAATCGTTCCACAGTTTTTTCAGGCTGTTTGGAGTTGTAGGTATTGTGCTTGGAGAAATATTTGCCGTTCAGGACTTCAGATGGCTTTGTGAATCTGGCCGATCCGTGGACCCCGAAGTCATGGGCGTCTTCATACGTATGTTCCATCAAGCGCATTTTGGACAGGAACCAGCCGAAGAAGACGACTGTGAGAATCGCCACTAAGAGTTGTGATTGCTGATCGGTATCGGTAAGGAAGGTCAACGTTCCTTGTACGTCCAGAAGAAGGGCATTGAGCCCTCCCCCTTCTTTTAAGAAGCGTAAGAGTCCTGCCAGGGCATATCCAATCACTAAGGATAAAAGAAACGTAACGGCGA
>NZ_JAPEHT010000055.1 GCF_028823615.1 Planococcus sp. A6
CCGCCGTTACGACCGGGCCGGCAAGCGGTCCGCGCCCCGCCTCGTCGATGCCGGCAACGAGCGAAGCCGGATGTTTCTTGAACTGTTGATCAAAGCTTTGCTTGTCTTCCAACTCCCGCAGCAAAGAAAGCTTTTTGTCGAACCGGCGCTGCCAGGAGGCGAGCAATTGCTGGACGCTTTTGCGTGAATCGCTTTTCAGTTCCTCCATCCACGGCTCGAATGTTTCTGTCTGCATTAATTTTTCCTTGATTGATGCTGTCGTCTCCACGTTGCCACTTCCTTTTCACAAAGAAATAGCGGGCCCTGTTTAAGGACCCGCAGTGTTAAGCCAATTCGTCTTGTTCTGCAATCATTTCATCCCGGTAATCGAACGTGATGCGCCCGAGATGCTGGTTGCGGATATCGCGAATGATGATCTCGGCTGTCATTTCATAATCGACTTCGTTGTCTGGGCCGATCATATAGCGTTTTTTGCCGATATGGTCAAATGTCTTCACCAAGTCTTCATCGATATGGTCAATGCCATAACGGTCCATCAAACGGTCCGGATAGCGCTTTTCCAAAAACTTCAGCGCATAGATCGCCAGTTCCTGCATTTGGATGACCGAATCTTTGATCGCCCCCGTGACCGCAAGTTTCTGCCCGGTCTCCTGATCCTCGAATTTCGGCCAGAGGATCCCTGGCGTATCGAGCAATTCGATTTCTTTGCCGACTTTGATCCATTGCTGTGCTTTCGTGACGCCTGGCATATTGCCCGTTTTCGCTAGGCTTTTCTTGGCGAGGCGGTTGATCAACGTCGATTTCCCGACGTTCGGGATTCCGACGATCATGGCCCGTATGGCGCGCGGCTTGATGCCTTTCGCTTCCATGCGGTCCCACTTCTCTTTAAGGATCTCCTTCGAAGCTTTCGTGACTGCCTGAAGCCCTTTTCCTTCCAAGGAATTGATCGCCACGGCGCGTGTCCCTTCTCGTTCGAAATGCTCGATCCATTTCTTTGTTTCCCGCTCGTCTGCCATATCCATTTTATTGAGGATGATGAGGCGGGGCTTTTGCTGGATTACTTGGTCGATCATCGGGTTGCGCGATGACAACGGCAAGCGTGCATCCACCAATTCGAAGATGATATCCACCAACTTCAGTTTTTCTGTTACTTCCCGGCGCGCTTTTGCCATATGTCCTGGAAACCATTGAATCGTCATGCTACCACTCCTTATTTTACGATGCCGGCTTCATCCACCGGCCAAAAAACGAAATTCGTATTGCCGATCACTTCATCGATCGGCACCAGCCCGATATGGCGGCTGTCTTTGCTCGCCCTGCGGTTATCCCCCATGACGAATACATAGCCGTCCGGGATGGTGGAATAGCTGGTGATATCCTCAAGCACAAAATCTTCTGTCAAGGTGCCGGTAATGCCTGTCTTGTACTGGTCAAGATAAGGTTCTTCCACTGCTTCTCCATTTATAAAGAGCTGGTCTTCCTCATAGGCAACATGGTCGCCCGGTAATCCGATGACCCGCTTTATATAGTCTTTTTGTTCCGGCGCATGAAAAACGATGATGTCGAATCGATCCGGTTCGCCGATATTATAGCCGATTTTGTTGACGATCATCCGGTCGCCGTGTTCAAGAGTCGGCATCATCGATTCCCCGTCCACCACAATGGGGGTGAATAGGAAAAACCGGATAATTGCCGCAAGGCCGAACGCGATCAATAGAGCTTTGGACCATTCCCACACTTCATTTTTCTGTTTCCCTTCAGCTTCCATGCGTGTTCCTCCCCGCGCTTAATGCTTTAATTGTACAGCGAAACAAGGTGTTTAGCAAAGAAAAGAAAAGCTATCTCCCTGCATTCACTATGCTCTTTACGCCCTGTAAACAGCATAGTAAAAGGCCCAGGCGATAAGCCCGGGCCTTTTAAATGCAAAAGAAGAAGGCGTTAAGCCTTCTTCCTTGTTTGCGATATTAACGGATTTCTTTGATACGAGCTGCTTTACCGCGTAGGTTGCGCAAGTAGTACAATTTAGCACGACGTACTTTACCACGGCGAGTAACTTCAAGCTGAGCGATTTTCGGTGTGTGTACAGGGAATGTACGTTCAACACCTACACCGTAGGAGATTTTACGGACAGTGAATGATTCACTGATTCCGCCTCCGCGACGGCTGATAACGACTCCTTCGTATACCTGGATACGTTCGCGAGTTCCCTCGACAACTTTCACGTGGACGCGAACAGTATCTCCTGGACGGAAATCTGGAAGATCCGCACGAAGTTGTTCTTTAGTGATTTCAGCAATGATGTTTTGCATGTTTTTTTCTCTCCTTCTACAGATGCTCTTGCAATCCGTAATCTTTGCAGCGGAACACCGTGATTCGTGTACTTTACATAAAAGTACATTCTCCATACTATCACTTCATGCGTCTGGCTGCAAGAGCTATCGTGATTTATTTTTCGGCTTGTAAACGAGCCAATATGGTTTTTTGCTTATCGCTAAGTTCGACATGGTCGAGAAGGTCCGGGCGGCGTTCGAGCGTGCGCTTCAAGCCTTGTTCTTCTCGCCAGTCTTCAATTTTGGCGTGGTTTCCTGAAGTCAATACGTCCGGAACAGCCATGTCTCTATAGATCGCTGGACGCGTGTAATGCGGATGCTCCAAGAGGCCGGTCGAAAAGGAGTCGCGGACCGGTGAATCGCTATTGCCAAGCACACCCGGCAACAACCTTACAACGCTGTCGATCACGGTCATGGCCGCCAGCTCCCCGCCGGTCAATACGAAATCGCCGATGGAGATCTCGTCAGTGACCAAATGTTCCCGGATGCGTTCATCGTAGCCTTCGTAATGGCCGCAAATGAACACCAGTTCCTCTTCAAGGGCAAGTTCTTCCGCTTTCTTCTGCGTAAAGCGTTCGCCTTGCGGGCACATCAAGATGACGCGCGGCTTCTTGCCGTCATTTGTGATGCTTTCGACCGCATTGAAAACCGGTTCAGGTTTCAGCACCATGCCAGCACCCCCGCCGAACGGGTAATCATCCACTTGGCGCTTATTGTCGGCAAATTCACGGATGTCGACAACCCCTAAAGTGACCGCGCCTTTGTCCTGCGCTTTTCTCATGATCGAATGCTGGAACACCCCTTCGAACATGGGCGGAAAAAGAGATAGCACTTGGATGTTCATCATGATAACAAGCCATCCAAAACATCGATGGTGATTTTCTTTTCATCGATATCGACTTCTTTGACCACGTCTTCGATATAAGGGATGTAATGCTTTTTGCCTTTTGCCGGCGTTACTTCCCAGACATCATTGGCGCCTGTCTCCAAAATTTCGGTCACTTCTCCAATTTCCTCGCCTTCAACAGAAAACACTTGGCAGCCAAGAATTTCGTGATGGTAAAAAGCGCCTTCTTCCAAATCGCCGAGATCGTGTTCAGCGATCTTCAAATATCCTTCCTTGAACGGTTCGACATCATTGATGTTCGGATAGCCTTCGAAAGATAGGAGATTGAAGTTTTTATGTGTACGATGGCTCGCCACTTTCACCATAATCGGTTTTTTAGCGCCTGGCGTAAAAAGGCCGAGCTTATTGCCGATAGCAAACCGTTCTTCCGGAAAATCGGTACGGGACATCACGCGCACTTCACCGCGGATCCCGTGGGTATTGACTATTTTTCCTACGTTAAACCATTCCACGCATAAACACCCTTCCTGTATTTTTTCCTGAAAAAAAAGGAAGGAACCGGGGCTCCTTCCTTTCAATCCACAATATCAAGGTACGTTTTCTTCTTATGATAATTTCCTGCTGCTGAATAGACGACAGAGCGTACAGCTTTCGCCACACGTCCTTGCTTGCCGATCACTTTCCCTGTATCGCTTTGATGCACGGAAAGCTTGTAGACGACTCGGTTAGTGTTTTCGTCTTTTTCAATACGAACTGCTTCCGGATAATCAACTAGCGGCTTGACTATCGTTTCAATCAGCTGCTCCATAAGAACGCTCCCTTACTTGTTTAGTTTTTCGTTATGGAATTTCTCCATAATGCCGTTCTGAGAGAACAAGTTGCGTACTGTGTCAGATGGTTTAGCGCCATCATGAAGCCATTTCAACGCCAATTCTTCGTCGATTTTAACTTCAGCTGGAACTGTCAGCGGGTTGTAAGTACCTACTGTTTTGATTTGACGGCCGTCACGTGGAGCACGTGAATCAGCGACTACGATACGGTAGAAAGGAGACTTTTTAGCTCCCATACGTTTTAAGCGAATTTTTACTGCCATTTTATAAAGCACCTCCGAATAGTTTCACACAAGATATTATATTAGCAAGCTTTAAAAGGTTTGTAAAGTATTTTTTCTTAACACTACTAAATTTACTTGAAAAGCGAGTCCAGGCCTGGCATCGACATCTTTTTCTTGCCCTTTTTGCCGGCCATTCCGGACATTTGTTTCATCATTTTCTTCATGTCTTCAAACTGCTTGAGCAGCCTGTTGACGTCTTGGATGGACGTTCCGGAACCGCGTGCAATCCGTTTTTTGCGGTTTGCATTGATGATTTCGGGAGTCGTCGATCGCTTCGACGCGCCTCATTTGGCTCTCGTCCACTTTGGCGTTTTCAAGGCCTTTGATTTTACCCGCGCCTGGGAGCATCTTCAAAATTTCATCGAGCGGCCCCATTTGCTTCACTTGATCCAATTGCTCAAGGAAATCATCGAATGTGAACGAAGACGTCCGGAATTTCTCTTCCAATTCCTTCGCCTTGGCCTCATCGACGTTCGTTTGCGCTTTTTCGATCAAGGATAGCATATCGCCCATGCCGAGTATGCGGGAAGCCATGCGCTCTGGGTGGAATGGTTCAAGCGCGTCCATCTTCTCGCCTGTACCGATATACTTGATTGGCTTTTCCGTGACGGCGCGAATTGATAATGCTGCACCACCGCGCGTGTCGCCATCAAGCTTCGTCAGGACGACACCTGTGATGCCGATTGCGTCATCAAAGCTTTGCGCTACATTGACCGCATCTTGACCCGTCATCGAATCGACGACAAGGAAAATTTCATCCGGCTCTTTAATCGAACGGATGTCTTTTAGCTCCTGCATCAATTGCTCATCGACATGCAACCGACCTGCCGTATCGATAATGACCGTATCCAGATGTTCCGCTTTCGCGTATTCAATCGCTTCACGGGCGATATCGACTGGATTTGCTTCTGTGCCTTTAGAGAAAACCGGCAGCGATAATTGTTTGCCAATCGTCTCAAGCTGGTTAATTGCAGCTGGGCGATAGACGTCCGCTGCAACTAGCAATGGCTTGCGGTTATTCTTCTTACGGAGCACGCCTGCAAGCTTACCGGTCGTCGTTGTCTTACCGGCCCCTTGTAAACCGACCATCATGATAACCGTTGGCTGGCGCGTCGAAAAGTCAATTTTGCTTTGCTCTCCGCCCATCAACTCTGTCAGTTCATCTTTGACGATTTTTACGACTTGTTGCCCTGGCGTCAAGCTTTCCATAACTTCAAGGCCAACCGCACGTTCACTAACTTTCTTAATGAACGACTTGATTACTTTTAAGTTGACATCCGCTTCAATCAAGGCAAAGCGGACTTCGCGCATCATCTCTTTTACGTCTGCTTCGGACAATTTCCCTTTGCCTTTGATTTTGGTCATCGTTCCTTGCAGGCGTTCAGATAATCCTTCAAATGCCACTATATACCGCCTCCTAGTCCCATTCCTTCAACTCGTCCAAAAATTTCTGGACATTGTCATCTGTGAATGGCTGTTTTTCAAAAGTCGAGACGAGTTGCTGGCGCCGCTGAAATTTCTCGAACAGCTGCAACTTCTCCTCATATTCTTCTAGCATCGCTTCGGTCCGGCGGATATTATCATACACCGCTTGGCGCGTAATTTCATACTCTTCGGCAATTTCACCGAGCGAATGGTCATCCAGGTAATACAAGCTCATATAGCTGCGCTGTTTGGGCGTCAGCAGCTCCTGATAAAAATCAAAAAGATAGTTCATTCTGGTCGTTTTTTCCAGTCCCATCAATGACGCTCACCCCATTCATACTCCTGTATACCATACTGAATCACGGCAACTCCGTCAAGTAGTTTTACTTGTCTGCGTTTATTTCCTGTTGTTCTTCACGGTCTAAACCTTCGGCAAACAATCCGTAAACGTATTTTTGTGGGTCGAACGGCTGAAGGTCATCGAGTTTTTCACCGAGCCCGACGAATTTCACCGGGATATTGAGCTTGTTGCGAATCGCCAGGACAATGCCGCCTTTTGCGGTCCCGTCAAGTTTCGTCAAGACGATACCCGTCACTTCCGTCACTTCTTTAAAGGTCTGGGCTTGGATCATTGCGTTTTGCCCTGTCGTCGCATCCAACGCGAGCAGCACTTCATGGGGCGCACCTGGAATTTCACGGGCAATCACACGATGCACTTTCTGCAATTCATTCATCAAATTGACCTTGTTCTGCAAACGGCCTGCCGTGTCGCAGATCAAGACATCGATATTGCGTGATTTCGCAGCGCGTACAGCATCGTACATGACCGCTGCCGGATCGGATCCTTCACTTTGCTTGATGGTTTCGACACCCACGCGCTGTCCCCACACATCGAGTTGATCGATGGCGCCGGCGCGGAATGTGTCGCCTGCTGCCAGCATGACGGACTTGCCTTCGTTTTTCAGGCGCTGGGCCAGTTTGCCGATCGTCGTCGTTTTGCCGACACCGTTGACGCCGACCATCAGAATAACGGTTGGACCGGATTCGGCGAACGTCAATTCACTTAGTTCTTGATCACCAGATTCGTAAATTTCGACCAATTTTTCGGAAATGACCGATTGCACGTTGGATGTATCTTTGACATTTTGGCGCTGTACTTCAAAACGCAATTCTTCCATCAATTCGATGACGGTTTCAAAGCCAACATCTGCCTGCAACAGTACTTCTTCAAGTTCCTCGAAAAAGTCTTCATCGACTTTACGATAACGTGCGACCAAATCATTAATTTTAGATGTGAAACCGGTCCGCGTCTTACTTAACCCTTCGCGGTATTTTTCTGTTGACTGTTCTTCCTCAACGTTATTGCTGAATTTATCTTTTAATTTCTTAAAGAAACTCATAGACTCACTCCTTATTTAATGTCTTCCTGCAATTTGACGGAAACCAATTTGGAAATACCGGACTCTTGCATAGTGATGCCATATAGCACATCCGCGCCTTCCATTGTTCCTTTGCGGTGGGTAATGACGATAAATTGCGTATCTTCGCTGAATTTTTTCAAGTACTGACTGTAACGCACGACATTTGATTCATCAAGCGCCGCTTCGACTTCGTCAAGAACACAGAACGGCACAGGGCGCACTTTCAAGATGGCAAACAGCAAGGCGATTGCCGTGAGTGCTCTCTCCCCACCGGACAACAAGCTCAAATTCTGCAGCTTCTTGCCTGGCGGCTGTGCGATGATATCGACGCCTGTCATGAGCAGGTCCGATGGGTTGGTCAGTACCAGATCCGCAGAACCCCCGCCAAACAATTCACGGAATACATGGCGGAAATGGCTGCGGATGGCATGGAATGTTTCGTCAAAACGCAGGGTCATCTCCTCATCCATTTCTGCGATTAAGGTGCGAAGCGTGTCTTTCGCTTCATTCAGATCATCCCGCTGCTCGCTCAAGAAGCGATGGCGTTCCGCTACATGTTCATATTCCTCGATGGCGCCAATATTGACGCTGCCGAGTTCTTCAATCGATTGTTTAAGAAGCTTTACTTGCTTCCTGACAGTAGCTTCCTCTCCTTCTAGCGGGTAGCTGTTTGCTGCTTCGAGATCCATTTCGTAATGATCTTCGAGCTGTCCGAGAAGCCCCTGCAATTGCACTTCGAGGCGCGTCGCCTTCACTTCGCAGATACGTACAGCTTCTGTAAAGCCTTTATGGATGCGGCTTTGTTCACGCAGCTGCTGTTCTTCTTCATCAAGTGCGTGCTGCAGCTTTTGGCGCTCTTTGCGAGAGGCATCGACGGTTGTGTTCGCTGACTTCCGCGCAGCGGACCATCTTTGAATTTCTGACTCGATTTCTTCATCCGAAAAGCTTTTGGAAGCTTCATCCGATTGAATCCATTGCAACTCGCGTTCAAGTTCCACGAGCCTGTTGCGGCTTGCTGTGCGGCGTTCCAATAATTCATCCACTTGCGCAGTGAGCTGCTGGATGCGCTCTTTGCGAACTGCCATGTCTGATTTGAATTCGGCGAGTTTCGCCAGCAATTCACCTCTGGCTGTTTCTTTTTGCTGCTTGAAGCCAGTCAGTTCTTCAATTTCGCCGTTCAAGCCCGCCAATTCGCTGGCGATAGCATTCATGCGGTTAGCCGCCTCTTCCTTGCGTGAAGCAAGGCCAGAGAGATCCTGCTTGTTCTGCTGTTCTGCACGGAACAGCGCAAATCGGCTATCGGTCGTTTTCCACACCGCCTCGATTTCCCGCAGATGCATCGCGCTTTCCGCCTCAAGTTCTCGGTAACGCTCTCCTTCTGTGCGAAGATGTTCTAACTGTTCTTTCGCAATCTCTGCATGCGATTGCAATTCACGGACTTTCTGTTCGGCTTCCTCAATAGTGCTTTGAAGTTCAGCAGCCTGTTGCTGCAATTGCTCCAGTTCTGCCTTTCTCGTAAAGAACGAGGCCTGGTTTTTCGTCGCGCCTCCTGTCATGGAACCTCCGGCATTGATGACGTCACCATCCAACGTCACAACACGGTACCGATGGCCGATTGCTTTGGCTATCGATGTCGCGCCCTCGAGATCTTTTGCCACTAGGACATTGCCGAGCAGGTTTTGGAAAATCATCGCGTACTGTTCTTCATAGCTGACAAGCTGTGACGCGATATCCACAAACGAAGGATGTGCCGAAACTGATTGCACTACTTGCTGGGAGATCTGTCTTGGTTTCATGACCGTCATCGGGAGGAACGTAGAACGCCCTGCGCGTTTGGTTCTCAAAAAACGGATCGCTTCGCTGGCACTTTTTTCATCGCTCGTGACGATGTGCTGGCTAGCTGCGCCAAATGCGGTTTCGATCGCTTTGGCATATGGCTTTTGGACATCCGCCAACTCTGCCACAGCGCCGATGATGCCATTTAGTTCGTTGCGCTCCCTTGCCTGCAATACTTCGCGCACCCCATGGAAGAATCCTGAGTAATCGGCTTCTAAATCCTGCAAGGTCTCGATGCGTGCAGATAGTTGTTTATGGGATTGGTACGCCTGGAACAATAGGGATTTCTTGTGATCGTAATCCGCGGCTAATTGTTTTGCAGCGGTTTCCTGTTGTTTGAAATGCTGGCGTTTGCGGTCAAGGTCCGCATGAATTTCTTCATACGCTTTTTCCGCTTGCTGTTTTTCTTTCAATAGGCGTGCAAGTTCTTTTTCAAACGATTGTTGTTGCGCGGCAATGCGGCCGCTCGATTCCGTCATTTGCTGCTGTTGGAAATCGATGTTTTTCAGTTCATTTTTCAACCCTGCCTGTTCGTTCATCAATTCGATATAGAGAGATTTCTTCGCTTCAATTTCATTATCGATATCGGCAGGTGTCAAATTCAATTGCGCTTCTAGCTGCTGAATCAACTTGCGGGTCTTCTTCTGATCCATTTTCTGCTGTTCGAGGGAAGCGTATTGTTCTGCATGGCGCTGTTCGAGCTTGGTAGTTTCTTCACGCTCAGCCTTGATCGACTCTTCCAATGCCTGGCGCTGGCGGTCTGCATTATGCTTTTTCTCGTGCATCAGCAATTTGCGGCCTTCCCATTTTTCGGCTTCTGAACTCGCTTCAACGAGCGCCGCTTGTGCTGTGTCGATTTTTTTATCCAGCGCATGCACCGATCGCTTCGAAGCGTCAATCAATTGTTCCGTTTCCGAAATTTCGCCCGCCAGACGCTGCTCTTCCGCTGCGTGCTGCAAAGCTTCTTGCGACAGCTCTGATAGTTGTGCCTTCAATGCATTCGCATCGTATGCCAATAGCGCAATATCCGCATCTTTTAATTGGGCGCTCATATCGAGGTAATCGCGCGCTGCGGATGCTTGCATCTGCACTTTTAATTGGGCGCTCATATCGAGGTAATCGCGCGCTGCGGATGCTTGCATCTGCAGCGGCTCCATCCGCCCATCGAGCTCGTGCAGGATATCGAGCACACGGTTCAAGTTTTCGTCCGTTTCGTTCAATTTGAATTCGGCTTTCCGTTTACGCTGTTTGTATTTCAACACTCCGGCTGCTTCTTCAAAAATGGAACGCCGTTCGTCCGCTTTGCTATTGAGGATTTCATCCACACGCCCTTGGGAAATGATGGAAAACGCTTCTTTTCCTAATCCCGAATCCATAAACAGATCGGTGATATCCTTCAATCGGCATGGCTGCTTGTTCAATAGATATGCACTTTCGCCACTGCGAAAAACCCTTCTCGTTACGCTGATTTCGCTGTAATCGAGAGGGGCTTTGCCGTCCGTATTATCCAATACCAATGTGACTTCCGCAAAATTAAGCGCTTTCCTCGAATCGCTTCCGGCAAAAATCACATCTTCCATTTTCGCTCCGCGCAGCGATTTTGCGGATTGCTCGCCGAGAACCCAACGGATCGCATCGGTTACATTGCTTTTGCCGCTGCCATTCGGCCCGACAACGGCGGTGACGCCAGGGACGAAATCGATGCCGACACGGTCGGCGAACGATTTAAACCCGATTACTTCCAATCTTTTCAAAAACATGTTCAATCCTCCGCTGTTTCCTGCAATTTAAGGATGGCAAGCTGCGCTGCCTTCTGCTCCGCTTCTTTTTTGGAGCGCCCGTCGCCTAGGCCTAGTTCCTGGTCGCCCAAGGAAACGCGCGTCACAAAAATCCGGCTATGTGCAGGACCCTTTTCTTCGATGATTTCATAGTTCAAGGTGCCGGTATTCTTCTGCTGCACCAGCTCCTGCAATTGGCTTTTATAATCCATCGCATGAGAAAAAGCACCGACTTCCACTTTCGGGAATAGCACTACCTCTAAAAAGGCCACGACCTTCTCAAGCCCCTGATCCAGATAAAGCGCTCCAACGAATGATTCGAAGACATCCGCAAGAAGTGCAGGTCGCGTTCTGCCCCCTGTCAATTCCTCGCCTTTGCCGAGTAGAATGTATTTGCCAAAATCCAGTTCGTTGGCAAATAGCACAAGGGACGGCTCACAGACGATCGATGCGCGCAGTTTGGTCAGTTCGCCTTCAGCCATTTCAGGATATTTCATATAGAGGAAATGCGATACCGACAATTCCAATACGGCGTCGCCTAAAAATTCCAGGCGTTCATTGTCCGTGAATTGTCTTCTTCGATGCTCATTCACATAAGATGAATGGGTAAATGCCTGCTGCAGAAGGGCAGGCTGTTCAAACTGGATATCCAGCTCTTTTTGCAATTGCTCAAATGCCTGTTTCGCGCTTTCTTTCAGCGCCATTTGTTTGGTGTGTTTCGGTTTTCGTTTCATCGCCATTTTTATCTGCCTTCCTCTATTGTTCTCTTGTTGATTTTACCTGTTTTTCGGGCATTGTGCAAAAAGAGAATTGACGCACAGCTAGGCTGTGCGTCAATCATTTGTGTTATCAAGCTGGGACGGATCCCGTTTATTCAACTTAAGCTTGTTTTTTTTCGATGTAAGTTACTGCGTCGCCTACCGTTGACATTCCTTCTGCATCTTCATCGGAAATTTCCATGTCGAATTCGTCTTCTAGCTCCATGACCAATTCAACTACATCCAATGAGTCTGCCCCAAGGTCGTTTGTGAAAGATGCTTCAGGTTTCACTTCGCTCTCTTCCACACCAAGACGATCTACGATTACTTTGGTTACTCGCTCCAATACTGTTGACAATGCCGTCACCTCCCCTCAAATCAGTATACATAATTGTGAACTACATGACCATGCCGCCGTCCAGATGCAAAGTCTGACCGGTTACATAACTTGCTTCGTCGGAAGCCAGGAACAATGCCGCATTCGCCACATCTTCCGGCGCGCCGAAACGGGCAAGCGGAATTTGGGCAAGCATGCTCGATTGTACATCATCGCCGAGCTTTTCTGTCATGTCGGTCGTGATGAATCCAGGGGCTACCGCATTTGCCGTAATTCCACGGCTTGCAAGTTCTCTCGCCGTCGTCTTCGTCAAACCGATGACACCCGCTTTTGCCGCCACGTAGTTCGCTTGTCCTGCATTGCCCATGACGCCCACGATCGAGGCGATATTGACGATGCGCCCTGCGCGCTGTTTCATCATTTGGCGGGTTACTGCTTTGGTGCACAGGAAAACACCTTTCAAGTTCGTATTGATCACGTCATCCCATTCGTCTTCTTTCATGCGCATCATCAAGTTGTCGCGTGTGATGCCGGCATTATTGACAAGGATGTCGATCGAGCCGAATTCCTTCATCGCCGTATCCGCCATCACTTTTACCGCATCGGCATCTGCGACATTGGCTTTGACGGCAATGGCTTTGCCACCCGCTTGTTCGATTTCAGCTACGATGGCTTCCGCCTTGTCCTGGCTGCCGCTATAATTGACGACGATATTTGCGCCTTCTTCAGCAAAACGGCGGGCAATGGCTGCCCCAATGCCGCGGGATGCCCCTGTAACGATGGCTGTTTTTCCAGTTAATTTGCTCATGTTGTCAACTCCTCTACCGCTTTTTCGAATGACGCCAGGTCATGGACCGGAATAACAGTGACTGAACGGTCGATTTTTTTCACCAAGCCGCTCAGCACTTTTCCAGGTCCGACTTCGACAAAAGTAGTGACGCCAAGTTCGATCATCTTCCGCACGGATTGCTCCCACAAAACAGGCGAGTACAATTGATGTATCAACATGTCCTGCAGCTGTGTCGCGTTCGTTTCCGGTTCGGCCCTGAAATTTGTCACAACAGGAACTTTTGCATCGAGCAGGAATGAATCACTTAGCACTTTTGCCAAGTCATGTGACGCGGAACGCATCAATTCCGAGTGGAACGGGCCGCTGACGTCAAGCGGGATGGCACGTTTTGCGCCGCGCTCTTTTGCCAGTTCACACGCTTTTTCCACTCCCGCTTTCGTTCCGGAAATAACGATTTGCCCCGGGCAGTTCAAGTTGGCCAATTGGACGACTCCTGCGCTATTGGTCGCATCATCCGTCACTTCTTCCAGCTTGTCTGCATCCATCCCCAGAATAGCGGCCATTGCGCCTTCACCTGCAGGCACTGCTTCATTCATGAATAATCCGCGCTTATGGACCACTTCCACCGCTTTCGGAAATTCCAGGACATTCGATGCGACAAGTGCACTGTATTCACCAAGGCTGTGCCCCGCTGTATAATCCGGTCGGATGCCTGCACGGATCAATCGTTCCGTGATCATCGAGCTGACAGTCAAAAGTGCCGGCTGCGCGTGATAAGTCAAGGTCAATTCTTCCTGCGGGCCTTCGAGCATCAATTTCGACAAACCCATCCCAAGCACTTGGTCTGCGCTGTCGTAAAACTGGCGGCTCTTGTCATCTTCCAGAAAGCTTTCGCCCATGCCCACTGCCTGCGAGCCTTGCCCTGGATAAATAAATGCGATTTGCTTTCTCATGACGATTGTTCCTCCTTCAAGGTGCTGTAAATCTTGCCGGCCACATCATGCTCGACCATTGTGCGCGCCTGGCGGATGGCGTTATAAAATGCGGTGCCATTGGACGAACCGTGCGCTTTGATGACTGGCGCCTTCAACCCGAATAATCCTGCACCGCCGTATTCGCTGTAATCCAGCATGCCTTTTAACGCGCTCAAATCATTTTTCACGAGCATCGCTGCTATTTTAGTTTTAGTTGAAGCCATAAAGACATCTTTGATCATCGCGAATACATTCATCGCCGTCCCTTCGATCGTCTTTAAGACCATATTGCCGGTAAAACCGTCCGTGACGACTACATCAGCAGCGCCGTTCAGCAAGTCGCGCGACTCCACGTTGCCAATGAAGTTGACAGGTGCTTCTTTAAGCAGCGGAAATGCCGCTTTCGTCAGTTCATTGCCTTTTTTCTCTTCTGTCCCGATATTCAGCAAGCCGACTGTCGGATTTTGGACACCGCGTACTTTTTCGGCATAGATGCTGCCCATGATGGCGTATTGCACAAGATGCTCCGGCTTGGCATCGGCATTGGCGCCGAGGTCCAGCATAAGAAAGCCTTTTCCGTCCATCGTCGGCAAAGTCGGTGCAAGCGCCGGGCGGTCGACACCGTCAATGCGGCCGACAATAAACAAGCCAGCTGACATAAGGGCTCCTGTGTTTCCTGCGGATACTGCCGCGTCCGCGGTCCCTTCTTTGACCGCTTCGGCCATACGGACCATCGATGCATCTTTTTTGCGGCGCACCGAACGGACCGGATCGTCTTCCGATTCGATCACTTCAGTGCAATGGATAATCGTCAAACGGTCTTGCGGTTTTATGTATTCATCGATTTTGTCCTGTTGCCCGTAAAGCAAAATCTCCACGTCGCTGAACGCTTCGAGTGCTTGTTTGACACCTTCGATAATTTCTTTCGGGGCGTTGTCCCCGCCCATTGCATCGATCGCTATTTTCACGAATTGTCACCTTCACTTTGTTCAGTCATGCGGTACATTTCAAATGTCCCGATAAAAACTACTGCCTGGTCAACCGTCGACACCACTTTGACGAACGCACGGTGCTTGTGCGGCTGCCTGTCGGTCACTTGCGCTTTCGCGACGACCCGCTGCCCGGCTTTAACCGGCTTCAAAAATTGCAATTCCGATTTCACCGTCAATGCCAATTCTTCGTTCATCACCGCTACTGCCAAGGAATTCGCCTGCGCGAACAGATGATGCCCCCTGGCAATTCTATTACGCTGGAAAACGTGTTCCGGTTTGACATCAAAAATGGAAATGGCTTTATTGTCCAATTCTATATCGATAATTTCACCGATCACTTCGTCAATCGGCAAGGATTTCACTTCATCGTCAAAGGTCTTCTCGGCAACATGTTTAATGCGCTCCCGAAGTTCAGGAATCGAAAGCTCCATCCTGTCGAGACGGATGGTCTGGACACTGACCCCGAACTCTGCCGATAATTCTTCATCGGTCACGAACGGATTGTCCTTAATCGAGGATTTCAGCGCAGCTTGCCGCTCTTTTTTAGGTTTTCTCACTATGTCACCGCCCGCTATTAGCACTTGGTACTAATATGAGTATATAAACAACAAAAAAAGAATGCAAGGAAAATCGGTCTCCCTGCATCCTAATCAAGCCTTCCGCCTTCGAGAATGCCGGAGTCTTCGAGCATCGCCCGCAGGCATTTCGTTTCGTCCGAGACCCAGAACGACTCGCTGGCGATCAACGCTTCCGCGTCTTTTCTCGCCGCTTCTAGCGCACGGTAATCGTGGACCAAATCCGCCATGCGGAACTCCGGAATACCGCTTTGCTTGCGGCCAAAGAAATCACCCGGCCCTCGCAGCTCCAAATCTTTTTCGGCAAGGATAAAGCCGTCGTTCGTTTCCGTCATCGAATTCATGCGCTCTTTGCCGATCTCCGTTTTCGGGTCTGCCAACAGCACACAATAGGATTGGTCGCTGCCGCGACCCACGCGCCCGCGTAATTGGTGTAGCTGCGACAAGCCAAAACGTTCAGCGTCATAAATAAGCATGAACGAAGCATTCGGGACGTTGACGCCGACTTCGACCACAGTCGTCGACACCAGCACCGCGATCTTTCCTTCAGCAAATTCACGCATCGTTTGCTCTTTTTCATCCGGATGCAGGCGTCCGTGCATCAATCCGACGGTATGACGGCCTTCGAAATACACCGTCAATTGCTGGTACAGCTCGACCGCGTTCTGGTATTCCAAGGTTTCGGATTCTTCGATCAGCGGTGCGATGACATACGCCTGCCGCCCGGCGAGAAGTTCTTTTTCCATGCGGCCGACAATTTTGCCGAACATCTCTTTTTTCATCCAATAGGTTTCGATCTCTTTTCGCCCGGCCGGCATTTCATCGATGATCGAGACGTCCATTTCACCGAAAGCCGAAATTGCGAGCGTCCGTGGAATTGGTGTGGCGGTCATGAACAGGACATCCGGGTTTAAGGCTTTATCTTTCAGCACACGCCGTTGGTCCACACCAAAGCGGTGCTGCTCATCGGTGATGACCAATCCTAGGCTTTTGAACAAGACTTCCGGCTGGATCAATGCATGGGTACCGATCAAAATGTCGATTTCGCCATCCACTAGACGCTTCAACACTTCCTTGCGTCTCTTGCCTTTAACGGATCCTGTCAATAAGGCGACGCTGACGCCAAAAGGACGGAACCATTCCTCGAGCGTATTGGCATGCTGCTCAGCGAGGATTTCCGTCGGTGCCATAAGCGCCCCTTGTTTGCCTGCTGTTACGGCGGCATACAAAGCGATTGCGGCGACGACAGTCTTGCCGGAACCGACATCCCCCTGCAATAGGCGGTTCATCCGGAACGGTTCTTTCATGTCGCGGCAGATTTCATTGACGACGCGTTTCTGGGCACTGGTCAAATCGAACGGCAAGGCATCGATGAACGCTTTCAAGCGATTCAAATCATAATCGATGAACGAACCGCCCTCCGCTTCCCGGTTCTTCTTGCGCAGCGCCTGCATCTTCAATTGAAACAGCAATAGCTCTTCATACACAAAACGCCGGCGCGCCTGCTTGAGCGAAGCGGCATCTTCCGGGAAATGGACGGTTTCGAGCGCTTGTTCAAACGGCAGCAGCTGGTATTCTTCGCGGATGGAAGCGGGCAGGCAATCCTGGAGGCCGCCTTTTGTGGCATCTAGCGCTTGCCGCATCAGTTTGCGGAACGTTTTCTGGTGCATCGAACCTTTCAGGCTGTAAACCGGTTCGAAATCCGCGCCATCTGTCCGCGGGCCGATCGAATGGCTGGAAACCGTGATCAATTGGCGGCCACGATCCCATTTGCCAGTCAAAGTGACAATCGCGCCGATTTGAAGCTTGGCTTTCACGTAATGCTGGTTGAAGAATACTGCTTTGACGAGATGGCGACCGACGAGCACCGTCACAGTCGTCCGCGATTTATTTTTTCCTAAAAAAAGGACGGAAGGTTCATTTTCGACCCTTCCCTCCACCGTTACCCGTTCATTATGGGGCGTTTCAGCCAGATCTTTGAGCTGGAAATCCTCGTGGCGATACGGGAAGGTCATGATCAAGTCTTCAAGACTTTCGATTTTCATGTCCCGCAAGGTTTCAGCCGCTTGCTTCCCGACCCCCTTCAATGAAGAGACGGGTGCTTTATTGTCCACTGCCGACTACCGACCCGCCGAAGATTTTCGATTCTAGCCATTTGCCGGTCGGTGTTGCAGCCAATCCGCCTTTTGCCGTTTCGCGGAACGCGCTAGGCATTGCTTGCCCGATTTCGAACATGGCGCTGATGACTTCGTCGCACGGGATGCGGCTTGTGACACCAGCTAGCGCCATATCGGCGGCAACAACCGCATTGGATGCACCCATCGCATTGCGCTTCACGCATGGCACTTCCACGAGCCCCGCCACAGGGTCGCAGACTAGACCAAGCATATTCTTCAAGGTAATGGCAAAAGCTTCAGAACTTTGCTGAGGCGTGCCCCCTGCCATTTCAATGATGGCAGCAGAAGCCATTGCCGCTGCAGAACCGACTTCTGCCTGGCATCCACCAGCGGCTCCGGAAATCGAGGCATTATTGGCCACGACAAAGCCGAACGCTCCGGATGTGAACAGATAACGGATCATCTGTTCACGTGTCGGGTTCAATTTATTCTTCACAGCAAACAAGGTGCCTGGGACAACCCCTGCGGATCCTGCGGTCGGCGTCGCGCAAATCGTGCCCATCGCCGCGTTCACTTCATTGGTCGCGACGGCTTTGCTGACGGCATCGAGCAGTAGATCGCCGGATAGGCTATTGCCTTGCTGCATGTATTTTTGCAGCAGCACCGCGTCGCCACCGGTCAAGCCGGAAACGGAATGAACGCCTTGCAAGCCTTTTTCGACCGCTTCTTCCATGACCGTCAAATTACGGTCCATTTGCTGCATGATATCTTCCCGCGAACGGTCTGTGATGAGCATTTCCTGTTCGATCATGATCTCGGAAATGAGCTTACCTTCTTTTTCTGCCCGTTCGACGAGCTCCCTTACATTTCGGAATAGAACATCCATTTCTCTTACCTCCAGTTTAGTCGGCGATGCGTGTGACTTGCGTAATATTCGGCAACTCGCGCAATTCGCCCATTACTTCTACATCTACCGTCTGATCGACTTCGATGACCATCAACGCCATGTCCCCGCGCTCTTTGCGGGATACTTCCATATGGCCGATATTGATGTCGTATTTATATAAACAATTCGCTACGTTTGCGATACAGCCCGAGCGGTCGTCGTGGACGACGAGGATCGCCGGGTGGTTGCCGGATAGCCTGAGCGGGAAACCGTTCAGTTCCGTAATTTCGATTTTGCCTCCGCCGATGGAAATTCCCATCATTGACATTTCGGATTTTTCATCCCCGATGACGATCCGCGCCGTATTCGGATGATCGACATTCCCCGTTTCCGGAATGAACTCATAGCTCATGCCGAGCTTTTCCGCTTCTTCAAAAGCAGTTTTGATGCGTTCGTCGAATGTATCGTAATCCAGTAAGCCGCCGACAATCGCCACATCGGTCGAATGCCCTTTATAGGTTTCTGCGAAAGATCCGTATAAATGGATCTTCGCCCATGCCGGCTGCCTGCCGAACAGGTCGCGCGCTACCCTGCCGATGCGTGCGGCACCTGCAGTATGCGAAGATGATGGCCCGATCATTACCGGGCCGATTATATCAAAAACAGATTTGAACTTCATGCTCAAACCCCTCACTTTCCGTCTCGTATAATTTCATTTTACATGAAAAGCGCCGCGGAAACAAAAATAATAAAGCGCATACATTGTCTTAACCGTGGGCTTTTCCCACTATCCGCCGAGGTTTTTATTGTTTTGCGCCATTCCGCACTTCGCACGGTGCTTTTCTATTGTGGGAAAATAAAAAAGCGGAAGCCCGGTGTCTTGTTCCCGGACCTCCGCCTAACATTATTCAACTGCCAGAATATATGGATAGAGCGGCTGCTTGCCATTGTGGATTTCCACTTCGACGTCTCCGTTCAATGATTCGATGAACGCGCCGAGCTTTTCGGCATCCGCTTCACTGACATCTTCGCCGAAGAGGATCGTTACGATCTCTGCATCCGCATCGACCAGCTTTTTGCATAGTTCTTCTGTGACTTTTTCAAGGCTTTCATCCGACACGACGATCTTGCCTTCTGAAATTCCCATGAAATCGTCTTTCTTGATGGAGACGCCGTCAATCGATGTATCGCGCACTGCAAAAGTCACCGACCCCGACTTGACGTGCTTGATTGCATCCCCCATCGCTTGTTGGTTGTCTGCGACGGCGGCTTCCGGATTGAAAGCGAGAAGTGCCGACATGCCTTGCGGGACATCTTTTGTCGGAACGACGGCTGCTTCGATATCAAGAAGCTCTGCAGCTTGTTCCGCTGCCATGATAATGTTTTTATTGTTCGGCAAAATCAGCACGCGCTCTGCGCCGATCGAACGGACCGCATTGACGATATCTTCCGTTGACGGATTCATCGTCTGGCCACCTTCGATGACGTAGGAAGCGCCGATCGAACGGAGCAATTCCGCTACGCCTTCGCCCATCGCGACCGTGACGATCGCATATGGATGCTTCGCTTCTTCAACTGCCGCAGTCTTTTTATGGCCTTCGCCGACAATATCGGTATGCTGCTGGCGCATGTTTTCGATCTTCATGCTGATCAGGCTTCCGTATTCTTGGCCGTATGTAAGAACTTTCCCAGGCTCTTCGGAGTGGATATGGATTTTCGCGATTTCATCATCTGAAATGACCAGTAGTGAATCACCGTAAGCGCTCAAATCTGTCCGGAACGCGGCTTCATTGAAAGAGCGTTTGCCGTCTTCAAATTTGACCATGAATTCCGTGCAATAGCCAAATTCAATATCTTCAGTGTTCATGAAGCCGGCGATGTTCTTATGGTGCTCGGCACTGACCAGTTCATCCATTGAATTATCGACATGCTTCTCCGGCAATGCTTCGCCTTTCAATGATGCAAGAAATCCTTCGTAGACATAGACGAGGCCTTGCCCGCCGCTGTCGACAACTCCAACTTCCTTCAGCACTGGTAACAGGTCCGGTGTTCTCTCAAGCGATGCTTTTGCTTCTGTGACAATCGCTTCGAACAATACGATGATATCTTCTTCACTGTCTGCTAGGCTCATTCCTTTAGCCGCTGCATCTTTCGCGACCGTCAGAATCGTGCCTTCGACCGGTTTCATGACCGCTTTATAAGCGGTCTCGACCCCATGCTGCAAAGCTTCTGCCAATTTTTTCGCGGATAGTTCCGGCTCATCGGCGATAAATTTGCCGAATCCGCGAAACAATTGGGACAAAATGACTCCTGAGTTGCCGCGCGCGCCCATGAGCAAGCCTTTTGATAAAGCACCTGCTGTTTTCCCGATATGTTCTTGTGTATGTGCTTCTGTCTCTTTTGCACCGGATGTCATCGATAAATTCATGTTCGTCCCAGTATCGCCGTCTGGCACTGGGAAGACGTTCAATGCATCTACATAATCCGCATTTTGGTATAGATGGTGCGAACCCATCTGCACCATTTCAGCGAATTTCACTCCGTTTAATGACTTCATAACCGAATTTTCCTCCTCTTACGGGTTCGTCACACGAACGCCCTGGACATAAATGTTTACCGCACTAACCGGCATGCCCAATGTTTTTGTAATTGTATATTTCACTTTGGATTGGACTTGATACGCCACTTCCGAAATTTTCGTTCCGTAGCTGATGATTACGTACATATCAATGACCAAATCGCCATCTTCTTGGCGCACAAGGACTCCTTTGGCAAAGTTCTCTTTGCGGAGAATGTCCGTGAGGCCGTCGCGGATCTGGTGTTTCGTTGCCATTCCTACGATGCCGTAGCATTCGATCGCAGCACCGCCGGCTATTTGGGCTATCACATCATTGGAAATATCGATTTGACCATATTCATTATTCAACTCAATCGACATTAAAATTCCTCCTCGAGTCCTATTTCACTCTTTTCATTCTACATGAAAGCCCTTTATAAGAAAAGCCAACGTTTTAGCCTGTAAAGGTTTTTTTCTTGAAAGGCTGTGAATTTCACTTGCGCCTGTCTTTTTTCTATGGTAAATTATTAAAGTATGTGAAACGAAAAACGAACTGAAATTCTATTATAATTTTCAGCTTCACTTGTGAGGAGGGACTTACATGCCAAAAGTATGTGCAGTATCTGGACGTAAAGCTCGTGCAGGAAACAGCCGTTCACACGCGTTGAACTCGACAAAACGTACATGGGGAGCAAACCTTCAAAAAGTTCGCATCCTTGTAGACGGCAAGCCGAAACGTGTATGGGTTTCCGCTAGAGCATTGAAATCAGGAAAAGTTGAGCGCGTCTAAACCGCTCATGAATAATGCCAGGTCTGACAATTGTCAGCCTGGCATTTTTTCGTGCGTTCAATCGGAACTTTCGATGACAATCAAGTGACCGCCCGTGAATTCAACCGTTCCATCCTGTACTAATTCATTGCTGATAAAGCGCGTCGAACCGAACGGAATCCGCTCATCGTTCACCGGATACTTGAATCCTTCTATCGTAAAGCCGCTCACTTCTTCCGCGAATGGATAAAAGGAGACGTATTTGAAAGCTTGATCGGCTTCCATAGGATATGTTCCGGGCTCCATGAACCGGATGCGGTTCTGCTTGTTCACGATCATGAAATCGATATACGGATAGCTTCTTTGGTAGGCAAAGACGATGTGCAAGGCAGCCATATAATGGTCGAGCCTGCCGCCGGTCACACCGGTAACAATGACAGTCTCCGGATTGTAATGCATCGCTTTCTTCAAGGCAAGTTCCGTATCCGATTCATCTTTTTCCGCAGGCGACCGTTCAAGTGACGGAAATGCTGAGCGGATTTTTTCATACTCGCTGTCTGTCACCGAATCAAAATCCCCGACCGCTTCCACTGGTTCAATGCCGAGCCCAAGCAGCGTCATGACCCCTGCATCCACCCCGATATAG
>NZ_JAPEHT010000056.1 GCF_028823615.1 Planococcus sp. A6
GGGGCTGGGGAGTTGCTTTTGACCAGCATGGACAGCGATGGCCAGAAAGACGGATTCGATGTCGAACTCACGAAGGCGGTGCGTGACGCCGTCGAAGTGCCTGTCATCGCAAGCGGCGGTGCAGGAAACCGTGAGCATTTCAAGGAAGTATTCGAACAGTCAGATGCGGATGCAGCACTTGCGGCATCGATCTTCCATTATAAAGAAACAAGCGTCAGAGAAGTGAAACAGTATCTGCAGCGAGAAGGAGTGAATGTCCGGTGACAAATGTGAAATACGATGAAAATGGGTTAGTGCCCGTCATATTGCAAGATGCAACTACAAAACAAGTGCTGACTTTGGCCTATGCCAATGAAGAAGCGGTCAAGCGCACGATCGACACGAAAGAAACCTGGCTGTACTCAAGAAGCCGCAAGGAACTATGGAATAAAGGCGCGACCAGCGGCAATACGCAGACCGTCCAGTCCGTACAGATTGATTGCGACGGCGATTCCTTGATTTATGAAGTGATCCCGAACGGTCCGGCCTGCCATACAGGAGAGACAAGCTGTTTCCATGAAACATTGGCAGGGGAACGCGCTGCTTCAGCATCAGATATGATTACAGAGCTCAGCGCGTTAATCAAACAACGCGAAACGGATATGCCGGAAGGCGCTTATACGACGTATCTATTTGAAGAAGGCGTCGATAAGATCTGCAAGAAAGTCGGGGAAGAAGCGGCAGAAGTCATCATCGCTGCTAAAAACCGCGATGCGCGTGAACTGGCAACGGAAAGTGCAGACCTGCTATACCATCTCCTCGTGCTTCTCCAAGAACAGAAAGTCGATTTTAAAGAAGTGACGGGCGTGCTCGAAGAACGCCATACCGCGAAAAAGGACAAGTAAATAATAGGGAAATATGCTATAATAACAGCACATTTAGGGATAGGAACGATTTCGATCGTTCCTTTTCCTGTTACGGAGGCATATTTTGGAGAAAAACAAAAGAAAAGATTTCGATAATGTCGTATCATTCATTCCGACAGGGGAATTTTACTATCAAAAAGCACTCAAGGAGCTGCAGCGCGAACAATACGATAAAGCGTATAAGTATTTGCAGCGTGCGAAAGAACTGACTCCGGATGATCCGCTTATCCTCATGCATTACGGAGTGGTGCTGATGGAGCGGCAGGAATTCGAGCTGGCAATGGATGAATTGCGCACTGCCCATAAGCTCGATCCGGAAGAACCGAATATTTTATTCTTTTTAGCTGAAGTCCATGCACATCTGGGCTTGTTTTTTGATGCCCGGAAATATGCCAAGGCTTATCTCGAAAAGGATACCCGTGGGAGCTACGCGGCGGAAGCGATGGAAATCATCGATTTTGCCGAACAGGAAGACTGGCAGTTGTTCGATGATGAAGGCGAAGCCCATAATAGCGAGTACTATTATTTGCAGGAAAAAGCGCGCCGGTTGATGGAACAGGGCAAGTTTCCGGAAGCGATCGAGTTATTGGAAGAAGTCATCGAGGAAAAGCCGGATTTCTGGGGGGCTTATAATAACCTGGCGCTGGCTTATTTTTATGTCGGGGAGACGGAAATGGCGAAATCGCTACTTCACGAAGTGCTTCGCAGAAATACCGGCAACCTGCATGCTTTATGCAATTTAGCAGTGTTCCATTATTATGAGAAAAATGATGAATTGGACGATATCCTCAGCTTGCTGAAAAAGATCCAGCCCTATGTCTTTGAACATCGCTATAAATTGGGCGCGACCTTCGCTTTGGTCGGCAAGTATAAAGAAGCCTACCGCTGGCTGAAAAGCCTTCAAAAACGCGGATTTGATGGAGACCCGGCGTTTTACTTCTGGCTGTCGCATGCCGCGTATCATTCGGGCCATGAAGAAACTGCAAAGTATGCATGGGAGCAATTGAAGCGGATGGATCCGGCAAAAGAAGGGTATGAACCGTGGGGAGAGCAGGCGGTGATGCCGCATGCGGATGCGCTTGAACATGATCGTGATTTTCTCATCCGTAAACTTGACCACCCTCATTTAAGCGAGCGGATTTACGGTTTGTTTCTGCTTGGGAAATCTTCCCATAAGCAGGAAATCATCTCACATCCGAATTGGCTGAAATCAGAGCAGCCATCGGTTTTGGAAACCTATATGCTCGGCTACGCGCTCGGCCATCCATTCCGCGAATCGGTCAAAGAAGAAAAAGCCTTTTTGCGCGCGATGGAAACAGCGGAGCGCTTGTATTACCAAAAAGGAATGGTCGACCGCGAAAATGACGGCATTTTCCAATTGTGGTTCATGCTAGCGGAACAGGCTTTTGATACGCAATATGCGTTCCGCAATCCTGCCGCTCTTGCCGCTGCCGTCAGCTATATGGTTGAAGCGGCAGAAAAACGGAAAACAACAAAAAAAGCAGTCGCTGCAAAATTCGGCACATCTGCTGCCACAATGGCCAAATATGTGGATGAATTAAGCGGGTTTTTGCCGAATTTCAAGGACTAGGCATAAAAGTTGAAGGCGACAGTTTATTGCTTTACGATTTAGCTATTGATAACGAGGAGGGCCTATGATGACAGAAACAACAAATATTTATGACGTATTAATTATTGGTGCAGGGCCGGCTGGCATGACAGCAGCAGTCTATACGTCCCGAGCGAACCTTTCGACGCTCATGCTTGAGCGCGGGATCCCTGGCGGACAGATGGCCAATACCGAAGAAATTGAAAACTATCCAGGATTCGACCATATTCTCGGTCCTGATTTGTCCACGAAAATGTTTGAACATGCAAAAAAATTCGGAGCCGAGTACGCTTACGGCGACGTAACCGAAATTATCGACGGCGATGAATTCAAAACCGTCAAAGCCGGATCGAAAGAATACAAAGCCCGCGCCATCATTTTGACGACTGGAGCCGAGTATAAGAAAATGGGTATTCCAGGCGAAAACGAACTGGGCGGACGCGGCGTCAGCTATTGCGCAGTGTGCGATGGCGCATTCTTTAAAGGCAAAGAACTGGTCGTTGTCGGCGGCGGGGATTCTGCCGTAGAAGAAGGGGTCTATTTGACACGCTTCGCGGATAAAGTGACAATCGTCCACCGCAGAGATGAATTGCGCGCGCAGAAAATCCTCCAAGACCGCGCATTTGCCAACGATAAGATCGACTTTATCTGGAGCCACACTGTAAAAGAAATCCACGATAAAGATGGCAAGGTCGGCAGCGTTACCTTGGTATCGACAAAAGACGATTCCGAACGGGAATTCGAAGCGGACGGCGTGTTCATCTACATCGGCATGCTGCCATTGACAAAACCATTTGAATCACTGGGCATCCTTAATGACCTAGGTTACATCGAAACAAATGAAGAAATGCAAACTTCGGTGCCGGGAATCTTTGCGGCAGGCGATGTGCGGGACAAAACTTTGCGCCAAGTTGTTACAGCGACTGGCGACGGCAGCATCGCCGCGCAAAGCGTCCAACATTACGTAGAAGAGCTTGCTGAAAAAATCGCTTCAAAAGCGCAAGCTTAACGCTTTCTTAATCCCTTTGTAACAGCATTGTCATGCAAAAGAGGTATAGTAAGTAATGTAAATCAACCCCCTTTTTATATAGTTATTTTTGACAGGCTGCTTTCCGGATTGTCCGGGGAGTGGCCTCTTTTTTTGCATTCTTTTGCATGACACGCCAGGATAGATGTATAATGAAAATAGTTTATATTAGATGCGGAGTGGCAAATGTGCAGCGAATCGCGAATTTATTGCTAATAGAGAATGGCAAAGTATTATTGATGAAAAAGCCGCGCAGGGATTGGTACGTAGCTCCTGGCGGCAAAATGGAAAGCGGTGAATCGATTTATGAAGCGGCCATCCGTGAGTTCAGGGAAGAAACGGATACAGAGCCGTTGGGCGTTCACTTGAAGGGCGTCTACACGATGATGATCCAAGAAGGCGGACAGACAGTGGATGAATGGATGCTATTCACGTTCCGGGCGACACAGTTCCGCGGGATCCCATTCGAAGAAACGCGTGAAGGAATTCTCGAATGGCATCCAGTAGAAAGCCTGCATACCCTGCCGATGGCGGAAGGGGACCGGACAAACCTATTATTTGCGGCTTATCAGGAAGGGGTCCAATATGGGACCTTCTATTATACGCCAGAGTTCGAACTGCTAGAAGAGAATATCCAATCATCGACTGAAGAGGTGAACCGCCAGCATGGATAAGCATATCGAAGAAACCGAATTGATTATCATCACCGGCATGTCCGGTGCAGGAAAGACAGTGGCGATCCAAAGTTTTGAAGACCTCGGTTTTTTCACAATCGATAATCTTCCACCGGCACTGCTTCCGACATTCATCAAATTGATGCGGGATTCGGGCAAATCAATGAAGCGCGTCGCAGCGGTCATGGACCTTCGCGGCGGCGATTTTTTCGCCAGCCTCGTCGATGCAATCGATGACCTCTCGAAAGAACCAGAAGTGGCGATCACGATCCTGTTTCTCGATGCGGAAAACCAGACGCTCGTCAGCCGCTATAAAGAAACACGCCGTTCCCACCCATTGTCGCCGGGCGGACTTGTGCTTGGTGGCATCAAAAAAGAACGGGATATGCTGAAAGACTTGCAAGGACGGGCCCATTATATGTATAACACGTCAGAGATGAGCCCGCGCCAGTTGAAGGAGAAAATCACGTCGGATTTCGCTTCGAAAACGAGCAATGTCTTTACGGTCAATTTGATGTCTTTCGGCTTTAAGCATGGCATGCCGATCGACGCTGACCTGGTTTTCGATGTACGCTTCCTGCCGAACCCTTATTATATAGAAGAATTGAATCCGCAATCGGGCTTGGATCAGCCGGTTTCCGATTATGTCTTAAAATGGCAGGAAACACAGACGTTGGTGAGTAAGCTTGAGGATTTATTCGATTTCATGATTCCTCAGTACAAACAAGAAGGCAAAGCGCAATTGGTCATTGCTTTTGGCTGCACAGGCGGCCAGCATCGATCTGTAACGCTTGCTGAATATTTCGGGAAATACCTATCGAAAAATAACAAAGTCAGCATTACGCATAGAGATGTGAAAATCAGAAAGGGCTGAGCATATGGAAAAAAGTCTCCAGCAAAAACGAGTCGTAATCATCGGGGGCGGAACCGGTCTGTCCACTTTGCTGAGGGGCTTAAAAACTTTTCCGCTCGACTTGACGGCAATCGTCACAGTGGCAGATGACGGAGGCAGCTCCGGGCGTTTGCGCGATGACTTGGATATCCCGCCACCGGGCGATATCCGCAACGTCATGGCCGCATTGTCGGATGCCGAACCTTTAGTAGCCGAAATGTTCCAATACCGCTTCAAGCATTCGCTTGATTTGGAAGGGCATTCACTAGGCAATCTGATGCTTGCGGCATTGACCGATTTGACCGGTGATTTCTCCCATGCAGTGCGGGAAATGAGCCGTGTCTTGAATGTCAATGGAACGGTTTTGCCTGCTGCCAATCAATTGGTGACCTTGAATGCAGAACTAGAAGATGGAACCATCATTAAAGGCGAATCCAAAATTCCCGCCTATATGCAGCCGATCAAGCGTGTATTCCTTGAACCGGCCGGGGTCAAGACATTGCCGGATACCATACAGGCGATTCAATCAGCGGATGTTATCGTCATCGGGCCGGGTTCCTTGTACACGAGCATCTTGCCGAATTTGCTCGTGAAGGATATCAAAAAAGCGCTGCTCGAAGCGAAGGCAAGGAAAATATACATTTGTAACCTGATGACCCAAGCGGGTGAAACTTACGGCTATACGGCTTCAGATCATGTGAAAGCCCTTTACGACCATGTAGGCGTGAACTTTCTCGATGCCATTCTGATCGATAAAGTCCAAATGCCGCAAGGAGTGGCTGAAAGATACAAAAAAGAAAAAGCATGGCCGGTGGAATACGATGAAGAACGCCTGAGAAATATGGGGCTTGAAGTATATCGTCATGACATTGCGAATATTTTCGGGGAAGCCGTCCGGCATGAACCGATGAAAGTGGCGAAATGGCTTTTTGAATACACTAGCAGCGAATCACAGGAACCATCGCAGCGCCGGTATTCCTAAAGCTTGAAAGGGGGGGCGTAATTGTCTTTTGCATCAGAAACAAAAAAAGAAATGACCCAGATTGAAGTAGACGATTGCTGCGGCAAGGCAGAGCTGTCGGCGATGATCCGCATGAACGGTACGCTGTCATTTTCCAACCGCCAGCTGAGCCTGGATATCCAAACGGAAAACGCAGCCATCGCGAGAAGGATCTATACTTTGCTCAAGCGCTTCTACAAAGCGTATCCAGTGGAACTCTTGGTCCGTAAAAAAATGCGTTTGAAAAAGAATAATGTCTATATATGCCGCTTGCGGGAAGGCGCAAAATTCGTGCTTGAGGATTTGTTGATCTTGTCGGAAGGCTTTCAATTTCAGCAGGACATCTCCCCTGAGCTGATCTCGACAACGTGCTGCAAGCGCTCTTATTTACGCGGTGCCTTTTTGGCCGGAGGATCGGTCAATAATCCCGAAACGTCCTCTTACCACTTGGAAGTGTATTCTTCCTATAAAGACCACGCTGAAGCACTGGTTATCCTGATGAACCATTTCCAGTTGAACGCGAAAATGATCGAGCGGAAAAAAGGATTTGTGACCTATTTGAAGGAAGCGGAGAAAATTTCCGATTTCCTCAGCCTGACAGGCGCCCACTCGGCGCTATTGAAATTCGAAGATGTCCGCATTCTCCGCGATATGCGCAATAGCGTCAATCGCTTAGTCAATTGTGAAACAGCCAATTTGAATAAGACGATCGATGCGGCGCTGCGGCAAATCGAAAACATCCGCTTTATCGACCAAGTGATCGGAATCGACCAATTGCCGGACCGCCTGAAAGAGATAGCCCGCTTGCGTGTGGAGTATCAGGATGTCACACTGAAAGAACTGGGCGAGATGGTATCGACAGGAAAAGTGAGCAAGTCAGGCGTCAACCACAGGCTCCGGAAAATCGATGAGATTGCCGAGTCGTTAAGAAAAGGCGAAACGATCAGCCGTTAAACGGGCTGCTCTTTTCTATAGATTGCGTGAGAGTCAAGTTTTCGGAGGAGGATATGCATGGTAGAAAAACAAGTGGAAGTGCAATTGAAATCAGGATTACAAGCGAGGCAGGCCGCATTGTTCGTACAGGAAGCCAACCGCTATAGTTCGGATGTCTATTTGGAAAAAGGCGACAAGAAAGTCAATGCCAAGAGCATCATGGGCATCATGAGCCTAGCTGTCAGCAAAGGCACGAACGTCACGATTTCAGCCGACGGCGCTGACGAAGAATCAGCTGTCGATGCGCTGGCGCAATTGATCGATAAAGAAGCTTAAAGCCAAGCGCTTTAAGCACCAAAAAAGAGCTGCCCCGTAAGCGGGACAGCTCTTTTTGTGTAACTTAATCTTCTTTTTCGTGGTTTTCCGGCAATTTGTTGCGGGTGATGATTTGGTCGATGAGACCGTATTCCAGTGCACGTTCTGCAGTCATGAAGTTATCGCGGTCTGTATCGCGTGAAATCACTTCAAGCGGCTGGCCAGTACGTTCAGATAGAATTTGGTTCAACTTCTCGCGCAAGAACAGGATGCGTTTCGCGGCGATTTCAATTTCAGTCGCTTGCCCTTGAGCTCCGCCAAGTGGTTGGTGGATCATGACTTCAGCGTTTGGCAATGCATAGCGTTTGCCTTTTGTGCCGGCTGCAAGAAGGAAAGCACCCATGGATGCAGCCATGCCGATGCACACTGTCTGGACATCTGGCTTGATAAATTGCATAACATCGTAAATCGCCATGCCGGCAGTGATGCTGCCGCCTGGGCTGTTGATGTAGATGGAGATGTCTTTTTCCGGATCTTCCGCTTCAAGGAATAGCAATTGTGCGACGATGGAGTTGGCCACATTGTCATCGATTCCGCTGCCGAGCATGATGACGCGGTCTTTCAATAGGCGTGAATAGATATCGTATGCGCGTTCGCCTCTGCTTGTCTGTTCGATTACTGTAGGGATTAAATTCATGGATAATTTCCTCCTTCGGGTAAATGTAAGTGCTACTGAAACACTGTTCAGCCGTACATTCATCATACACATCATGGTCAATGAAGGTCAAATCTAACGAATTGAAAATAGGCGCTTGAAATAAGGGGAAAGCTTTTGTATAATAGAAAAGTCGCGAACAACATTTGCCCTCGTAGTGTAAAGGATAACACGTAAGATTCCGGTTCTTGAGATGGGGGTTCGATTCCCTCCGAGGGTGTAAAAATGAAAAACCGCACAGCCTGTCAAAGGCTGTGCGGTTTTTTGTTGAATCTTTTTAGCGGCTGAAACGTAGAATCAGGTGTATTGGGTTTCAAGGAACGGATAGTCAGGGAAAACAAAAAATATTATTGTAAAAGAAAAGGAGACGGGAAAATGAAAAAATTACTTATTCCATTGCTATTGGTGGTTGGGCTGATCGTCGTTGCCATCGCCGTATTCGGTTCAAGCTATAATAATTTCGTTCAATTGGAAGAGGACGTCAACCAATCGTATGCGCAACTCGAAAGCCAATTGCAGCGCAGGCTCGATCTAATCCCGAACTTGGTCGAGACAGTGAAAGGCTTTGCCGACCAGGAGCAAGAGGTCATCGATAGTGTCACAGAAGCCCGTTCAAGCATGGCGAATGCCGGATCAGTGGAAGAACAGGCCGAGGCTGACGCCGAATTGAGCGGCGCGCTCAGCCGCTTGCTGGTCGTCGTCGAGAACTATCCGGAAATCCGTTCGAGCGAGAACTTCCAACAATTATCCGATGAACTCGCCGGGACGGAAAATCGGATCGCGGTCGCCCGCCAGGACTATAATGGCTCGGTGACGGAATTCAACCGGGAAGTCCGCAGTTTCCCAGGCAATATGGTGGCGGGAATCTTCGGCTTCGATGAAAAGGAATATTTCGAAGCGGACGCTGGGGCAGAAGATGCACCGGATGTGGACTTTGGGACTGACGAAGAATGATCCGAAGAATTCCTGTTTTGCTCCTATTGCTGCTGATGATCGCCGGTACCGCACAGGCGGCAGAATTTCCGGAGTTGACTGATGATATTTACATCCAGGATCTCGCCGGCGTCTTGAGCGAAGAGCAGGAAGCCGAGATCAAGAGCCTGGGCGCTGGCTTAGAAGATGCGACAACTGCACAGATTGCTGTCATGGTCATCGATTCTTTGGAAGGCGAGCCCATCGAAAGCTACGCCAACGAAGCGTTGCGGCATTATGGTGTAGGTTCAGCGGAAGAGAACAACGGCGTTCTGGTCGTGCTGTCGATGACGGACCGTGAAATCTACATCGAAATCGGCTACGGCCTCGAAGGCGCGCTTCCTGACGGGAAAGTTGGGCGCATATTGGATGATTATGCCGTTCCGTATTTGCGCGAAGACCAGCCGGACGAAGCGATCTTTAACACGTATCAAGCACTGTACAATGAAGTTGCTGCAGAATACGAGTGGGACGGGGAAGCAGTCAGCCCGCAGCCGCTCAATGAAGTGACACCAGGGAGCGGTGAAGGCGAAGGCGGCTTCATGCAGCCGATCGTGACGTTCCTGATCGTACTTGTTTTGCTGTTCCTGTTTACAGGAGGAGGTGGCGGACGTGGACGTCGCGGTCGCGGCAGAACCATGAGGCGCGGCGGATTTTTCGGGCCCGGCAGTTTTGGCGGCGGCTTCGGCGGCGGTTAGCCGGGCGAGGCTTCTAATAAGGGGGAATGGCATGTACACACTCTACACACGGCCGAATTGTGAACTTTGCGAAGAGGCAAAGTCAGCACTGCGACTGCTACAGGAAGATTACCCAATTGACTTCCGGGAAATCAATATTGAAGAAGATGAACAATTGCACGAACAATATATGCTGATGATCCCAGTTCTCACGAAACAGGAAAAAGTGCTGCTCTACGGAAATTTCGGCTACGGTGAACTTTTGGAAGCGTTAATTCTTTAACGCTTCTTTTTATTTGCATAAATCTAATAGCTCGGCTACAATGAATCTAGTGGGACGTATTTATATATAGTGGGACAAAAAACGTCCAACAAAGGGGTGGAGCGATGGATCCAGTTCTGCAAGCGCAAGTGCATTTATTGCCTGAACTGCCAAGCTTGCTGAAAAAGCGCTATAGCATCCTCGAGCTGATTCAAACCGAACAGCCCGTTGGAAGGCGCACAATCAGCGAGATGACAGGCGCAGCCGAAAGGGAAATCCGCAAAGAAACCGATTTATTGAGGGACCAAGCCTTGATCGAAATGAGCAAGAGCGGCATGAGCCTGACGATACTGGGAGACGATGTTCTCGACCAACTCCGTGAGCTGGTCAAGGAATTGGCCGGGACCGCTGAGCTCGAAATGGGGCTGCAAGCGAAACTCGGCATTAAACAAGCCGTCGTTCTGCCAGGGGATAGCGACCGGTTATCATCGGTCAAAGCCTCTATCGGCAGGCAAGCCGCTCGCATTGCGGAGGAAATGTTCGAAAACTGTAGGACGATCGCTGTTACTGGCGGTAGTACGATGGCCGCCGTTGCAGCTGAAATCCGGACAGCCAAGAAAAATCCTGCCATGCAGTTTATCGCTGCGCGAGGCGGCCTGGGGGAGGAAATGCTTCACCAGGCAAACACCATCGCTTCATCCTTTGCCGAAAAAACAGGCGGAGCTGTCCGCACGCTTTATCTGCCTGAGCATTTGAGTGCAGAAGCACTCGAAATGATGATGAAGGAACCTGTCATCAAAGAAATGATGGAGCTGTATGACCGGACGGATTTAGTCATCCATGGAATCGGCGATGCCGAAGAGATGGCCATCAGGCGCCGCTCTTCCGTGAACGAAGTCGAACAGATCAAAACAGGCGGAGCTGTTAGCGAAGCCTTCGGTTATTATTTCGATAAAACCGGAAAAATAGTTTATCGCATCCCAACAGCGGGCATTCAATTAGAGCAGGTCCAAAAAGCACCGGGCATCATGGCGGTTGCCGGAGGACGCACAAAAGCGCGTGCCATCGAATCTTATTTCCAGGCCGCGCCTGAACGCACCATCCTCGTTACAGACGAAGGAGCAGCAAGGGCAATACTCAACCAAACAACAAAATTGGAGGAATTATAAATGACTTTAAAATTAGCAATCAATGGTTTTGGCCGCATCGGCCGTGTCGTATTCCGTGAAGCAATGCAAAACAGTGAAGTGGAAGTAGTAGCAGTCAATGACCTAACAGATGCAGCTATGCTGGCACACCTTTTGAAATACGATTCAGTGCACGGCACGTTGGACGCTGAAGTTACTGCAGAAGGCAATTCAATTTTCGTCGACGGCAAGGAAATCAAAGTATTCGCTGAGAAAGACCCAGCGCAATTGCCTTGGAAAGAGCACCAAATCGACATCGTTCTGGAATCGACAGGAATCTTCACAACAGAAGAAAAAGCTTCTAAGCACATCGAAGCTGGAGCTAAGAAAGTTATCCTTTCAGCTCCTGGCAAAAACGGCATGAAAATGTTGGTTATGGGCGTTAACGAAGAAACTTACAACCCAGAAGAGCATCACGTTGTTTCCAATGCATCATGCACAACAAACGGTTTGTCCGGCATCTCTAAAGTGTTGAACGAAAAATTCGGCATCAAGAAAGCCATGATGACAACAATCCACTCTTACACGAACGACCAAGCATTGCTTGATGCGCCTCACTCTGACTACCGTCGTGCGCGTGCAGCAGCTGAGTCAATGATCCCGACAACTACCGGCGCAGCGAAATCTGTTGCTAAAGTATTGCCTGAACTTGAAGGCAAAATCGATGGTATGGCGATCCGCGTTCCAACACCGAACGTTTCATTGATCGACCTTGTCGCTGAACTTGATAAAGATGCTTCTATCGAAGAAGTGAACCAAGCGCTTAAAGAAGCGACTGAAAACGAGTTGAAAGGCTACTTGGAATACAGCGAACTTCCGCTTGTCTCACGCGACTATAACGGCAACACCGCTTCCGCTACAGTAGATGCTCAATCTACAATGGCTCTAGGCGGCAACATGGTGAAAGTTCTTGCTTGGTACGACAACGAATCTGGCTACTCTGCACGCTGTGTAGACTTGGCTGTACACATGTACAAAAAAGGGCTGTAAGCTGAAAATCATAGCTTAATTACCAATGAACCTCTATAATAAAGAGGGTAAAAGGGGTGGGGAATTTACCCCACCCCATATTTTCATGCTGCAGAAAATGACCATGAAAGACTTGGATTTGAAAGGGAAACGCGTATTTTGCCGTGTAGATTTCAACGTACCGATGGAAGACGGGAAAGTGACAGACGACACGCGCATCCGTGCTGCGATGCCGACGATCGAGTATTTGGTCGAACAAGGCGCAAAAGTCATCTTGGCAAGCCATCTCGGACGCCCGAAAGGCCAAGTTAACGAAGACATGAGACTAGCTGCGGCAGGCGCACGATTGGCCGAATTGCTCGGCAGCGACGTGAAATGCCTTGAAGAATCTGTAGGGGACACTGTGGAGCAGGAAATCGCTTCACTTGAACCAGGCGAAATTCTGTTGCTTGAAAACGTCCGTTTCCATGCAGGTGAAGAAAAGAACGATCCGGAACTCGCGAAACAATTTGCGGCTCTGGCTGATGTATTCGTCAACGATGCATTCGGCGCTGCGCATAGAGCGCATGCTTCCACTGCAGGGATCGCCGAACACTTGCCGGCGGTATCCGGACTGTTGCTCGAAAAAGAGCTGGATGTTCTCGGCAAAGCTTTATCAGAACCGGACCGTCCGTTTACTGCCATCATCGGAGGGGCGAAAGTAAAAGACAAAATAGGCGTCATCGACCACCTGCTCGACAAAGTTGATAACTTGATTATCGGTGGCGGTTTGTCTTATACCTTCATCAAGGCGCTCGGCCATGAAATCGGCAATTCACTTGTGGAAGAAGACAAACTCGACCTTGCCAAATCGTTTATCGACAAAGCGAAGGAAAAAGGCGTGAAGTTCTATCTGCCGGTTGATGCGACAGTCGCGAACGAGTTTTCGAAAGATGCAGAGACCAAAACGGTGAAAATCGAAGAAATTCCGTCCGATTGGATGGGGCTGGATATCGGGCCGGAAACAGCGAAGATGTATGCCGATGTTATCAACCAGTCGAAGCTCATCATCTGGAACGGGCCGATGGGCGTATTCGAAATGGAAGCTTTTGCAAATGGCACGAAATCTGTCGCTCAAGCGATGGCAGAAACACCAGGCTATACAGTCATCGGCGGCGGCGATTCCGCAGCAGCAGTCGAGAAATTCCATGTGGCAGATAAAATGGACCATATTTCAACAGGCGGCGGAGCTTCTCTGGAGTTCATGGAAGGCAAGGATTTGCCAGGCGTTACCGCATTAACTGATAAATAAAGGGAGTGTTTTTGTGAGAAAACCGATCATTGCAGGAAACTGGAAAATGTATAAAACAGCATCACAAGCGAAGGAATTTGTAGAAAAAGTAAACGGCTTAGTGCCGGATGCTGAAAAGCTTGATTCTGTCATTTGTGCTCCGGCTCTATACTTGACGCAATTAGTCGATGCTGCAGAAAACAGCGCATTGAAAATTGGCGCACAGACGATGCACGATAAAGGCGAAGGCGCATTCACTGGTGAAATCAGCCCTGTACAATTGGCAGATATCGGCGTCAACTACGTCATTATCGGACATTCCGAACGCCGCCAGTATTTCAATGAAACCGATGAAACAGTCAATGCAAAAGTGAAGTCGGCATTTTCGCATCAATTGACGCCGATCCTTTGTGTCGGTGAAACGGACGAACAGCGCGAAGCGGGCCAAATGGAAAGCATCGTGGAATCGCAAGTCGAAAAAGCAGTAGAAGGATTGACCGATGCACAAATCGCTGAGCTAGTCATTGCTTACGAGCCAATCTGGGCAATCGGAACAGGCAAAACAGCGACAGCTGAAGATGCCAACGAAGCGTGTGGCATCGTCCGCAAGAAAATCGCATCACTTTACAGCGATGAAACGGCCGAAAAACTCCGCATCCAGTACGGCGGAAGCGTAAAACCTGCCAATATCCAGGAATTGCTCTCAATGGAGCATATCGATGGCGCATTAGTCGGCGGCGCGAGCTTGGAAACGGAATCGTTCGTTAAGCTGTTGGAGGCGGGTTCAAATGCGTAAAACGGCCAATCCGGCTGCCTTGATCATCCTTGATGGTTTCGGCTGCCGCGAAGAAACCGCTGGAAATGCAGTCGCCCAAGCGCATAAGCCGAATTTTGACAGACTTTGGAACGAATATCCCCATGAATTACTGACCGCTTCGGGTGAAGCGGTCGGTTTGCCGGACGGGCAAATGGGCAATTCCGAAGTCGGCCATTTGAATATCGGTGCAGGTCGCATTGTTTACCAAAATTTGACACGTATCCATAAATCGATCAAAGATGGCGATTTCTTTGAAAATGCCGCATTCCTGGATGCTGTCATGAACGCCAAAGAAAACGGCAAAGCCTTGCATGTCATGGGATTGCTTAGCGACGGGGGCGTCCATAGCCATTATGAGCACCTGTTCGCTTTATTGCGCCTCGCAAAACAGCAAGGCTTGAGTGAAGTCTATGTACACGGATTTTTGGACGGCCGCGATGTCGGCCCGAAAACCGCGCTCCATTATATAGAAGAAACTGAAAAGCAAATGCAGCAAATCGGCATTGGGCGCTTCGCCTCCATCAGTGGGCGTTATTATGCTATGGACCGCGACAAGCGCTGGGAACGCGTCGAGCTCGCGTACCGCGCGATGGTCGACGGAAGCGGGCCAAGTGCCAGTTCCGCTGCGGAAGGTGTAGAAGCATCTTACGCGGAAGGAATTGTCGATGAATTTGTCCTGCCGTTTACTGTCGTGAAAGAAGGGGAAGCGCCTGCTGTAATCGAATCAGGCGACTCCGTCATCTTCTTCAATTTCCGTCCGGACCGGGCGATCCAATTGACGACCGTGTTGACGCGCCCTGATTTTGCCCATTTCCCGTTGAGCATCCAGCATCCGAAAGAGTTGGTGTTTATTAGCTTCACGATCTATAGTGAGGAATTGAAGACCCGAATTGCTTACGACAACGTCAATTTGGTCAATACCATTGGTGAAGTGTTATCGGCGAACGGCATGACGCAATTGCGTATCGCCGAAACTGAAAAATACCCGCACGTCACCTTTTTCATGAGCGGCGGGCGGGAAGAAGTTTTCCCAGGGGAAGACCGCATTCTCGTATCGTCGCCGAAAGTGGCGACTTACGATTTGGAGCCTGAAATGAGCGCTTATGAAGTGACTGACCGTTTGGTTGAACAAATCGATGCAGGCGCACACGATGCGATCATTTTGAACTTCGCGAATCCTGATATGGTCGGCCATAGCGGCATGCTCGAGCCGACGATCAAGGCAGTCGAAGTAGTGGACGAATGTCTCGGCCGTATTGTTGAAGCGCTCCATCGCCAAGGTGGATCGGCGCTCATCACAGCCGACCACGGCAATGCGGACGAAGTGCTGACAGAAGACGGCTTGCCGATGACGGCGCATACGACTAACAAAGTGCCGGTCATTTTGACGAAGCACGGCGAAGTCTTGCGCAGCGGCGGCATTCTAGCGGATCTCGCACCAACGATCCTCAAACTGCTTGATGTTAAGCAGCCGGAAGAGATGACTGGAAAACCGTTGTATTAAAACATTTAACATTTATACAAATTGAACAAACCATTTGAAAAGGGAGCTGTTGACATTGCCAATTATTACACACATCCAAGCACGCGAAGTACTCGATTCTAGAGGGAACCCGACTGTTGAAGTCGAGGTATTCACAGAAAGCGGCGCATTCGGCCGTGCGATCGTGCCATCTGGCGCATCTACTGGAGAACACGAAGCGGTTGAACTTCGCGATGGCGATAAGAGCCGTTACCTTGGTAAAGGCGTCCTCAAAGCGGTCGATCATGTAAACAATGAAATCGCTGATGAGTTGGAAGAAAACTATTCAGTACTTGATCAAGTATCCATCGACCAAGCGTTGATCGAACTTGACGGAACTGAAAACAAAGGCCGTCTTGGCGCAAACGCGATTCTTGGCGTTTCCATGGCAGTTGCCCATGCAGCAGCGAACTATCTGGACATGCCTCTTTACCAATACCTAGGTGGATTCAACGCCAAGCAATTGCCGGTACCGATGATGAACATTCTCAACGGCGGTGAGCACGCGGATAACAATGTCGACATCCAGGAATTCATGGTAATGCCAGTAGGTGCTGAATCTTTCCGCCATGCTCTTCGCATGGGTGCAGAAATCTTCCACAACTTGAAAACTGTACTGAAAGACAAAGGCTATAACACATCTGTAGGTGACGAAGGTGGATTCGCACCGAACCTTGGCTCGAACGAAGAAGCGCTTGAGACGATCATGGTTGCGATCGAAAAAGCCGGCTTCAAGCCAGGCCAAGACGTCTTGCTCGCAATGGACGTAGCTGCTTCTGAAATCTACGACAAAGAAAAAGGCGTCTACACATTGGCTGGCGACAACTTGGTCAAGACTTCAGCTGAAATGGTCGACTGGTATGAAGAGTTGGCAAACAAATACCCAATCGTTTCCATTGAAGACGGATTGGACGAGAACGACTGGGATGGCTTTAAGCTATTGACAGAACGTATCGGCGATAAAGTACAGCTGGTCGGCGATGACTTGTTCGTAACGAACACGAAGAAATTGGCGCAAGGCATCGAGCAAGGCATCGGCAACTCGATCCTGATCAAAGTAAACCAAATCGGTACATTGACAGAAACATTCGATGCAATCGAAATGGCGAAGCGTGCAGGCTACACAGCTGTCATCTCCCACCGTTCAGGCGAGTCGGAAGATGTGACGATTGCAGACATCGCAGTTGCGACGAATGCAGGACAAATCAAAACAGGCGCACCGTCACGTACGGACCGCGTAGCGAAATACAACCAATTGCTTCGCATCGAAGACCAATTGCACGACACAGCGAAGTACTTGGGCGTTAAAACTTTCTATAACTTGAAGAAATAATAGCGAATAGGTGAGGAAGAGCTGCCGGAGATTTTTTCCGGCAGCTTTTCTGTTAGAATGTGTGAGGAAGGTGGAGGCTGCGTTCGAGGGGACGCTTTGGGCCCGCAGGAAGTGAATAGGCGAAGAGAAACTGAGGCTATTCACTTGCGATGCTCGAGTGCAGCGAGAGTTGAGCAAAGCTTTTCATAGCTATTTTGTGGAGGGGCATCTAAATGAAATCTTGTTCTACTCTGTACTAAAAAAGCAAACGCTCCTCATCAACCGTTTCCAAAAAGAATGAACAGAAAATATTGAAATGGTCTAAACTATTTGTATTTTTTAGGGGCTCTATTGCTTGAGGTTTCAATTTTTGGTAAACTAGAGTTTGTTGTGAAGGTTCTTTTCAGGAGGTGGTATTTATGCATACATTGTTAATGACATTACTTCTTATCGTCTCGATCGCTTTGATTGTTGTCGTTCTATTGCAATCAGGGAAAAGTGCAGGCCTTTCAGGAGCCATCTCCGGTGGAGCAGAGCAACTTTTCGGCAAGCAAAAAGCCCGTGGGTTGGATCTTGTCCTACACCGGGTGACGATCGTCCTTGCTGCCTTATTCTTTATTCTGGCTATCGCCGTAACGAAAGTATAATGTAGAGCACATCGCCTGACCATTTAGTGGTTGGGCGTTTTCTTTTAGGGGAAATTGGGCACAGGCCTATATAATATAGTAAGTAAATTTAGTTGGAGGGAACGTTTATGCGCATTTCACAACCAAAACCATTCTTCTTTGAGCAAGGGCCGCGTGCGGTGCTGTTATTGCACGGCTTTACCGGAAATTCCGCAGATGTCCGGATGCTCGGGCGATTCTTGGAAACAAAAGGCTATACGAGCATCGCACCGCATTACGCAGGGCATGGCGTGGCGCCGGAGAAGTTGGTGGAGACAGGTCCCGTAGATTGGTGGAAAGACGTCGAACAGGCGTATCAAACACTGGTCGACAAGGGATACCAGGAGATTGCGGTGGCCGGCTTGTCGCTCGGCGGCGTATTCAGCTTGAAACTAGGGTATACAAAGCCTATCAAGGGCATTGTGACAATGTGTGCGCCGATGCACATGAAATCTACAGACCTGATGTACCAGGGCGTTTTGGAGTATGCCCGTGAATACAAGAAATATGAAGGAAAAGATGATAAGCTTATCGAAGAAGAGATGAAGAAGTTCGAGGAAAAGCCGATGGAAACACTCGCTGAACTGCGTGAGTTGATCGGTGAAGTACGGAACAACGTCGATCATGTCTATGCACCGCTTTTCGTCGTCCAAGGCTCATTGGACAAAGTCATCAATACAGAGTCTGCGAACATCATCCACGACGAAGCGGAGTCGACTGACAAGCGCATCAAATGGTACGAGAAATCGGGCCATGTCATCACGCTGGATCAGGAGAAAAAGCAATTGCATGAAGATATATACGAGTTTCTCGAATCGCTCGACTGGAGCGTGTGAGACAGTCTCAAAAGGAGGAGTTAGGATTGGGCAAGAATGAACAGTCATTGGATCAACGTCTATTGGCCTTTATGCGCGAAGAAGCATACAAGCCATTAACGGTGACAGAAATTGAAGAACAGTTCGGCTTTGAAGACGCCGAAGAATTTAAGGAATTGGTGAAGACACTCGTCAGACTCGAAGAAAAAGGCGAATTGGTGCGTTCGCGTTCGAATCGCTACGGTGTGCCGGACCGCATGAACTTGATGCGCGGCAAATTCATCGGCCACGCCAAAGGCTTCGGCTTTTTTGCGCCTGAAGAAGCAGGCCTCGATGATGTCTTTATCCCGCCGAATGAAGTGAACGGAGCGGTAAACGGCGACACGGTCATGATCCGTGTTTCTGAAGGGTCATCTGGAGATCGCCGCGAAGGATCCGTCATCCGCATCTTGGAACGCGGCACAACGAAAGTCGTCGGCACGTTCCAGGCGAACAAAGGCTTCGGCTTTGTCGTCACCGATGATAAGAAAATGAATATGGATATCTTTATTGCTAAAGACGATACACTCGGTGCCGTCGACGGCCATAAAGTCGTCGTCGAAATCACCGGCTGGCCGGAAGGGCGTTTGTCCGCAACGGGCATGGTTACACAAGTGCTCGGGCATAAAAACGACCCAGGCGTCGATATTTTGTCGATCATCCATAAATACGGCATCGAAGTGGAATTCCCGCAGGATGTGCTGGACCAGGCAAATGCTGTACCGGACCAAATCGATCCTGAAGACCTGAATGACCGCCGTGATTTGCGCGATGAGCAGATTGTGACGATTGACGGGGCGGATGCGAAAGATTTGGATGATGCTATTCAAGTTAAGAAGTTTGAAGATGGCACATACAAACTCGGCGTCCATATTGCAGACGTCAGCCATTACGTGACGGAAGGCTCTGCCATTGATCGTGAAGCTTATGACCGGGCAACCAGCATTTACTTGACGGACCGTGTCATTCCGATGATTCCGCACCGCTTATCGAACGGCATCTGCTCGCTCAACCCGCAAGTTGACCGTTTGACGTTATCTTGTGAAATGATTTTCAACGACAAAGGGGAAGTGTTGTCCCACGATATTTTCCAGAGCGTCATCAATACAACGGCACGTATGACCTATACCGACGTATACGAAATTCTTGAAAAAGACAATCAGGAATTGAAAGAACAATATGCTGAACTGGTTCCGATGTTCGAATTGATGAAAGAACTTTCATCTGTCTTGCATCAGCGCCGGATGACGCGCGGAGCGATCGATTTTGACTTTAAAGAGTCCAAAGTAATTGTGGACGATGAAGGTTACCCGATTGATATCGTTGTTCGTGAGCGTACAGTTGCTGAGCGTTTGATCGAAGAATTCATGCTCGCAGCGAACGAAACTGTCGCGGAACATTTCCATCGCATGGATGTGCCGTCCCTATACCGCATTCACGAAGAGCCAAAAACAGAAAAATTGCAGCGCTTTTTCGAATTCATTACGAATTTCGGTATTACTGTGAAAGGCTCAGGGGATGAAGTTTCTCCGAAGGCGTTGCAGGAAATCATCGAATCCATCGCAGGCAAGCCTGAAGAGCCCGTCGTGTCGACGATGATGTTGCGCTCGATGCAACAGGCGAAATATTCTTCACATAGCCTTGGCCATTTCGGCTTATCGACGGAATTCTATACGCATTTCACGTCGCCGATCCGCCGCTATCCTGATTTGATCATCCATCGTTTGATTCGCACGTATTTGATCGAAAAAGACTTGTCGAAAAAGACAATTCGCCATTGGGAAGCGGAAATGGATGATATCGCAACTCACACATCTGACCGTGAACGCCGTGCAGTGGAAGCGGAGCGCGATACAGATGCACTGAAGAAAACACAGTATATGGCAGATAAAGTCGGAGAAGAATTCGACGGCATTGTCTCATCTGTGACGAACTTCGGCATGTTTGTCGAGCTGCCAAATACCATTGAAGGTTTGGTCCACGTATCCAACTTGACGGATGATTATTATCAATTTGATGACCGTCAGATGATGATGATCGGCGAACGAACCAAGCGCCAGTTCCGCATCGGTGATGAAGTCAAAGTACGGGTTATCGGTGTCAAACCGGAAGAGTCATCCATCGACTTTGAAATCGTCGGCATGACGCAAAATACGCGCCGCAGTTCGCGCAAAGAAACCCCGAAAGTGATTCGCAGCGGGCGTAATGGCGATAAGCCAAGAGACGGCAAAAAGCGCAGCGAAGGCGGGGCAGATCGCAAGCCGAAAAACAAGAAAAAGTTTTATGAAAAGCCTGCCAAACAGCAAGGCCGTAACAAGAAGAAATAAAAAAAGCGGCCGCGTGCCGCTTTTTCCAACAGTTTGAGGTGAACAGAAATGGCCAAAGGAGAAGGCAAAGTAATTGCCCAGAATAAAAAAGCGGGATTCGATTTCGCTATTGAAGAAACGATCGAAGCGGGGATTGTCCTGCTCGGTACGGAGATTAAATCCGCAAGAAGCGGCAAAGTGCAGATCAAAGATGCATTCGTCCGCATCCGGAACGGCGAAGCCTGGATTTCCAATATGCACATCTCGCCGTATGAACAAGGCAACCAGTTTAACCACGACCCGCTGCGCTCGCGCAAGCTCTTGCTCCACAAAAAGCAGATCAACGAACTTGTCGGCAAATCGAAAGTTGAAGGCGCGGCAATCGTCCCGCTCAAGATGTATTTGAAAGACGGATATGCCAAAGTGCTGCTAGGCGTCGGTAAAGGTAAGAAGAAATACGACAAGCGCGAAGACTTGAAGAAGAAAGACGCAAAGCGGGCAATCGACCGCGCGCTAAAAGAGAGAAGCCGTTAAACTTGAACTCTGACCTGTTTTGTCCTATACTTGTAACAGTACACCGAAGCTAAACCACTTCCGTGTTCTCTTTTAATGAGGGGACGTTACGGATTCGACAGGGATGGTTCGAGCTTGGGTTGCGCGTCGGAGGATCGGCTCCGTCATCAACGTAACTTATAACAACTGGCAAAACTAACAACAACCTAGCATTCGCAGCGTAAGCTCGGATCTGCTTTATGTAACCATCGCCCATGTGGCTGCATAGAGCTCACTTTTAGTGGGATACGGCAGTCAGTGCCGTTTGAGCTGACTGCAAGAGATTCTCGAACTAGCCCTCATGACGCCTGCTTGTCGGCAGATTGAGCGGCGAAACTCCAATAGATAAGCTACACGCGTAGATGCTCAAGTAACGGAGTCTCTGGACGCGGGTTCGACTCCCGCCGTC
>NZ_JAPEHT010000057.1 GCF_028823615.1 Planococcus sp. A6
CAGCGACGAAGCGGCTGAGGCCGTGCCCGCGGAAAGCGTCCGGCTGAAACGGAACGTAAAAAGCTACCAATGTTTCTCGACAAACCAAAGAGTCTCTCCTTATTGATAAAGGAGAGACTCTTTTTCGATGGTGACCACTTGCTTCGTTTCGGCTGCTTCCATGATGCCCAAAATAACTTTCAGTGATTTCAAGGCATCTTCTCCCGTGACGATCGGCTCCTGGTCCAGGCGGATGGATTCGACGAACGCATCAATGACGCCGCTCGGGGTCTGGTTGTCATTCGTTTGGATCGCTTCCAGCTGGTAGTTCACTTTCTCGCCGGATTCCATGATGAGTTCCAGCTGATACTCGTCATCGTGATAGATTTTCATAATGCCTTTCTCGCAATAAACAACGGTGCTATTATCCTCTTCCCCGTAATAGGTCCAGGAGAAGGCAGCGTTCCCGAGACGCCCTTTTTCGGTCGCCAAGCTGCAGACGATATTGTCGCATACTTCAATCGGCTCGCCGTTTTCATCCGTTTTGTGCAAAGCTCCCTGAAAGGCGCTCACTTGAATGATTTCATCATCGAGCAGGTAATGCAGCAAATCGATTTTATGGATGCCGAGGTCGCCCCCGACACCGAAGCCCGAGCGCTCCTTTTTGAAGAACCATGTCGATTTCGTTTTATTGATGCCCCAGGATTCTGGGCCCGAATGTCCGAAAGCGGTGCGGAAGGTCAAGACTTTCCCGAGCTCTCCGCTGTCCAGGATTTCGCGTGCTTTTTGGTGCGCGCGCGTAAACCGCTGATTGTGGTCGACCATCAGTTTCTTGCCGGATTTTTTCTGTGCCGCCAAAATTTCCTTGGCATGTTCGACCGTCAAGGAAATCGGTTTTTCGCACAGCACGTGCTTGCCGCTCAATAGCGCTTGTGTCGAAAATAAATGATGGTGCTCATTCGACGAACAGTCACTGATGGCTGTGATCTCGGGATCGTTGAACAATTCCTCGACGCTTTCCACATTCCGCCCGCCAAACAATTCGACCATCGCTTCAGAACGGTGGAGATTGCGGTCGTAAAAGACGATTTCATCCACATATGGATTCGCTGTATATTCCGGTGCGTGGCGCATTTTTGTAATGGCCCCGCAGCCAATAATGCCTACCTTGATGCCCATGCGATCTCCTCCTATTCTCTTTTTTGGAACACGACGGCAATGATGATGATCAAACCTTTGACAAAGCCCTGCAGATGGGGCGAAACATTCATCAAGTTCATCATATTGTTGAGGATGCCCAAGATCAAGATGCCGAAAATCGTGCCGATGATTTTGCCGCGCCCGCCTGTCATGCGCGTGCCGCCGATGATGACGGCTGCAATGGCGTCAAGTTCATATTGCGCACCGGAACTTGAAGACGAAATCGAATTCAACCGGGACGTTTCAATGACCGCCGCAACCCCGACGAGCGTCCCGATCAGCGTATAGACGCCGATCTTGATGCGATCCACACGAATGGCGGACAGCATCGCCGCTTTTTCATTCGACCCGAGCGCATAGACGTACCTGCCGAACCGCGTTTTGTGCATGACGATATAAATCAGCACCGCCATGGCGAAGAAAATGAGCACCGGCAAATCAAAAATCCATACATTGTTATTGGCGATGGCGGTGAATCCGCTCACTTCGCCCGACACGCTGCCGCCTTCTGCAATATACAGTGCGATGGAACGGGCCGCAGCCATCATGCCGAGCGTGGCGATAAACGACGCGATCCGGCCTTTCGCGACCATCAGGCCATTGAGGAATCCGGCAAATGCCCCGACCAATAAGGCCGTGAACACGCCGATTAAAATACTGCCGGATGCGTTCAATGCCAAGACGGAAATGACGCCGGCGAGCGCCAGGACAGAGCCGACTGATAAATCAATACCGCCTGACAGCATGACGACCGTCATCCCCAGCGCAATGATGCCGATGATCGACACTTGCATAAGAATGTTCAATTGGTTGTTGATATCGAGAAATCTCGGATTCATCACGGAAGCAGCGATGAAAATGATGATGAACGCAATGATGACGCTGTATTCCGACCATAGCCAGGACAGCCTGCTTTTCATGCTTGGAGATTCAGGGCTGTATTCCTTTGTGTTGATATTATCCAATATGCTCTCCCTCCCTTTTCGCGCCTGTGGCATAATGCATGATCTCTTCTTCGTTTGTCTCATCGCCTATAAACCTGGCCGTGATTTCCCCGTGGTACATGACGTTGATGACATGGCATATCCGCAACACTTCAGGGGCTTCCGATGACAGGATGATGATCGCTTTTCCCAGTTTTGCAAGCTCTAGAATCTCCTGATAGATTTCCTGCTTGGCGCCGACGTCGATGCCTTGTGTCGGGTTGTCAAAAATCAGGATATCGGTATCCGCTTCGAGCCATTTGGCGATGATCACTTTTTGCTGGTTGCCGCCGCTCAATTTGTCGATGGTGATGCGCGGATTAGCTACTTTGATGTTCAAGGCTTTTTTATAGCTGCTGAACTTTTCCAGCTCCCGCTTGTCTTGGATAAAGCCCCATCGCTCAAAATTGCCCATCGATGACAAGCTCATATTGTGGACAACGCTCAAATCTTTGATGATGGCATTTTCTTTGCGGTCTTTCGGCACATAGCCCATGCCCGCTTGCAATGCCGTTCGCGGATGGGTGATTTTCATCGCTTTGCCTTTCACTTTGATGATGCCGGTGTATTTTTTGCGGTAGCCGAATAAACTTTCAAACAGCTCCGTCCGGCCGTCTCCCGCAAGCCCGGTAAATCCGACAATCTGGCCTTTTCGAACGGTGAAGTCGATGTCCTGAAATAAGCCGGGGCTGCTCAAGCGCTCGACTTCCAGTGCCATGTCGCCGAATTCGTGCCCATGGACAAAACGCTCCTGAGAAATCGCTTTGCCGACCATCAGCTTGGTGATTTCCTCTAAATTCCCGGCCTGCATGCTATCCGTCTTCACCAGCTGGCCGTCTCGCAGCACGGTATAGCGGTCGCACACCGCTTGGATTTCCTTTAATTTATGGGAAATGTAAATGATAGACACGCCGGATTTCTTCAAGTTGCGCATCAATTCGAACAGCCGGCCCACTTCATGTTCCGCGAGCGATGTCGTCGGTTCATCCATGATGATGAGCTGTGATTTATGCAGCAGCGCTTTGGAAATCTCGATCAATTGCTTATAGGACGTGGCGAGATTGCGCACATATTCTTTCGGATTGAGAAACACGCCCAGTTCCGCCAAGATCTCACGCGTTTGGCGGCACATTTCTTCCACGTTCAAAAATCCGGCCTTGTTGCGAATTTCTGAACCTAGAAACATGTTTTCATACACTTTCAAATCATTGACCATATTCAGCTCCTGATGGATAAAGCTGATGCCATGCGCCTGGGAAATATGCGGGTTCGCCATAGTTACTTGTTTGCCTTCAATGAAGACCTGCCCGCTGTCCGGTTGGTGGATGCCGCCTAGAATATTCATCAGCGTCGATTTGCCGGCGCCGTTTTCCCCAAGCAAGGCATGAATCTCCCCTTTTTCCACTTCCAGCGTTACGTTCTTTAAAACCGGGACGCCGTTAAATGATTTGTCGATTTGGTTCATCGCCACGAAAGGCTGCGAAGTCATGTCTTAACCTCCTTATAGGAAAAGAGGAAATGCAATGGCTCCACTGCATTTCCCGGCTATTGGCTTAGAATTTTGATTCCGGATCGTAATACTCATCCACATTTTCTTTGGTCACTTGCGTCGCTTCTTTGACGACCATCGATTCAGCCGGCTCCTCGCCTTGCGCCAAATCGCCAGCGATCGTCACTGCATCTTCGACCATGGTCGGTGAATACAAGAACGTCGCTTTCATCAGCCCATCGTTTTGGATGTCTTCGAATACGCCTTTCGCGCCGCCTGCCCCTGTGACAAATTGGATATCCGTCCGGCCTGCTTCTTTAATAGCCTGCATGACGCCTAATGCCATGCCATCGTCTTGAGTGAAAACGGCATCGATTTCAGGGTTGGCCTGCAAAATGTTCTGCATGACTTCCAATGATTTCTCAGTGGAAAAGTCGCCGCTTTGCGAAGCGATGATCTCCATGCCTTCTTGCCCTTCGACTGCTTCTTTAAATCCGGCTCCGCGCTGTTCTGTTACCGAACTCGGCGGTCCCGTGATTTCGACGATTTTCCCTTCGCCATTCAATTGCTCAACGAAATATTCGCCCGCGTTAACACCGATTCCTTCGTTATCACCTTTGACAACCACTGTCGCTGCATCGTTTTCCAGTTCGCGGTCAACGATGACGAGCGGGATGCCGGCATCTTTGATTTTCTGGCCGACCGGGGTCAGTGCTGCGGATTCAATCGGCAGCATGACGATGACGTCCACACCTTGTGCGATCAAATCATCCACGTCATTCGCTTGTTTGTTCGGATCTGCTGCGTTGGTCATGACGTAATCAATGCCTTCTGATTCCTTCAACTCCATCGCCTGTTTCTCCGCGCTGTCGATCAAAGCCCCCATCCAGCCGTGCGTTGCCGAAGGAAGCGAAATGCCGATCGTCATATCTCCATCGCCTGAACCTTCATCCGTTGAACCCGAACTTTCGTTTTCTGTGCTGCCACATGCCGCAAGTCCAAAAATCGTTACGAAAGACAATAAAATGAGCAATAGTTTTTTCACTTTATTCACCCCTTAGTTTTGTATGGATCCGTTAAATGTAATCGATTACATTAATGTTCGGGACCAGCGTTCTTTCTCCCATCCCCATGATAAGCAAGCGCCGGTTTGAGCCCGTTAGCCGGTGGTCGATTCCCGGATGACCAGTTCATGGCCCAGCACTACGCTGTCGACGGTTTTCCCTTGGATCTTCTCGATTAGCATACGCGCCGCGACCGTTCCCATTTTGTACATCGGCTGGGCGACGGTGGTCAATGCCGGATTGGTCATATTGGAGAAATCAATCTTGTCGAACCCGACGACCGCGACATCATTCGGCACGTGCAAACCGGCGGCAGTGATTTCTTTTAAGGCGCCGATCGCCAGTAAATCCGATACCGCAAAGACGGCGGTCGGCCGGTCTTCGAGGCGCAGTATTTTCTTCATCGCCATCTGGCCCTGCTCAAACCCGAGCTCATGCGTGTAGAAAATATAATCGCCATTCACCGGAATATCGTGTTCACGCAATGCCCGTTCATAGCCCATCCGCCGCTCCCTGGCGTACAGGAACTTTTCGTCGGAATTCATCAGCGCGATTTTTTTGTGGCCGATCTGGATCAAATGCTTCACGGCGCGGTAAGACGCTTCCTCGCTGTCGATCGTGACATACGGGATGCCGATGCCACCCCCATATTCGCTGCATTGGATAATGGCGTAATGTTGCGCGAGTTCTTTCAAGGTCTCGACATTCACTGCCGGGTCCATTGAAATGATGCCATCCGCCATTTTTTTACGCACCAAATCGAAATAAATCTCCTCCTTTTCAGGCTTGGAATCCGTTTCGCACAACAGGATGCTGTAATTCTGGCTGAGCGCCATATTCTCAATGCCTTTGATGATTTCAAAATAAAACGGGTTGGAGATCGTCGGGATCAAGATCAGCACAATGCGGCTTTCCGAATTTCGTAAATTCCTGCCGAGCATGCTCGGCTCGTAATTCAAGTACTGGATCGCCTCCTCCACTTTCAATTTCGTTTTGGCCGTTACTTTGTCGTGGCCGTTCAATACCCGGGATACCGTGGCGACTGAAACCCCTGCATGCTTCGCTACTTGTTGTATGTTTGCCATATGCTTTTCCTTCTTTCTGACGCGACACTTCTGTTGTGAAATGAAATCGTTTACATTTTCATCATAATTTGTTCAGAATTATCTGTCAATAAATATTTTTATTGCATGAAATATATTGATTTACCTCGTTTTATTCTATATGTTAAGAATGTAATGGTTTACATGTCAGTATAATCTGAAAACTTGAATGGAGGGATTTTCATGAAATTGGGGGTTTTTACCGTCTTATTTTCTGATCGGAATTTTGAAGATATGCTGGCTTATGTGGCCTCAAAAGGCATTGAAGCGATCGAACTGGGCACCGGCGGATATCCGGGCGATGCCCATTGCAAATTGGACGAGCTGCTTGAAGACGCAGACAAGCAGCAAGCCTTTCTGAAGCAAATCGACGACGCCGGACTCTTCATCAGCGCGCTCAGCTGCCACGCCAATCCGCTGCATCCCCAAAAAGACATTTCCGGAGCGGCTGATGAGCTGCTCATCAAGACGATGCAGCTCGCTTCGAAGCTCAAGGTGCCGGTCGTCAATACCTTCTCGGGCTGCCCGGGCGACCACGAGAACGCACTATACCCAAACTGGCCGGTCGCTGCCTGGCCGAACGATTTCCAGGAAGTACTCTCTTGGCAATGGCAAAAGAAATTGATTCCTTATTGGAAAGAAAAAAACGCCTTGGCGGAATCGCTTGGCGTCAAGATTGGCTTGGAGCTGCACGGCGGTTTTTCCGTCCATACGCCTGCGACCATGCTGCGGCTGCGTGAAGCGTGCGGACCGTATATCGGCGCGAACCTCGACCCGAGCCATATGTGGTGGCAAGGCATCGATCCGGTCGAAGCGATCAAAATCCTCGGACGGGAAAACGCCATCCATCATTTCCACGCGAAAGACACCATCATCGACCAGGAAAACACCAACCGCAACGGCTTGACTGATATGACCGACTATTCCGAGATGAAAGACCGCGCCTGGTATTTCCGTACGGTCGGATTCGGCCACGGCCAAAAAACTTGGGCCGACATCGTCAGTACCTTGCGCCTCTACGGCTATGACTACGTCGTCAGCATTGAGCATGAAGATGGCCTGATGTCGATCAACGAAGGCTTCACGAAAGCAGTGGAGAATTTGAAGCCGGTCATGGTGAAGGAGTCGGTCGATGAGATGTGGTGGGTGTAGCTCCAGACCGGATCGTGGCCTATCGTGCAATAGAAAGCGGACCTCTTAAGCGGATCCCGCTTTTTTTTTTTTTGCGTCTTTATCACTCAACTCCCCTTTTTCACCTTCCTGTCCTCCTATCAGTTGGGGCTCATCATTGAGAAATTCTTCCCCAATTTATCGTTAACCCTATTCTGAAATATTTAATAATTATTAATTTCACAATATCTTTCGTTCTTTCTATTCGTTTATTTCCCGGGAAAACTGTTAGTTCCTAAGGTTTTAATGAGTATTTACTAGAAAGCGTTTACACTCCAGGGTTCTCTTTGACAAAATATCCATTTCATATGACAATGGAAATAGAATTAGAATTATTATAATCAGATAACGATATTAATTGAAGCGGCCCGCTTCGATTATTTTTTTTGCGTTGTCGGTTATGGTCATTCTAAAAAACATTCAGGAGGTAATTATTTTATGTCTTTGATCGGAAAAGAAATCCAACCATTTAACGCGTCAGCTTACCAGGCGGCGAGCGGCGACTTTATTGAGGTCACAGAAGAAAGCATGAAAGGCCAATGGAGCGTTGTGTGCTTCTACCCAGCAGACTTCACATTCGTTTGCCCAACTGAACTTGAGGACCTCCAAAGCCAGTATGCAACATTGAAAGAGCTTGGCGTGGAAGTATACTCTGTTTCTACAGACACTCACTTCACCCACAAAGCTTGGCACGACCATTCAGATGCAATCGGCAAAATCGAATACACGATGATCGGTGACCCGTCTCAGCGCATTTCACGAGGATTCGACGTCTTGAACGAAGAAGAAGGCCTTGCACAGCGCGGCACATTCATCGTCGACCCGGAAGGCATCGTCCAAGCTGCAGAAATTAACGCAGACGGCATCGGCCGCGACGCAAGCACGCTTGTCGGCAAAATCAAAGCGGCACAATACGTGCGCAATAACCCAGGCGAAGTATGCCCGGCTAAATGGGAAGAAGGCGGCGACACATTGAAGCCAAGCCTTGACCTTGTAGGCAAAATTTAAGGAGTTTTGACAATGATACTAGATGCGCAAATCAAATCTCAATTAGAGCAATACTTGCAGCTACTGGAAGGCGACGTGCTGCTCCAAGTGAGCGCCGGATCCGATAAGGTATCAACAGATATGGTCGATTTGGTGGAAGAACTATCCGCCATGTCCCCGCGCATTCAAATGGAGCGCACGGAGCTTGAGAGAACCCCGAGCTTCAGCGTCACCCGTCCTGGAGAAGTAACGGGCATCACTTTTGCCGGCATCCCGCTCGGCCACGAGTTTACATCGCTCGTCCTTGCCTTATTGCAAGTGAGCGGACGTGCGCCGAAAGCCGACGAAAAAACGATGGAACAGATTAAAGCACTCGAAGGCACATACCATTTCGAGTCTTACATCAGCTTGAGCTGCCAGAACTGCCCAGAAGTCGTGCAATCACTTAATTTGATGAGCGTCCTCAACCCGAACATCACGCATACGATGATCGACGGGGCTGCCTTCAAAGAAGAAGTCGAAAGCAAAGACATCATGGCTGTTCCGACAGTCTTCTTGAACGGCGAATCATTTGCAAGCGGCCGCATGTCGCTTGAGGAATTGCTTGCGAAACTTGGCAGCGCACCGGATGCTTCCGAATTCGAAGGCAAAGATCCGTTTGACGTGCTCGTCGTCGGCGGCGGCCCAGCTGGTGCCAGCGCGGCGATCTATGCAGCGCGTAAAGGCATCCGCACAGGCATCGTCGCGGAGCGCTTCGGTGGCCAGGTGATGGATACCTTGAGCATCGAGAACTTCGTCAGCGTCAAGCACACGGAAGGCCCGAAATTTGCGGCCAGCCTCGAAGAGCATGTGAAAGAATACGATATCGAGCTGATGAACTTGCAGCGTGCAAAACGCTTGGAGAAAAAAGAGCTGTTCGAGCTTGAACTCGAAAATGGCGCTGTCGTCAAAGGCAAGACCGTCATTCTTTCAACAGGTGCCCGCTGGCGCAATATCGGCGTTCCAGGCGAAGAGGAATTCAAGAACAAAGGCGTGGCATACTGCCCGCATTGCGATGGTCCGTTATTTGCCGGCAAAGACGTCGCGGTCATCGGCGGCGGCAACTCCGGCGTCGAAGCGGCGATCGACCTTGCAGGCATCACCAGCCATGTGACGGTGTTGGAATACAACGCAGAGCTTAAAGCGGATTCCGTTTTGCAGGACCGCCTGAAGAGCCTGCCGAACGTCACGGTGCTGACAAATGCCCGCACACAGGAAATCACCGGCACCGATAAAGTGAACGGCCTTTCCTATATCGACCTTCAAACCGGCGAAGAAAAGCATGTCGAACTATCCGGCGTCTTCGTCCAAATCGGCCTCGTGCCAAACACCGACTGGCTCGGTGACTTTGTCGAGCGCACTGCGCACGGCGAAATCGTCATCGACCAGCGCGGCGCAACGAATATGCCGGGCGTGTTTGCGGCAGGCGACTGCACAAACATCCCGTACAAACAGATCATCATTTCGATGGGCTCTGGCGCAACGGCTTCACTGAGCGCATTCGACCACCTCATCCGAAGCGATATCCCTGTTTTGGTGTAATAAAGACAAAAGGACTGCGAAGTGAATTTCTTCGCAGTCCTTTTTTATGTGTTTACTGTTTCGATTCGTGCAAACGCCGGTGAAGCTGGTGCACTTGTTCCGCGAGATCCGGTACTGGCCCATCGACGTTCGGATCTGTCAGGATTTCGGGGATGGACAAGTTGCGGACAGGCGAAGGCGCGGCTCCGAACTCTTGCATCCATTCGCCCAATTGCTGTGACGAACTCGCGTAGACGATGCGGCCGAGTCCGACCCAGCCATGCGCCGCCGCGCACATCGGACAATGCTCACCAGACGTATAGACAGTCGCTTGCGCCCGTTCTTCCGCGGCTAGATGCTCTGCCGCCCAGCGCGCGATCGCAAATTCGGGATGCTGCGTATGGTCGCCTGATGCTATGTGGTTATGGTCTTCGAACAACACAGCACCCTGAGCCGAGACGAGAATGGAACCAAAACGCGCCTGTTCGGCGAGTTCTACACAGCGATTTAAATGCTGTAGATCAGTTTCTGAGATCATAGTGGTCCTCCTTTTGATTCGTATACATTCTAAAAAAGAAACAAAGGTTAGAAGACTTCTTCCAAAGTTTTTCTGAATAGTTCATCCAACTGCGAGGTCGGATCCTCAACAGATCCTTCAAGAGACTTAGCATATGCTTCGAGACGCTCCATTTCACGTTCCACAAATTGATTGATGACGTCAATGCGTGGTTCGAGATCGAACTCCTCGCCATTCAATTTCCGGTGCAGCAACTCATTTACTTTTTCTTTCAATTCGCCTTCTTCGACACTGTCTTCAAGTAGTTCATGAAATCCAATAGGTGGCGTCGTTCTATGCTTTTCAATCCACTGGCAAGCCAGGACCGGACGCAAGACATAGAAGTATTTCTTGATTTTCACTTCCGGACCCTGCAAATATTCACGGTAGTTTTTCTTTGCCATATTCAAATAATGGTAAAGCATGGAATTCGGGAAAAACACATCGCTTTCAAGTGCCCGCATGTTATGAATAAATTCATATTGCTGATAGTAAATAATCTCACTTCTGAGCCACTCCAATAACGGAGGGTTGTTTTTCCTGAACAGGCGCAGTGCTTTGGTGATTTCCCAGCCGCTAATATCCAGTAAATCGTCGATCGGTTCTTCAATCACATCGCGTTTTGCCCCGATGCCTTGCTGGTCGATAGATAAATACCATGATGGCGGGTGAATATAGATAAAGCGAACATCGTAATCACTATCTTTCGAGGGAAATCCCCACGCTCTGCTTCCAGATTCCACCGCATAGAGGATTTTGACGTTGTGCACATGTTCAATTTCTTTTAGTTTCTGGCGAATGATGTCTTTCACCCACGTACCTCCTTGCGTATTTTAACTTCGTAAACCACGTTATTGCTATAATTTGATTATATGCCTTTTATCAAAAATACCCGCATACGCTCAAAAAAGGTCCTTATCAGCTCTTTACTCCAACTCTTCCTCTGCCAACAATTTAAACCCTTCCACGACCGTATCCTCTTCGACTTCGATCAAGATGCAACGGCGGCCATTGTAATTGACTTGTTTGACGTAACGTAAGTCTTCGGGGCCGATCTTGATTTCCGCGACTTTCGTGTTGATCTTGATCGATTTGGCCCCGTATTTTGGCACGATGTGGCTCGCTTTCATCTCGTACTGGCGGTCATCGGTCACTTGCTGGAAAGCCTGCTCCACTTTCTCGGTGCTGATGTCTTTGATGCCGCTTGCCTTCAAAACGCGTTCGACTTCCTTGGAATCGAGCATCGGCGCCGGCTCGTCCTCGTCTTCCGCTTCCACTTCTAGCATGCTGTTGATTTCATCGTAGACGCCCGCGAGCGTTCTCGAATTGACTTCATCGCCGATGACCTGCTTGACGATTTCTTCAAACACCACTTTATCGTCTTCTGCGGTGGTGATTTCGTCGCCGTTCAGCACATTTTCGATAAACTGGAAATCGGGCTTATTGGCTTTGGCCGCCGAATACAAGATGCGGTTAACATCTGCGGCGTTGTTCGTGAAACTCGGGAACAAGAATCCGCCGACCGGAGAGGACAGCTTGATGACCGGGTCTGCCATAATGTTCGACTTGAATTCCTTTTCGATAAAATCAAACACCAGCGACGATTTCGGAAGCTCGGTCTGGTTCATGCTGCTGAGGACGAACGGCGTCGTGTACACCTCATCGCGCATGGCGGCTTCCGTCTCATCAGGTTCGCGTTTCGTCGTCTTGAAATACGTGCCGCGGATGAAAGTGATGACCATGTCTTTCTCGTATGGCGTTTCTTCGACCATCTTCAAAGCGACGCGCTGCATATTGTCTTTCCAGCCTTCCGCATCGTCCGCATGAAGCCCTTCGTATAATAAATGCTGCGTATGGTCCGCTTGCCCTTCTTCGGGGCGCTGAAACTTCACTTCGAACAGCTTGATGTCGAGCTTGCCTGCTAGCACTTTCTTGAAATTAGCCAAAAACAGCTCTTGCTGCTCCCGGTCGAGCAAGGAAAACGAATGGCTCTCCTCGTGGAAGATCTCACTTGTGTCCTGCTTGATATATACATTGTAAATTTCGGCGATTTTCAGTAAATCCGTCTCCAGCTTGAATTGCTTGCGGATTTCGGCAATGTCTTTTTTATTCATTTCTATTTCCAACCCCCAGCTAATAAAATCCATGTTTCTGCAAAAAAAGAGCATCGAAAGCCTGCGCTTTTGACACTGCTCCATTATACCAGTTGAACGGCCTTGCATGTACGATGCCCGCAATTCACAGGCAGCTTTTCAAACGGCAGCTCCAGCAAAAACCGTTTGGATTTGCTGCGCAATAAGCTATGATGTCTGGAAGACGTCTCAATAAGAAACCAATATGGAGCGAGGAGCATGCAGGATATGGGCAAACGAATTGAGCATGAAATTTTATGGCAAGTCAAAACAGGCGACGAACCGATCTATTCCACTCCCATCTTCGCCACCTTCAGCAAGGGCCAGCGAGTCGTCATCTATCAATCCTGGGATTGGTATATCTACGTCCGGGAAGTGGAAACCGGGCGATTGGTTTGGCGCTATCTCTTCGGAGCGCCGAATTACGGGCGCCCTCAAGCAGCTGATGTGGACAGCGACGGCAACATCGAAATTTTCGGCGCTTCCCATGACGGCCATATTTACTGCTTGAATGAACAAGGAGAACGGATTTGGTTTCACTCAAACCTCTATTACCGCGAAGGCAGCGGACAAGTCACGTCAGCAAGTGAATGGGGAATTACCGATTCAACGAAAGAGTGGGCGGCCAATTCGTTTCTGAGGATGGATGGCAACCACGCCGAGCTCGCTATCGTTTCGGGGACCGGCGCAGGACAAAGGCGGAAAATCAGCGGAACCGAGACGGACACCATTTGGATCGAAGAGGCATTCGACACCTTGCCCGATGCCACATCAACTTATGAGATCCACCCTTTTCATGAATCCGATGTGTATTACCAGCATGCCGGCCAGTTGGTGAAAGAGCCGGATGCTTGGTACCTCTATACGACTTCCTTTGATAATCAATGCGTCAAACTGAAAGCAAGCACCGGGGAATTGATATGGAAATTTAGCTCACTTGAACAGAACGAACCGTTTCCGGCAATCGTGGATATCGACGGAGACGGAAAACTGGAATGCCTCTTCAATAGCATCGACGAGCATGTCTATTGCCTGGACGCGGAAACCGGATCGCTGAAATGGCACAACCATGCCGGGTTTGGCATCGACTGTTTCGGGAGCTATGCCGATATGGACAACGATGGCGTTTACGAATACATCATCAACGGACGGGGCGGCAGGACGCTTTATCTGGACGGCGTTACGGGCGAGACGAAATACAACTCGACGGATTGGTCGGTTTGGGCGACCAGCGAAACCAACTCAAGAGCGACGGTCTTCAATTACGAACCGGACAAAAAAGCGGTGGTATTCGGCGGCTTGGCTGGATTCGTCTATTGCTTGGACGGCCAGGCGAATACCATTTGGCGAACCCACTTGGCTGCGAATATGCGCGGGTCGACCGCTGTCTTGGACATCGATTCGGACGGAGAGCCGGAAATTCTGGTCCCGGATATGATGGGCACCCTTACGATTCTCAATAAATATGGACAAGAAATCGGGCAAGTGCATGTGAAAGGCGGCATTGAAGGCACCCCGCTTGTCGGCGATTTAGATGGAAACGGGAAAATTGAAGCATTTCTAACCAGTCTCGATGGCTACACAAAAATGATTCGATTCACTTAAAAATTACATTTTTTTACACCTGACTACCTCTTTATTTTATACAGCCTACTCCCCTTCAATTCATACGGGAGTAGGCTGTATTTCTTTTTTTGCCGCTTGTTATTGGAGATCTTTTCAAGGCGAAGGCACTCAACCACTTTCAGAAAGTTAAATGATAAATGATAAAATATAATGATTATTTATTATTAAACAATAAATGTATTCACATTTACCTATTTGTAAATTAATTATTAATAATTTGGAAATTCTATTGACACTTTATGACTATGGTAGTTATACTCACACCTAAATTGTTTAAATATTTGAGAAAATCGAATATTTTTTTAGGAGGCGCATCGATGGAATTTTCCCAGCTCTTTTCAGGTCCTTACAGTTTCATCACCGGTTATGTTTTTGTCTATCCCTTCGCAATGGCTTTGTTTTGGATAGCGGGTTCTATCCTTTTCCTCAGGACCAAGGAGTTAAAAAGCGAGCCTTTAGACATTGAAGCGTTTGATTGGCCCATGATCAGTATCCTCGTTCCTTGCTATAACGAAGAAGAAACTATCGAAGAAACCGTCCGCAACCTGGTTGGACTGTCTTATCCGAAAAAAGAAATCATTCTAATCAACGACGGTTCGAAAGATGAGACGAGCGGGATCATCAGAAGATTGGCCGCGCAATACGGGGATGTCCGGGCAATCCAGCTGCATGAAAACCGCGGCAAAGCCAACGCTTTGCAAGTTGGCTTGTTCGCTTCTAGATCGGAATACCTCATTTGCGTCGATTCGGATGCCTTGCTGGCCGATACCGCTCCCTATTATTTGATCCATCATTTCTTCAAACAAGGAGAACGGGTCGGCGCTGTAACTGGCAATCCCACGATCCGCAACCGCAACAACTTGCTTAGCCGGATGCAGCTGGTCGAATACGCTTCGATTATCGGGGCGATCAAGCGGACGCAACGGCTGCTTGGAAAAGTAATGACCGTTTCCGGTGTGGTCGTCGCTTACCGCAAAAAAGCGCTCGTCGATGTCGGCTTATGGGACCGCGACATGATCACCGAAGACATCGCGGTCAGCTGGAAACTCCAAAAGCGTTTCTGGGATATCCGCTACGAACCCCGTGCGCTGTGCTGGATGCTGGTGCCGGAAACCGTATCGGGCATTTGGAAACAGCGGGTCCGCTGGGCACAAGGCGGGCAGGAAGTTATCCTGCGCCACTGGAAAGTGCTGTTCAACTGGAAACAGCGCAGAATCTGGCTCATTTATCTTGAACAATGGTTCAGTATCCTTTGGGCCTTCTGCTGGCTGTTCGTGACGCTGCTATTGCTGGCAACGGCGAACACGCTGCAAGAAATGCTCATTTGGCTCACCTTCAGCTCTTTTGCCTTAGTGTTCATCAGCCTGATTCAATTATTCATTGCCCTGTCCATTGACTCCCGCTATAACGGGAAATTGAAATACTATTTCTGGGCTGCTTGGTATCCCGCACTTTATTGGATGATCAATACCGCTGTCGTCATCGCAGCCATCCCGAAAACAATCTCATCTCGCCTTAAAGGAGGTTACGCTGTATGGAACAGCCCAGACCGCGGTATGAAGAAGAAAGTTTCTTGATTGTCGTCAAACGCTCCTGGATTTACGCCAGCGTCGATTTCATCTTTTCAATGATCTGCTGGCTTTATAGTGTGTTGGTGGTCATCGTGGTTGTATCGGCCACGGTCGGATCCAATAACATCTTCACAAGAGTGATGAACTCTTCATTCAACATGATCAACCAAGACATCCGCCTGTTCATTGCCACAGCACTTGCCGTTTTCCTGCTCTTTTACGCTTTGCTGTTTATCAATCACATCTACAATAAAAAGAGGTTCGGCACGTTGAGAAGACGGCGCTATCCTGCTCCTACGAGCAATGCCGAACTTAAATCCTTGGGGTTGATGGATATCGAAGCGATCGAGAAGCTACAAGGCGAGGATTATGCCGTTTTTGAAACAAACCCAATTGTCCCGCTTGGAGGTGAGAGCGTTGATCAAAAAGATCTTTATTTGGACGACCATTATCGCATTAATTAGCTTGTTTTTCCTATCGCGAAAAGACCTTTTCGTCGAGGCTTTCTCAGAAGACAAGCCCGCCATGTCCTTTCCTGAAAAATTGATCGAGAACGGCTGTCTCGGATTGAATTACCACCGTGTCCAAAACGACGACTTGCTTGTTAAATCGGCACGCAGTGTGCTGCAAACCAACGAGCTGGTGCAATACAGCGTGTTGCAAAGTGAATTTAAAGCACAAATCGATGCTTTGGTGGCAGCAGATGCGAACTTTTTGAACGAAGAACAATTATTGAAAGCGAAAGCGAGTGGCGACTTTCCTGAAAAATGCGTATGGATTTCATTTGATGATATCGATGTCTCGGTTTATGAAAATGCTTTTCCAATCTTAAAAGAAGCAAATGTTCCCTTTACCTTGTTCGTCATTGCAGGGCAAGTCGGCAATAAGGACTTCAGCAACTTGGAAATGTCTACTTGGGACCAGCTACGGGAGATGAAAAACAGCGGCCTGGCTGATTTTGGCTCCCACACCTTCGATATGCATCGCTTCGAAGGCGATACACCCGTCTTTTTGATCCCCGAGCAAATTGATGCGTTCAAAAAAGACCTGAAAAAAAGCGTCGAAACGATCGAATCGGAACTGGGTGTTGAGGTAAAAAGTTTCGCTTATCCTTACGGCAACACCAACGAACGGGTGGTTCGCGCATTGAAGGAGCAAGGGCTTGAGGCCGGCCATATTCTAGCTCCCCAAACCATCCGGCCATCAGATGACAATTATTGGATCAACCGGATCATCGTCAATCAAACCACTTTTGATGACGTACTGCTTCCTTATTTGGAAGATAACTAAGTTTTGCAACCACTACTACAGCGCTTGTTGCTTCTGGGCGTTTGGTGAGGAAGCTCCTTTCTATGCGGAGCTTTCCTTTTTTGTTCAATAAACCAGTTTTGCGCTATCTTCATTTGGCCTCAGCGAAACAATATTTCTTCATCTCGAACTTTCAATTGCCCGTTTCTCCCGCCACGCTGAATAAAGTAATATAAAGGCGGAATGATAATGAAAAAATGGATTTCCCTGATTGCCTTGTTCATGCTGGCCGGCTGTTCCATGCAGCCGGTCCAGCCAACCGAAGATACAAGGAAATATACACACGGCGTGTCCATCATCGGAAACTCGGTGTTATGGTCTGAAAAAAGCGAGGAACAGCGCAAGGATGGCTGGACCCATGATATTTATAAAAAAGAAATCGGCGAAAGCCAATTCGACACACTCGTTTCCAATCCCGAAGCACAAGAACCGGTCAGCGCCAGTTCAACCGATGAAACGACCATCATTACCTACGAGGACGGCTATGATTCAAGCAATAATGTTTCCCAGCGCTATAAACTCTATGATGACAATTGGCAGCTATTGCATGAAGGCACCTTGCGCGACGGCGGGCATTCCGGGCACACAGCTTCGACAAATGCGCATCACGTCCTTTTTTGGTCCCATGGCTGGGTTAACGGCGGCGGTGTCAATGACCTCGGTTCAGGCAAGGAAGTCATCGTCTCAACCGTTTCAAATGAAGGCAAGGTTCTGCATGAAATAAACCTATCCCAACCAGACGACCGCGACAGCTGGCCGATGCTCGCCGCTTCTGAAGATAATGCACTGCTCGTTTGGCAGCAGTTCAATGACGACGCGAGCGAAGCCGCCCTCCGTTTTGCCGTTTATGATCCAGAGGCAAACGAACTGACCGGCACGCCAACCGAATTATTGCCGCAAGTGGACTTTTATATTTACAGTGTTTCTTATGTACCCGAAGCACAACAATACGTCGTCGCTGCCCAGACAGATCAAGGCGGCACTTTATCATTGCTGTCAAAAGAAGGGGAACTCCTCGACCAAATCACGTCCCCCCGCCTGGTCCGGGAAGCCGCCCCGGCTATAGAAGGAAATACATTGGTCTTCCCGCAGCTGCCCGCGAATTATTTCACCGTCCACATTTCGGACGATCAGCTCCAGCTGAATTCTTCTGATTCATTGGATATCAGCTGGGGAACGTCCGGCACCACCGGCGTATTTCTCGATGAGCGCCGTGTGTATTTTGCGACTTTGAACAAAGAAGGCTTGCAGGAAGTGACGGTGGAGTTGGACGAAGCAGTTCAATAACTACACATATAAAAATAAGGAGTCATCCCTAAGCAACTTAGGGATGACTCCTTATTTATTTTTCCAGACAGTCGCCGTTTTAAAGGATCAACAGCAAGACCGGAATGGTAACGATGCTCGCCAAGGTGCTGACGAACATCGCGCTCGACACCATATCCGGGTTCATATCGAATTTGATAGCCAACAGCGTCGTCGTGGCCGCCGCCGGAGTCGCCGCAGAAATGAGCAGCACTTTTGCTTCCAGTGACCCACCCGGATACAGCCAGGCCAACAGCACGAACGCGATCGCCGGGAACGCGGCCAGTTTCAGCACAGCCGCCGTCCCGATAAACTTCAGCACGGTCTTGATCTGAATCGATGCCAAGGTAATTCCGAGCAGCGTCAACAGCACCGGCACAGCCGCCTGCCCAAGCAAGCCCGTCGCATTGCCAATCGCCTCAGGAACCGCGATGCCCGCTATTTTCAGAATCAGCCCGATGGTGATGGCAATAAACCCAGGCATGCGGATGATGGTAATGAAAATCGCCTTCTTGGACACATCCGCATGGTTCGAAGCATAAAAGATGCCAGCCGAATTCATCAGCAAAGATTGCATGACGACGTAAATAATGGCGATCGCCATCCCTTCGTCCCCAAAGGCGAACAACACGATCGGCAAGCCGTAATTCCCGGTATTCGGAAACGCACTCGCGAGCATCATCGTGTTGCGGTACGACAGATTCCATCTAAATACGATGCCGAGAAGCTGAATCAGCACCGCAAACAAGACGAATAACAACACCGCAAACAGCACAATCCGCCCCAAATCCCCCAAATCCAAGGAAGATGTCGTGACAGAATGGAAAAATAAGGCCGGGCTGAACACATAGATGCACAAATCCGACACCGGCTTCTTTTCTATGTCCATGAATCGGCCAACAAAAAAACCGATGCCGAGCAAAATAAAGACCGGCAAAATGACATTGATGATTTCCGTAACAACCACGACATTCACTCTCCATCAGAAAGAGGGAAAGGATTTCTCCCCTCCCTCAGATTATAATTAATTAAATGAAAAACGGTATAAATATACTGGCCAATAACAAGATCAATGCACCGCCGAGACGGGATGAAATTTGCGCAAATGGCATCAATTCCATGCGTCTTGCCGCAGACAGTACCGCGACATCGCCGGTTCCGCCCATATTCGCCATGCATAGCCCTGCTGTGATGGCCGCTTCGATTGGATAGAAGCCCATGAATTTCCCGACGACGCCGGCACCGATGACAGCACCGATAACGACAGCCAAGACAATGAGCACGTATTGAATGCTCAAGGCATTGAGCACGGCTTCAAGGTCCGTATATGCGACCCCAATGCCGACCAATAACGCATTAGTCCAGTTGCGCGCCACGAACTCATACCACTGGCTCGCGCCTTCTACGATAATTTCCGGCATGACGTTGGCAACTTTGAGCGCTGCCACCAAAACGATCATGATCGCGTACGGATGAAGCGGGATAAAATCACCCAATAAGTTCCCTAAAATATAGAACGATACCGCAGCCAAGACGCCGATGCCCATTTTCGCCAAATCGTAGCTAGGCGTTTCTTTTTTCTCGTAATGAAAATTGCGGATCAGCTGGCCATTCCCCGTCAAACTCGGGTATTTATCGCCGATCAAGTTCAATACACTCGCCAAGATGATGGCGAAGACATTCCCGAGCGCCAAAGCTGGGACGAGTATCGATAAATAATAGCCAGGTTCATTGCCAAGCATTTCCGAATAGACTTGGGACATCGGCACAGCGCCTGCCCCCATACCGCCGCCCATGATCGGCATGGCGATGACAAGCACCGCTTCCTGGATGCTGAAGCCTAATACCATTCCGACTAAGGCAGCCAGTCCAACCGCTCCTGCGACCGCAGCAAGCAATGGCAAGGCGTAGCGGACGCCCGCTTTCACCAGGATCTTCGATTCCATCCCCAAAATACTGCCGGTAATCAAAGCCGCAATATAGAAGTTGAGGAAATCGCCGTCTTTCATGAATTCTGTAATTCCCGCCGTCGTGCTTTCAGGCATAAGACCACTATAGACCATATAAGCGGATCCGAAAATAGCGACAATTGCGCCGCCTCCGAGGAACGTGCGGACGATTGGCATATGATTGCCGAACCAGCCCAATAATTCACCGAGCACCATGGTAATGAGCAACGCGCCGATCATGCCGGCCGGCAAGTTTTCGGTATACATCGCATAGATCGCAATAACCGCGAAAACTGCGAACCATAGAAACGGCATGTTAAAAATCGTGAATTTGTCTTTCAAATTTCTCGCCGGCAACTGCGGCGGAATCTTATTTGTTTCCTTCATCGTTGGACACCTCGTTTTCTTGAGCTTGCGCTATTAAGGTAAGCGCTTTCAATGTATTTCATATTTTAGACAAACTTCAGACAACTTCTAGCTTATGAAAGTATTGGTTTTATTGTAATTAAAAAAAGCAGCCGAAAGAAATCGGCTGCGGATGGTAGGTATTTCCCAAAATAGCGATGGAGAGATCTTTTGATTGATTCATTCTATGTTTCTTTTTAAAGAAACAAGTGAATATAAATAGGAAATATTGTTTTTCTGTCATGGGGCTTTTTCGGAAAGAATTCCGGTAGAAATCGGTTCAAAACAAGTCGGTATTTCAGGCATTTACCAGCCAGGATAGTCCGCACACTCATACTTGGCTGTGTTGCTAAGGAGGATGATACATGATGAGCCATACGCAAGAAGAGCTAACCGCACGATTACAGGAAAATACGACACGTTCAAAAAAAGAGAAATTGGCTATCATTAATAAGGAAATTCCTTTTCAGGAAGATAGCCGCGGTTTAGACCCCCGAGTAAAAGAATTCCTTACTAACGAAGCCGATCCGCACGGCAGGCGCCCACTCGAAATCGACGACTTGGAGATTACCCGAAAAAGAGTGGAACTCAATAACAAAGATTTAAGCAGCGGAATTCGTTCGGAAGCGTTAAAAATACCGGTGGAAGATCATGAAGTTTCTTTAAATATCTATAACCGCACAACAGAAAAAAAGCCGGTCCTCGTTTACCTTCACGGTGGAGGTTTTTTTGAGCGGGATACGGATGTGATGGAAAATATCTGCAAGTTCTTAGCGCAAGAAACACATGCTGTGGTAGTGGGGGTGGAATACCGCCTGGCGCCGGAGTACCCTTATCAGGACGGCTTGAACGATTGTCACGGGGCCGTGCGATATATTTATGAAAATCCCGAAAAGTTTCATGCTGATGTTGATCAGATAGGCCTTGTGGGAGATAGTGTCGGGGGAAATCTTGCTCTGGGAGTACATCAATTGAGTTTAGAGGAGAAATGGAACATATGTTATATAGGCATGCTCTGCCCACTGGTGGATTTATCGGACATCTCAAGAAATACGTGGAATATAAACCATTATGATATGTCGAAGGATGCCGAGTTGATTCGCCAGGAACTGGTGACCATGAAAGATTCTCTAAGTTTCATTCAGGCGCTCTATCTCACTAATTTAGAAGATGTATTTCTGCCGCTTGTTTCTCCTCTACTGCGTGCAGATAAGACCAACTTGCCGCCTACAACAATCGTGACAGCCGAGTTCGATTTTTTGCGAATTCAAGGAGAAGAGTTTTCCGCCCAATTGCTGGAAGCAGGAGTTCCCGTCCGGCATTTTAACTATAAAGGAATGGATCATGCATTTGTCAGAAAGCTCGGCTACTACCCCCAAGCAGCCGATGCAATCAAAGAAGTTTCCAGCCATTTTTTAGAGGTGTTGCAAAAATAAAGGCTTTTTAAGTTTATGACATCAAAGAA
>NZ_JAPEHT010000058.1 GCF_028823615.1 Planococcus sp. A6
CCCTCCTTCAATTCTTGTGGATCCTCCCGCAGACCGGCGGAGCAGAGCGCCAGGATGTGGCGGAAATCATCGCCATGCTCGGCGGCGAATGGAGCAACGTGTGGTGGTACCTGCCTCTTGGCATTATTGGCGGCGGCCTCGTCGAAGAACTGTACAACCGCGGCTTTTTCATCGGCGCACTCGCCGGCATTTTCAGGCATTCTAAGATCGCGCTCTATGCAGCCGCCCTGTTGTCCATCGTTTTTTTCGCAGCCGGCCACCTGCCCCGCAACTTGGTCGAATGGATTGACCTGCTCATTCCAAGCGCGGCGTATACCGTCTTGTATATCTACACCGGCAGATTGACTGCCTCGATCGTCGCCCATGCTTTATGGAACACGGCTGTCGTCATTTTGGTGATGCTCCTCTACTCTTGAACCCCGTGCACCAAAAGAAATCGAGTCCAATCCGTAAAAGTTGATCTATTTCGCTTGCCGCTGCGTTCTATAAGCAAGAAGCAACTAGAAGGAGGAGGAAACAACATGATCAACAAAAAATTCACTTTACTGCTCGCTGCCGGAATGCTGTCACTCGCTGCGTGCGGTCAAGACGACGCTGCCAACGAAGAAGAAACGCAAACTCCTGCACAAGAGGAAAGCACGGAGATGGAAGAAATGCCTGAAGAAGAGCCGATGGAAGACATGGAAGAAGAACCGGAAACGGAAGAAGAGGCTCCTGAAGAAGAGCCCGCTGAAGAGGCTGCCGAGGAAGAACCTGCAGAAGACGCCGAAAGTGACGAACAGGCAAATACCCCTGAAGCCATGAGCGGCGAAGCTTCCGACTTATTGTCGAACGGCGAAATGACCAGCTTTGTGTTCAATGAAGCCGGTGAATACGCAGTCTACTGCGAACCGCATCCAGTCATGCAAATGACGGTCATCGTCGAAGAAGGGGCAGAAGCGATGGATAAAGTCTCCGTCGACATCGCCGATTATGAATTCGGTGAAGACACGATCACTGTCGCACCGGGCACGATCATTGAATGGACCAACCAGGACCAAGTGCAGCACAATGTCGCGTTTGAATAAAACTCTTTACACAAAAACAGCACGGACACTGGGAATCCTAGTGTCCGTGCTGTTTTTTATGAGAATTTATCTATAGAAAGGCGCTGGCTGGTACTGCCTCGAATCAAGTTCGACACCTTTTAGAGAATCGGAATATCAGAACTCTCCCCGCATACAATGTAAATTATTGGTACAATAAATAAAAGTGGAGGATATTTCTTCTTTCATTCACCGACCCGTATCAATTGAAACGGATAAAGCGTTAATGAACACCATACAACTAGAAGAGTGTCTCCAATTGAAAAAGAACATGAACTATTTAATCGTTCTGCTACTGGCTGTCTTTATGGCCGGTTGTACAGAAACAGAACAAGCGGCAACTCCAGAAACCGCGGTGCAAGAAGAAACAGCCGTTGAAACAGAAGCGCCGGAACAAGCGGAAGCCGACACCAAAGCGACAGAAACAAGCAACGAGAAAGAAACTGCCACAAGCGACACGGAACAAGCCGATACGACAGTTGAAGAGAAACCCGAAGCAGAGGAACCCGCCCCAGAACCTGCGGAAGACCAATTCGAAGGATACGAACTCGTCGAAGTCGACGGCGGCGATCTGTCCGGACACCGCGAAGCGAACACTGTCGTTTCCGTCGGCTACGGCGACCGCGAATACTGGGCGTTCACGAATGAATACGGCCAATTGGAACGCGTCACGGCGGACGAGATCATTTTGCAAGATGACACGAGAGAAGATGTATTAGATTCCGGCCGCTACTATTCCGACGAAGCCAAAGTGCCAGGCGTCGAAAGCGACATCTTGGACGAAGGGCACGTCATCGCGGATTCACTTGGCGGCGTCTCGAACGCCTATAACATCACCCCGCAGGAAAGCACACTCAACCGCCACGGCGACCAGGCGTATATGGAAGACGTCATTCGGGATGCGGGCGGCGCCACTGATTTCGAAGCCATCATCACCTATCCCGATACCGAAACGCAAGTGCCTTCCAGCTACCAATACAGCTACACCGTCAGAGGAAACGAAGTGGTCGACACATTTGATAACGTCAACCCCGATGAAGTTCAAGCGCTCCGGAAACGAGCAGTCCAGCGGCAAGCGGTGACGTCTCGAGCGTCGACGGCAACGGCCAAGTGACGATCCAAGAAGCGAAAGACGCCGGCTTCACCATGCCTATCATGAGCGATCATTGGCTCTATCCACATATGCGCGATAACGATAATGATGGGATGGTTGGGGAATAAAGCTTGAAAGCTCATAAACTTTATATATTTCGTACTCGAAATTTTTGAATTAAAAAATAGCACTCCAAATTCGCGTTACACAGGCTGTCAAAACCTATGCGAATCGGGGTGCTATTTTGTATTTTAGACTGGCACTGAAAGATCTATCTTTTGAGCATTTTAAGGTCTGCGATTCTAAAGTGAGCAGGTTATACAACAGCGTTAATTTCAACTCTTCGATTTCACCAAAGAGGTTTTTGCTCATTTGAGAGCTTGATGGAATAGGGAATAAAGAAAAATGTACCGATAATTAATAAAACCCCAAGAGGAATGTAAAATATATTGCTTAAATCGAAGAGTGTACGAGAGAACACAAGGACCATCAATAACAAAAAATAAATAGCATAAAATTTATATCCAGCCTTTTGAGATACATATTGCCGTTCCCCACAGTTCGGACATATTTTGTTATTCTTAAAACCAATTTTAGCCGTGTCTAGCCAACTCCATTGATAATTGCAGTTTTCACAGCTCGGCATTTTACTTCCTCCTCCCTTCGAACTCCAGAACATTCTAATAATTATATTATACATTTTTTCCAAATAAAATCCGAATCCTTTGAAAATCATATCGTAGACACCTAAAACGAATGTCTAAAAACCTATAAAGTATGGGTGTCAATCCGAGTTATATAACCACATCTAATTAGATGGTTATTTCAGTTTTACGATTTAAAACTGCTTGGCTTATTTTAGTCAGTGTATCTTGAAGCATAAAAAACATCGCTCAAGGCGATACTTTTACCGTTTCCTATCCAATTGTCCACTGGGAATCTAGTTCACACTTAGCAGATTTTAAATTCTCTTCCAACCATGCGCACCCTTCGCCCAGCCGCCAATCGCGACCCCCATCGCGATCAAAGGTGATGCGAATTCCACATCTTCCATCACCAAATACTGGTGGCCGAGCGGGATCAGTTTCCCCGACAGCAATAACTCTTCTCGCAGCTTCAAATAGCGCTTCGGGCATTTCTGCGTAGTCGTGCCCGCAAACTTCGAGCCGCGCTGCACGACAAACTGCTCCCCTTGGTAAAACCCGCTCGCATCCGCCCCGCGCTTTGACGTGATGTAGAACAATTCCGGCGGTGTCTCGTGATAAAGCTTCACCATCCCGCTATCAAACGGATCGACCGCCTGCTCTTCCCCGGTCGCCGGATCCACCTCAAAAAAGCGGTACACTTCTCCAAACTCCGGATGCTCAATCGCCGCAACAAAAAACTCCTTTTCCATCAGCCTTCCTCCTATTCTAAGAAAATTGCCTTTCATCTCTTAGATAGATGGAAACTGCGAAAAAGGAGACAGGATTGTGAAAGTTTTTTAAAAATTTGGCTGCGAATTTTGGAAACGCCGATGTATCAGCTTTTCCATTGAAGTTTTACTGCTTTAGTAACGACTGGACACGCTGCGGGTCGAAGCCAAGCACCCACTCGCCATTGATGTTCGTTTGCGGAACACCCATCTGGCCAGTTGCCTGAACGAGGCGGCTCGCCGCTACCGGATCTTTCTGGACGTTGACGTCTGTGTAGGCAACACCATTTTGATCCAGGAAGTTTTTGAGCATTGTGCAGTATGGGCATGTGTTGGTTGAGTAGACAGTTACTTGGTTAGTCATGTAAATCCCTCCTGTTTGAGTAGAATTTTTTTATAAATCAAATATACCCTTTGGGGTATATTTCATCAAGTAGATTGCTCACTGTTTTGAAGTAATTCCTTAAGGCACTTAGCAAAAAGGATTGGTTCTCAACCTCTCAGATTTGTAGTATCTTCTTAATTTAATTAGTCATATCAAAAACGGCAGAATGAGTTTTGTAATCACTCACCCTGCCGCTATTTTAGTTTCTATTAATCGCTTTCCTCTCAAAATAAGCATGCAACCGATATTCAGCAATTTCCTTTGTCCAATCAAAAAGAATACGCTGATGTTCATTACTTGACAATAAATTCAACGAAAACGTTCCTTCATCGAATGTCACCAAGTCGTTTTTCGCACTGCCGCTCCATTTTGTCATCGGCATCCGTTCAATCAGATCGGCAATTTTCTTTTCGTCATAGTCTCTGAGCTTTCTTCCCTGCACATCATTGAAGTCAGCATTCAAACGGTATTGTTTAGCTGTCAGGAACTCGTGGAAATATGGTGCGGCTTCCACTGGCGTGATTGGCTCCAGCCAGCTCTCCACACCCTTCGACAATATATAGCTCAAGACGACCATTTTATAACTTTTATTCATCCCGGTTTTCTCGACTTCTAAAAACCAATTTTGGTGCTTCGTCCACACTTCAATCTCTTCTGCTTTCAACTCTGCTGCATAAGCAAGTAAGCCGAACCAGCTGCCGAATTCCTGCTTGACTGTTTTCGAATCTGCCGCCCCTTGGAGATGAAATTCCAAATAAGTCGGGCGCCTGCCGAGCTCCCGTTTTAATTCACGGTAAGCTAGAACCATTGCTTCTTTTCTAGGCGCGCGTTTTTTCCGCAGCTCTTCCAATAAATTGACGACTTCCAATTCTAAATTAAAATCGCAATTCACAGGAACCAATGGCTCGACACCTTGAGCTTTTCCTTTAGCTCGAGGCGCTGTATCAAATACGGAAAGCTTCAAATCGGCATTGCGATAATTACCGATAAAGTCGATGATAACGCAGTGATCCTTTTCGTCCGCAATGCGTAGCCCCCGGCCGATCTGCTGGGTGTAAACCGTGAGCGACTCAGTGGGGCGGATGAAGAGTAAGGTATCAACTTTGGGAATATCGACACCCTCATTGAACAAATCGACCGTGAAGATAATTTCCAACTCTCCTGAATCTAACTTAGCTCTCGCCGCTTTCCGCTCTTCTGCAGGCGTACCGCCCGACAAACTCATCGAACAAATGCCGCGCTCCCGGAAAAACTGGTCCATAAACTGCGTCTGCCGGACCGTCGAACAAAAGACAATCGTACGGGTCTGCTTGTGCTTTTGCCACGCTTCAAAAACCGCTTCGGCATAGTCTTCCCTCAACTGCGCCTGAAGCAACTCCTCTTCATCATAGCGGTTCCCGAGCCAGCGAATCTTCGAGTAATCGGTATTATCGTATACCCCGAAATAACGGAACGGCGCCAGCCAATTGCGTTCGATGGCATCGAGGAAATGAATGGAAATCGCGACGTTGCCATCGCACAAGGCATACACATCCTGATTGTCCATCCGGTCGGGCGTTGCCGTGATCCCAAGCAAAAACTGCGGATCGAAATGCTCCAATAGCCTTCTATAAGTCGGAGAAGCTGCATGATGGAATTCATCCACGACAATTAAATCGAACGCATCGCGGTCGAATTGATCCAGATGATACTCACTTCCCAGTGTATAGATGGAAGCAAACAGAAAATCTGCGGAGATATCTTTTTCTGTCGCATGGTAGAAAGCGGAGTTTTTATTGGGATGAACTTTTTGGAACGATTCTTTTGCCTGCTGGAGGATCTCCTGGCGATGAGCAACAAACAACACACGCTTAAATTTCTTTGCAAAAAACGCCGCAAGATAGGTTTTCCCGAGCCCTGTCGCCAGCACAGCCATCGCCCGAGTGTACTCTTCTTCCATCACAGTATCGAGAGCATCAAGCGCTTCCTGTTGGGCAGGCCGAGGCTCTAATTCGGTTATGTAAGGTGCTTCTGTTTCAATAATTTCCTCGGGCTGTGATGACCCGAGCATTAGCCCTGTTTCTTCTGCTTCCGACCACACAGGGCTGATCGGCCGTTTGAGATTCGCTTTTTCATGAAGCATTTTATATTCCTCGAGCGTTTCTTTGTTCAAAGGAATCGTCTCATCCGCGTAGAAATGCGCTAAAAATTTCTCTGCCGCTTCGTCAAATACCGTTTCATCCACTGAAGTCGGCGCGATCAAATTCCATTCCACGCCTTCGGTCAATGCGGAGCGGGATAGATTGGACGAGCCGACGATCAGGTGAGAAGTTTCTTCGCCTCGAAACAAATAAGATTTCGGATGAAACGAAGCACCCCCGCTTTTCCATAGCCGAATTTCAGCGGAAGGTAATTTTTCTAGTAACATCTCCAGTGCTTCCGGCTGGGTTACGAAAAGATAGTCACCAATCAATAGCTTGATCGGCACACCTTGGTCTGCTGCTTCTTTCAAGAACGGTGTCACGATTCGCACACCGGACTTCATCGCAAACGCTGTAATCCAGTTAATATCAACAGCTTCTTTTGAAAGCTGGTTCAAGTGACTCACAAGCTGTGAGGTGACCAGTTGCAGTTTACTCATCTTCAACCTCGATTAAAAAGATTCGATCTTTGAAGCCGCCGCGTTTTTCTGCTTTTTTGATACGGACTTCTTCAACTTCTTCAAATGAAGATCCATTCAGTTCAGCGGCTGCATGGATTAGTTCCAGAATATCTGCAAGTTCTTCGACCGCATCTTCCGGATTATCAGTTTCCTCATATTCACGAAGCTCCTCAGTGAGTTTCTTCGTTACTTCTGTTTTATATTCTTCTTCTGATAAAACGCGGGTTTCGAATTGAAGACCGCTGTTAGCGATTACTTGTGGGATTTTATCTCTTACTAATTTGTTATATATAGGCATAACTATTCTCCTTTTCGAATAATTTATAAAGACTCCACCAAATATCGATAAAGCTTCTGCTCCACCGAATTCTCCAACTTCATATCCATCTGAACCACTGGGATGTCCCGGTGGTTTTTGTCTTTCATGAGGGATTCTTGGACCGATTTTGTATCAGGTAACGCTCTACCTAAATAGTAGAAGTCACCGCCCTCATCGTCGTCTTTTTTCACGAAGATATGAATGTCCGTTCCGTTTTCGCTGGCTCCAAGAATTTTTTTGACTTCTTCTGAGGCTAAGCTTCGATTGCTGCGAGTGAACCAATGCATCGTCTCTTGGTTGATCAATTCATCACCGTACGCAACACTCGATTCAACTTCATCACTTTTATGGTATGTCACGAAGATTGGACAAGTACCGTACTTGGTTTTGTATCCATAAATCGTCGAACTCTCGTCATTGTCCCAGTTCAACAAACGGCAGACGTCTTTGCGCGTGTATTTTTTGTGCAGTGTGAGTTCTTGTTGTTGGTTATAGCGTGTACTGTGCTGTCTTGCAGTAGCGAGTAAGTCTCCTACTGCATTTCGGAATGAACTATTCTCTTTTAAACTGTTTTGGATTTGTTCGTTCCACCTAAGCAACTTCCCCTGTGGTTCAATGAGTGGGTTTTTTCCATATTTGGTCTTTCCACCTTGATTGAAAAACTCTAAAGTAAATACGCGCATGACCGAGCGGAAGGTTTGTTCATTCCACGAAATGCCTTCAGCATCTAATTGCTGCTGGTACTCTTCTAACGATACTTGCCCATTTTGCAAAAGCATTTCTGCAAGCAGAATTTCATGCACTCTTTTTCCATTTAATATCTCCAGCGACAGCATCGTCATCACTTGTTCTTCGTACGCTCCCCATAACGGATCCACTTCTTTCAGCTTTAAGAGGAACTGATGATAGGTATGGTATTTTTGGACGATGACCAGTGGGTCGATTGAGTTGTGTTCGATAAAATCATGCATCGATGGAATATGGCCAATGCGGTTTTTCAGCGCAATGTAGGCTTCTCTTAATACCTTGAGATCCGTCAGCTTGCTATTGGAAATCGCTTGAAAGACGCGGTTTTTCGCGATCATTTCAAAATTTACTGTAGAAACGCCGGTGATGTAATTGGTGTCTTTTAACGAACGGCGGATATTGTCTTTGTTTTGAGAGCGGTCACCAGAAAGCGCCATCGGAATCATGTAATTATTTTTATAGTTACCAATGAAATCGATGATTGTCACAAATTCTTTTGAGCCGTGCTTACGGAGTCCGCGGCCTAATTGCTGGATGAATATAATGCTCGATTGCGTTTGCCGCAGCATAACGACTTGATTGACGCTTGGAATATCGATACCTTCATTAAAGATATCAACGGTCAGGATGTAATCGAGAAGACCATTCTCGAGCCGTTCGACTTGGCGAAGACGTTCTTCTTGAGAGGTATCCCCTGTTAAGGCGACGGTTTTCAGTCCCCTTTCATTAAACGCCAAAGACAATTGATGCGCTTCGTCTTTACGACTGCAAAACATTAAGCCTCTCACCTTTTCGCCTGAATGTCCGTAGTAATATATTTTTTGTAAAATGTGATCGACTCGCTCTTCTGCCACAAGTTTTGAAAAGGCAGTCGCTTCATCAATAACGCCTTCCTCGTATTCGAGCTCTGTCACGCCAAAATAATGAAACGGACAGAGCATGTCTTCTTCTAATGCTTCCTGTAGCCGAATCTCGTAGGCGATATTGTAATCAAACAGCTCGAAGATATTGAAGTCATCGGTTCGTTCAGGTGTGGCGGTCATACCGAGTAAAAATTGCGGTTCGAAGTGATCGATGACGCGCTGATATGAACGCGCCCCCGCTTTATGCACTTCGTCGATCAGAATATAATCGAAGCTTTTTGGATCCAATTGACGCAAAGTTTCTTCTCTCGATAGCGTTTGAATGGTGGCGAACACATAGCGTGCATTTAGATCCCGGCGACTACCGGATAAAAAGCCAAACTCTTCTTCCACTCCACCTAAGATCTTCATATAATCTTGTTTGGCTTTTTGCAAAATTTGTTCACGGTGAACGATAAATAGCATACGCTTTGGCGCAAAGCTGCGGACATCAAAGGCGGATAAATAGGTTTTCCCTGTTCCGGTCGCAGAAACGACCAAGCCTTTTTGATGACCTGCTTCGCGTACACTTTCGATTTGATGCAATGCGCTTACTTGCATTTTATTTGGCTCAATATGTATGGCATCTTCTACTGGATTGGGTGTGTAGACTTCTGGAAACTCCGCGACTTGTTTAGCATCCTTACGGTATTCGATCGGGACGTACTGTTTTTCGTAGTTATGGATCCACGTTTCTGTTAGCACTTCAGCTTCGTTCCATACCGCTTCAAACTGCTCGTTGAAATGATGAATGAGTTCTCCATTGCTGTGAGAGGTGAGTTTGATATTCCATTCATAGTTCACTTTTAAGGCTTGAGCAGTTAAATTGGAGCTGCCGACGATCAAGGTTTGGTGGGTGTCATGTGTGAAAATATAGCCCTTTGAATGGAAGCCTTTTTTATTGGATAAACGAACTTCGACGTTGGTAATTTTCAAAAGTTCTTTAAAGATTTTCGGATGATTAAAACTTAGAAAAGTCGATGTTAAAATACGACCCTTGATTCCTTTTCGATCTAAATCCGCTAAATGCGATTTCAATGTCGCGAGGCCACTTTCTGTGACAAACGCTACGGAAAACAAAAAGGACGTACATTGGTCCAACTCTTCTAATAAGGTATTGAGCACATAATGATTAGAAGCTGTGTTGTTAATCAGCAATTTCGGCTTAAAGCGATCCGTCGTTTGAACGTCACGGTCGATAAAGCCTTTTTGTAAGGATGCACTCAATTCTTTTGCGATATCCATGCTCATTCCCCTTATCCTTGTGAAGATTTAATTGGCGAAAGTTGCCGCCAGTTTCTCAATTGCCGGAATATCAGCCGGCGCCCAGTCCAAGCTCGGCAGTTCATGTGCCGCCAACCATTTAATCTCAGTGTGTTCCGTCAATACCGGTGTGCCTTTGGTGAGTTTACAATAGTAGGTTTGCAAATGGACGATGCCAAAATCGTATTCGTAGCTCGTATGTTCAACTTGCTCCCCGATCTCCACTTCGCAATGCATTTCTTCTTGAATTTCACGCTTCAAGCTTTCCTGCGGCGTTTCGCCCTGCTCGATTTTGCCGCCTGGAAACTCCCATAAACCGGGAAGACTTTTTTCCATTCCGCGCTTTGCACAAAGAATGCGACCGTTGTCGATAATGACCGCTCCGACGACATGAATATCTTTTTTCATTTCTATCTCCCTTTCATCAAGCTATTACTTACATGATAACATATGTAAAATATCCCCTTTTCTAAATATTTCGATCCATCTCCTGTTACACTGGAAGAAAGAGGGTTTTATTCAAGGAAAGGAGAGTAATTGATGAAAACTTACTGGTTGCTCGGCATAATTCTGCTTGTCGATCTGACTTTGCTGTTGATTGACGATTACTTTCCGGCCGCACTCGGGTTTTTAGGCATTCCGGTGTGGTCATTGTATGCGCTGCTTGGGGTTCTGATTATCGTGAGCACCCTGACGCATAATCCTGAACTGGAGAAGCGCTTTGGGCTTCATGCCTCATTGTTGTTGACTGTCTATCCTATGCTTGTCATGGTGTTATTGACGGTACTAGGCGGCGAATCAGCGAGCGGCCTCTCTGTCACCAGCCCTTTCCTTTGGGTCTTCTGGGGAATCATTTTGTGGATGGGGTGGCGCGACCATAAAAAGCAGATGGCGCAGGACGAACAAGGACTGGAATGAATGTTTCTTCATACATAGACGATGTAAAAGTTTGATACTTGAATTGAAAGGATGGCTTGTTGCTATGTTGTGGATACTTACACAGAACAAACAAAACCTGATGAATGTCAAAAATATTTCTGTAAAAGGAAAGTACGTCGAAGGGTTTGTAGAGAACAGCTTGTTGGATCAGTGGAACAAAGTTATGGGCAAGTATGAATCCAATGAAAGAGCATTAGAGGTTCTTACAGAGATTTTCGCAAAGATTAATGAAAGCGATGGGGCTGCTGTTACGTTTACGATGCCTCAAAAATAAGGACAGAATCAGCAGGGATTAAAAATTCTTAAACGGAAAGGATAGATTCCATGGAAGAAGAGCACTGGGACATAAAAGAAATTAAGAAGTTAAAGAAAAAGCAGTTACTGCTGGGCAATCTCTTTATGCTGGTGATTTTTCTCTTATTTGTCTACTTTTTTGAAAGCGGAAACCTCTTCATTATCACGTGGATCATTTTAGCGGGGCTCTTACTCGTCTTTTTGTTCACCTTGTACACCCTGCTAACCGGCAAACTGATTGGCACGAAAACCAGCCGGCGTGTTCAGGCATTCGACAGGAAATACTGGGGCAAGAAACGGTGGAAGCGCAAAAAAATAGTTGAAGCAGCCCTTTATGCAATTCTAGGCGGCGGCCTGGCGTATTTACTGTTCACTGTAGATTTCAATTTTCCAAATCAGCCCATCACCAGCTCTCTCTTCCCTTTTATCGGAGCTTGGATTGGTTATAACATAGGCGAGATCACGAGAATGAAGAACTTGAACGGGCAATCAACCAATGGCTAGTCGCTCCAGTTTTACATGGTGAAAACCTATGCAGATCAGTTAATTGAATGAACCGCTTCTAAACTCTCAGTTCGGGTGACTGAGAGTTTTTTTATTCCTTATACCATCTCTCCCTCTATCCAAGACCTTCCCCCGGCAACTTCCCCCCCCATCCCCAGCGTCCATTTTTAAAACCCTACTCCCAGGAGGCGCTGTGTGATGAAAACGTTTTGGCTGTTCGGCTACCGGCAAGCGCTTTGCTGCATTTTTCCTGTCATCATTTTCGCGGCACTGGCTGTGTCGAAATACATCGAGATTCCTTTTGTGCCCGGGTATGATTTTATTCTGCTCGTGTGCATACTCGCGCAAGTGTTCATGCTTACGTCCAAACTGGAGACTTGGGATGAGTTCAAAGTCATTTTGGTGTTCCACGCGATCGGGCTCGGGCTGGAATTGTACAAGGTTCATATGGGCTCGTGGGCATATCCCGAAGAAGCCTACAGCAAGTTTTTCGGCGTGCCACTGTATAGCGGATTCATGTACGCCAGTGTTGCGAGCTATATTTGCCAGGCGTGGCGGCGTTTTGACCTGCAGATGTATGGATGGCCGAAGCCTTTTTACAGCATCGCCATCAGCGTCCTCATCTACGCGAACTTTTTTACGCATCATTTCACGTATGACATCCGCTGGGGGCTGAAAGTGTTGCTGGTGTTGATTTTCTTCCGCACCGTCGTCACTTTTCGCATCGATGACAAAATCTTTAAGATGTCACTGATTCTCTCGTTCCTATTGATCGGATTCTTCATCTGGATCGCGGAAAACATCACGACCTTCCTCGGCGCCTGGCAATACCCGAACCAGGAAGCGGCCTGGTCGCTCGTCCATATCGGCAAAATCAGCTCCTGGTTTTTGCTTGTCATCATCTCGGTGATCATCGTCGCCCAACTGAAGCGGGTGAAAAGTTCATTACAACATCCCGCGCGAACCAGCATGATGGCACGAAAAGAAAGCTGATAGAAAGTTTGTCGCTCCAGTCAAAGAACTTTTGACATTCCCCAATAAATGGAGTAAATTATCATGTGGACGAACAATCACATTCGTTCTATATAATAATATTCGTGTTTAGGGGTGTAATTAATGGAAAATGTGTTTGACTATGAGGATATTCAATTAGTTCCTGCAAAAGCAGTGGTAAATAGCCGTTCAGAATGTGATACATCCATAGAGTTTGGCGGGCGCATGTTTAAATTACCGGTCGTGCCGGCCAATATGCAGACAATCGTTGACGAAAAGATCGCCAAATTCCTGGCAGAAAATAATTACTTCTATATTATGCATCGCTTCGAACCAGAAAAACGCTTGGCGTTCGCAAAAGACATGCAAGAGCAAGGGCTGTATGCGTCAATCAGCGTTGGGGTCAAACCGGAAGAGTACGATTTCGTTCAAGAGCTAGTGGACGCTGGAATCACGCCGGAATACATCACCATTGATGTGGCACATGGCCATTCGAATTCCGTGATCGACATGATCGGGCACATCAAAAAATCACTTCCGGAGAGCTTCGTCATCGCCGGGAACGTCGGGACGCCGGAAGCGGTGCGCGAACTGGAAAATGCAGGCGCAGATGCAACGAAAGTGGGCATCGGGCCCGGCAAGGTGTGCATCACGAAGATCAAAACCGGATTTGGTACAGGCGGCTGGCAATTGGCCGCGCTGCGTTTATGCGCGAAAGCTGCGAGTAAGCCGATCATCGCAGACGGCGGCATCCGCACGCACGGCGATATCGCGAAATCGGTGCGTTTCGGCGCTTCCATGGTGATGATCGGCTCGTTGTTCGCCGGACACGAAGAATCCCCTGGACAAACCGTCGAGCAGGACGGCAAGCTCCTGAAGGAATACTTCGGGTCAGCGTCCGAATTCCAAAAAGGCGAAAAGAAAAACGTTGAAGGCAAGAAAATGTTCGTGGAATTCAAAGGCTCAATGAAAGACACGCTAGTCGAGATGGAACAGGATCTGCAGTCGGCGATTTCCTATGCGGGCGGCAATCACTTGCTCGCCATCCGCCAAGTGGATTACGTCATCGTCAAGAACTCGATCTTTAACGGCGATAAAGTGTATTGACCCATTAAATCAGACCACAGCGGGAATTTTTCCGCATTAAAAAACCAGCCACTGCGGCTGGTTTTTTTCGTTTACCCCTTATTCAATTCCTCGTTCATTTTGCGCGCCTGTTTTCTAAAATAGAAGTAGAAGGCGATCCAGATCAAGATATAGAAGAACACAAAAATCGCGATCATCAAGAGCATGCTCGAAACGGTGAACGGAAACCAGCCGATGCCGACAGCGAGCACGAAGTACAGCACAATGATGGTGACAAAGTGGGCTGCTGTTTGCTTCGCGAGCGACCACTTGTGGTTTTCAAAATACAAGGTGCTTGCCGTGAAGAACCAGCCGCACAGCATGCTGCCGATCGAGTTGCGCAAGAACAAGCCGCTGTCCAGAGTCTCCTGCCCGCTCAATACGACGGCGTTGGTCATGAGGACGCTGAGAAAAGCCCCAAAGAATATACCTAATATGCTTCGGATCAAAAAGGTTTTCATTTTTCTTTCCTCCTATTCATTTTTAATGATTCTTTGATGGCGTTAACGTAATTGCGGGAGACGTATTCCTTCGCGCCGGATTTAAAATAGAGGCATAAGGTGCCGTTGAACGACGCTTCAAAGCGGCTCATTTCATCGAGGTTGGCGATGACCGATTTCGACAGCCGGATAAATTGGCTTGGCGGCAATAGTTCTTCCAGTTCGTACAGTTTTTCCTTTAGGCGGAACTCCCCTGTTGCGGTAACGGCTGAGACCGCTTCGTCGGTGGTGTGGAAATAATGGATGTCTGCGGGCTTCAGGATATGGCGCATTTCGCCTATCTGTCCGACGAGAAAACGCGTGTCCTGTCCTTTGATGAAATCGATGATGCTTTTGATCGACTCGTCCATTTCCTTGCATTCGATGATGATTTTCGTTTCCTCATGCTTGCTGTCGATGTCTACAGATACTTTCACTTGCCCTCACCTCTTTTTCCGAATTTACGGTGTGCTGCGTGTGTCTGAGATTTCCCATTTACAGGTCCCCTCTCGTATATAAGCTGCTTTCTTATAGCCTTAGCTTATGCGAAATTCTCCATCCTGTCCCCGCTTTTTCGCCAACAAGCAGAAAACGCCCAGTAAGGTGCAGAAATGCAGCGGTAAACAGCAACAGACAGGCCAGCTCGAAATTCAGCTGGCCTGTCTGTTCAGTTGTATTGATTTTAATTTAGACTCTGTAATGACCTGAAATATCAGTTATGATTGTTTGCTTCAAGACAATAACTTCTTCTCTAATACAATCTTCAACTGGCCGCGCGGATCGATTTCCGTCTTCAAGACGTCAAAACCCGTCTGGATATTCAGCAGCAGCATGCCGCGCCATTTGTTCATCGTCTTGGTGCGGACGACTCCGTAGCCTAGTGCTTGAAGATCTGCGTGTTGTCTGCGCATCAATTCAGAGGCGATTCCGAGCTTCCGGCAATCAGGACGGACGCCCCCGAGCCAACTGTAGAAAAGCTGATCGTCCAGGGCATAGCCGATTTTATAGCCTACGACGCATTTGTCTACTAAAGCCACATAGACCAATACAGTTTCCTGGCGGTTGAGTTTCTCCAGCCAGTGTCCCGGCCCACCAAAAATCAGCCGGTGCAGCGCGGTGATTTCTTCCGCTATTCCATGGGGCGGTTCGGAACTGAATTTTTGATAGTGGATGTTCATAAGCTTGCCTCTTTCTGTTCAAATATATGTGTGCATTTCTCTGCCTCGAGAAACCCCAGTCTAGACTCCACTTACGTGAGGTTTATGCGCCGGACAGTCTTTAAGATTTCAGCGACTCCCATCGCTATCAACCCGTTCAACGCAGCAAACACTGAGTATAGAACAGTTTGCCCCTCTACCTCATCAGAAGGCGCCCGCGAGCATCATCAAGCTACCGAATATATATAGCATCGAAACTAATTTCATAATATTCTCCTTTTCTTTGCGTATAAAAATAATCGCTGTGTTAAGTTAGAAGATCTATCTACCGATTCTTTTGATTAGAACAGGACTGTTTGACGAGAAACTTCAGCATGCAGTAGATAGACCCTGCAATGCCCGCTGCGAAGTCAAGTGCTAGAAACACAACCGTTTTGCTATCGACCGTATCCCTGCTGATTTCATGGGTGCTTAGTTAGGAAAAGCGAGCCAATAGGCGAGTGGCAAAAAGAGCAGCGCAAAGATGCCGGTGCTGATCCAGGTATGCTTTTTCGGAATGCCCCATCTTTTTTCGAGTGCTTGAACGTGAACCGAGATTAATAAAAAGCCACTAAATCCAAACAGGAAGCTGAGCTGATCCTGGTGAATCGATAGCGCCCGAATGATCCCTAGCCCAACCAAAAGCATACCTGCTCTGCATAAAATTATGTTGAAATACTGTACTTTCTTTTCTTCTGTCATCTTTCCGCTCCTTTCAAACTCAAATCAAAAAGTTAAAGACGTCGAAATAGATCACCAAGGTGACTGCCGATATCCAAACCGTCATCTCGCTCAGCGTCAAAATGGCCTGTTTGGGCTGTTCGGAATGCTTCCATTGGAAATAGGCTCTGACGAAGGCATCTGATGCTATCCAAACAATGAATAAGAAAAGGTAGAATATTACCGGGAATTCTTGGTATATAACCAACCAAAAGGCGATCAAACTCACCAGAACCCACCCCCACCTCACCCATTGCTCAATCTTCCGGTGTTGCTCGTTAATGTAATCAAAAGAAAAGAAATCCTTCTTTTCTTTTTCGATTTTCAATAGTTTCCTTAGGATGATTTTTACTATGGAGACGAGTACAACAACCCCTAGAATAACCAATCCGATTTCTAGCCACATGGGTGCACCTTCTTTTTCTAGAGTTATAGTCGATAAAAAAATAATTCCCGCCAACTTGAATGCACCTTTTATCAACGGCTCCGTGCAACAATTAGACCGACTTCATTTGTTTAGTGTTTGATTGCCATGAAAAATATTTAAAATGAACTCTTTTTCCGGAACGTTCAATTGTTCATATCCCAAGAGGAAATCTTGATTGTCGTAAGCTACATGCTTTAATGCGACATTGATTTCTGTGGCTGTTAATTCAACAATGGCATATCTGGCAGACGGCTTGTCATAACAGCCAAGCGACCCTGGATTCAAGTAAGTTCGTTGTGCAGAAGAAAATTGATGCACTGGATGGTGATGGCCGAAACAAACCAAATCGAACGGTGATTCTTTATAAAGCTGATCCAATTTTTCAGCAGTCGGCTCAACATCGATAGGAAGAAATCGCTGCTCAGCGTCTAAATGGTAATGAGTAAACAAGATCCTCTGCCCCTCATACTCCACCATTATCTCTTTGGGAATGGCTTCTAATTTAGGCAACAGGCGTTGATCGAATCGTTTTGCCAACCATTCGTGATGAAGCTTTTCACCGCCTTGGCTATCGCCATCTTCTCCCTCCAAAATCGCAATCAATTCTTCTTCGTGATTCCCGATAACAAACGAAATGTCTTTTCTGGAAAACAAAATTTGCAGCACTTCGTTGGTCTCGTACCCTATTCCGACCATATCCCCTATGCAGTAAATGTGTTTCACTTGCGGATCCCGGTCGATTTCTGCTAATGCTGAAAGCAAAGCGCGGCTATTTCCGTGGACATCCGCGATGACTGCGATAGTTGTACTCATCTAATCCCTCTCTTCGAACTTCCCCAGTTATTTTGTGAAGCTTATCTAAAGTTCTAAAAAACCGAATACCCCACCTCGATTTATGGTATATTATGTAAAAAAACATTTAATTATTTAAATAGATTTTTAAAGCTAAGTAAAAGAGTAAAATGCGGAATAATAAAGAGGTGGGCTGAGATTGAATAATTCAAACAGAAATATCTTTAACACCAACTTTGAAAAATATGAAGACCCCGAATATTACGACCTGGAGTATCAAAATTATTTAAGCGATGTGCCGTTTCTCTCCGAATGGGCTGAAAAATCGACTGGTCCCATTATTGATTTAGGCTGTGGCACAGGACGAGTCACGATTCATTTAGCTCAGCAAGGGCATCAATTAATTGGCGTAGATCTGCACGAGGGCATGCTGGGCAGGGCTAGAGAAAAAACACTCGATGCCAATCTATCAATCGATTGGGTTTTGCAGGATTGTACGCAGCTTGCTTTGAACACTGAAGCACCGCTTATTTATATGACAGGAAACTCTTTTCAACACTTTCTCACGAATGAATCGCAAAATCAGTTATTAAAGTCTGTAAAAACTCATTTAAGTGATGACGGTGTCTTCATTTTCAATACGCGTTTTCCTATTTTAAGTGAACTTGCACAAGTCGAAGAATCAACACGAACTTATACTGATAAGCGCCATCGTAAGATCCGCGAAATAAATACTGAAACCTATCATCCATTAACCCAGATTTTGCACTGCACATCAGTTCGTAAAATACTCGAAGGTTCCAACGAGTATTCTGTAGAACAAGACAGTATTTCCTTGCGCTATGTGTTCCCCCTAGAAATGGAACGAATTCTCACAGAAAACGGATTGGCGGTATTGGAAGCATATAGTTCGTGGGATAAAAAGTCATTACATGCTTCCTCTAGTGAAATGATTTATGTCTGTAAAAAGCGGTAAGCCATTATTTGCTCTGATAGTTCCATTCCGGCTTTCTTATAATTTATTCCGTTTCCTGCGCTTGCGTTTTCGATGCCAACTTCCCAAGCAAGCCCTTTTTTTGGATAAACAAGATGACCAGCGCTTGAACCGACATAGCAATGATGACGAGGAACAATTGCGAACTGTGGTAGAAGATATGGGAGAGTGCAAAATAGATTGGACCTGCAGCCAAATAAGAAAGGTATTGATTTTTTGTTGTGATATAAACGATTGTCGCCAGGCAGCTTGTTATGAGAAGCAACTCTCCGAACACTGAAAGGTAATAAAAAATTCCCTCAACAGAATAGGCAAGGCCGTCTAAAAGCGTCATTTAGTTTCCTCCTTCATTTACATTAATAGGCATTCCATTGATGGTAACATTTATTGGAAAAATTGTTATCAATAATTCCCAAAAATCTTCATACAAAAACCCCGCTGCCTATCAGCGGGGTTCGGTTACTTATGTATTAAAAGCGTTTCCGCTTTCATGCGCGGGTAGTTGGCGATGGTGCCGCCGTCGATGCGCAAGTCGATGCCGGTGATGTAGGAAGCCGAATCGCTCAATAGGAACTCGATCGGCGAGGCGATTTCTTCCGGTTCCGCTGTCCGGCGCAGCGGCGTGTGGTCGAGCATGGTTTGGATATCTCCTGCCGCATCCAGCACATTCATCATGCCGGGCGATACCGAGTTGAGGCGCGCGCCTTTTTCGCCCCACGCCCACGCCTGGTCTTCGACGATTAACTGCACGGCGAGCTTTGACATGCTGTTGGCCGCACCCGCATCTCCCTGCGTGAACTGGTCGAGTGTCTCCACCAAGTTGGCTGCGAGCTGCTGTTTCAACACGTCCATGTACTGGCCGTTTTGCGGCACCATGTAGGCGGTCATCGATGACACCATGACGGCAGACGTTGTTTCATTCGCAAGCGGTAAAAACGCTTCAAGCATATGACTCATGCCGATCACGTTGTCGGCCATCTTGCGTTTGGAATCGTGCGCATTCGATAAGCCCGCCGCATGGACGAGCCCTCTCAGACGGCCCACTTCTGACGCTTTCTCCGCTAAGTTTTCGACCGCTCGTTTCGATGTCAGGTCGACCGTTTCGCAGTGAATGTCGGCAATATTCTGCTGCAAGAGCTGTTGTTTCGCGAGCTTCAGGCATTTTTCACACGGATCCGCCAACACCAGCGTACCTTTCGCTCCGATGCGCTTGGCTAGTGCGATGGCGAGATCTTCTGAACCGCCTGTGATCACATAAACGTCCTTCGTCATGAGCAATTCCCCCTGTTATCTACTATAATTAGCATAAGCGTAATTTCCGTAAATAATACGAGACATTTCCTACGATATTGTCTAATGGAGTGACATAAATGATAACAGCGAAACAAACCATCACTGAAACTTTCATCCACTTGCTTGCCGACCAGGATTTTGAGGACGTGTCGGTCAAAGACATCGTCGCCTACGCCGGCATTTCCCGCTCCACGTTTTACCTGCATTTCACCGATAAATACGAATTGATGGACGCGGTCCGCAGCCAGTTGAACGGGCGGCTCTTGCAAATTTACGCCGAACCGTCGGATGCGGAGACGATCAATTTAAAGATCTGCCGCCACGTTTTCCGCTACCGCCCGTTTTACCGCCAGGAATTCGCAGACGCGGGGCGCATCCACGAACTGACGATCCGCTTTGCCGACCAGCTCGAACACGTCTTCGGCGATGAGGACCTCGCCGTCTTTGCCGGCTGGGGCACGATCGGCTATTTAGCGTCGTGGGTCAAAGGCGGCTTTGCGATGGCGCCGCAGGAAGCGTCGGACAAGCTGATGAAAATCATTTTCGCCGATTGGACGGCGAATTTGGCGGATGCGCGTGAACGGAGCAGTTGAACCATTTCTCGCGGCGAAGAAAAGCGTGAAAGCTAGCCCGCAAAACGAAAGGACTGGTAAGATGAATTTGTATCGAACCTTAATCTTAGGCGCTTTAGCGCTTGTCACGCTTTGGCTTATCACTGATTTCTTTCCAGCCACATTGGAGGCACTCGGCATTTCCTCTTGGCTCATCTTGGCTGCCCTCGCTTGCCTTGTCATTGCCATATTCGTTACGCCGAGTAGTGACGGACCACCACCAGAAAGAGGGAAGTATTCTAAATTGACCTTTACCGCTATCGGATTAGGTTATCCAATTTTGCTGATGGTGCTGCTTACCTTGCTTGGTGGTGAATCGAGCACGGGTTACTCGCTCTCAAATCCGCCTATGTGGATAACGGTGGCCGTATTTTTATGGTTCAGCTATTCCGATGACAAAAAGGCATACAAGAAAAAAATGCAAGAATCCAAAGAATAGAACGTAGCCCTCCAGTGCTGGAGGGCTTTTTGCATTTCTGGCTTATGGTGTCACGAAATCTTCACAGCGAATAACAGATTCTGCTCACACCCTTTCACATCAAGATATTTTTGTTAGACTGAGGGGAAGGCGAATATGTGCCAGCTAGGAGAGGATTTTTACGATGAAAACCTATTGGCTAATTATTGCTGTATTATTGCTAAACTTGTCTCTGTTATTGATCAATGATTATTTCCCGGGTACTCTCGCTGAACTCGGCATTCCACCATGGATCTTGTTCGTGGTTATCATCTTGATGGCTATATTCAGCTGGGCAACGGTCAAACCGCGCCGCGAGAAGAAGCGTTATATGATCATCTTTCCTGCATTGATGGTCGGCGTGCCGCTTCTGGTGATCACTGTTTTGACAGTGCTCGGCGGCGAATCCCAAAACAGCATTTCGCTGACGAGCCCGGTCTTATGGATCGGTGCCGCGGCGGCGTTATGGATTTCCTGGCTCGAGTACATGCGGGCATCCGAGAAAAAAGCAGAGAAAGCGTAAAGTTTTGCATGAAAAAAAGGCTCTTCCGCTTGGGAGAGCTTTTTTTCATGTGCTATCAGTTTTCAAACGACAAGCCCGCTTGTGCCAAATGCTTCTTCAAAGCGGGCAAAGACGCAGGCCCGACGCCGTGAAGCGCTAGAATGGCCTTTTCGCTATAACCGGACAGTTTTTCAAGCGTGTCGATGTCTTCATGGAGCAGCGCATTTCTTGCCGGCGCACTGAGCTCCCGGAGAAATCCGCGTTGCGGCTTGTTTTCCTCGTTGCATACCGGACATGTCGGACAATCGCTGCTCTTGTAATAACGGTGGCCTTTATCGCAGATGCGCAATGTCTTTTCCGCTGCCATGTTCATCGCTCCCCGTCGTTTTCTTCATTATAAGACA